>JBGPSQ010000096.1:0-10090 GCA_041490205.1 Gallionellaceae bacterium
GCTATGAAAAGCTGGAACGCAGTTTCATTGGCCTGAATCACCTGGCCGCCGCAATCATCGCGTTCCGCAAGGTACCGTTAAAGGTTAATATTATTTACGGATAAGTTCTTAATCGGCGTTTCCTTAAGTCAAAATATCGGAGTTCGGCATGAAGAAATTGAAAAACGAAGCGGCTCTGTTCAAGGAGGCGATGATCGCGGGCGTGAAATATGCCGAGGGGCGGGGCGTGGTTCAATTTGAGCCGGGCGATAGGGCGAGCGAGAAGCTTTTATACATCTACCGGCTGCTGGTGCACGATAAGGTGATAGTGCCTTTGCCGGAAGAGCAGGTTGCGGAGAAGACCATAAGGCATAAGTTGACGCTTTGGTATGTGAAGCAGTTGCCGGAGGATCATCCGTTGTTGAAGTAGGGGTGAGGCCGTTCGGCTCTTCGGCCTTGTTCACCCTTCGACGGGCTCAGGGCGAACGGTTCGTCACGAACGGAGGGGGCGTGGTTCAACCCTTCGACATAGCCAGCGACTTGGCGGACGTTTTCTGAGGGCATGGTCGAATGGCTGGTGCTCCATCATGTTCGGCGTGCATGGTGCTCGGGGGCCGATGTAAATTTGTCATTGGGCCAGCCGCTTTGGGCGTTGTCTTTTGCGTGTGTGTTACAGGGGATGAGTACATGGGGTTTCTGAAAAAAAGCATGTTGTTTTTGCTTGGTGCAATTAGCCTTGCCGGATGTGCTTCAACCGTGCAAGTTAATGTAAGGCATGCGCCGGAATTAGGCCTGGGTGCAGTCAAGACCGTAAAAATCGAAAAATTTACCGTTCAGGGCGGGGTGAATTTGAATTTAAGCAGAAACATATTGTTGGATTTCGTGGGAGATGTTGTTGTGGGCGGGTTTGTTGAGCCGGATCGTGCCAGTTTGCAGGATGCACACCGCCAGGGGTTGGCAGCGGCCATCGCGCGGAATGGCTATTTTCAAATCAGTGACAGCGATGCGGCCAACGTCAGAATTGACGGAGGCTTGGATTATCACGTTTCCGATCACGTGACGGAATCCGAGCAAAAGACCGGCAGCGTAACGATCAAGACCTACACCCTGGCGCGTACGGCGAACGCGACCGTCGTTTTTCATGTGACTGACAAGAGCGGCAAGGTGCTCGGGAGCTCCAAGGTTTCCGCTGATTTGCAAAGGAGCTGGAATGGCGCTTCTGAAGCAGAGGTGCGCGGCCAAGCAGGGGGCACTACTGGGGTGGTGCTGGAGGTGCTTGCAGATACCCACGACAAAGTCCTTCAAAAGATTGCCCCGTATTACGTCACGGAACAGCGCACGTTGCGGCAAAGATGGTCTGATCAGATCAAAAATGGGAATAAGGCGGCAGAACAAGGCAACTGGCAGGAAGCCGTCCAGAATTGGAACGCCGCCCTGAGCAGCGGGAAGCAGCAGGATCGCGTGGCGGCCATGTATAACCTGGCGGTGTACGACGAAGTAACGGGCAAGCTGGATGACGCCTTGAAGAAATATGAGGAAATCTATTCTCTGACGAAAGATTCAGACGACGCAAAGGAAGTTGATCGAATTAAGGTGCGCATCAACGAAGAATCGGCTTTAAAGCAGGCTGAAAATTCGAGGAGCGCAAGTTCATCACCCTGAAAATAGCTTTGTGGGTCGGGTTAGCGCAGCGTAACCCGACATTCGAGGGTATAACCATCCTCCTCCGTCGGGTTACGCTGCGCTAACCCGACCTACCTGAATGCCATCTTATTTCACAATTCCTACAATATTTCCATTCCTGATACGTCTAAACAGGTATGGATACCACACTTACCCCCGGCGAGTTGATGGCTGAACAGGATAAACGCATTGCCGAGACTGTTACCCGCGAGCGCGGGCGGCTGCGGAATTTTATCCGGCGGCGCGTGCCGGATCCGAGCGAGGCAGAGGACATTATGCAGGATGTGTTCTTTGAGTTCGTGGAGGCTTACCGCCTGCCGGATTCCATCGAGCAGGTTGGGGCGTGGCTTTATCGGGTGGCGCGCAACCGTATCGTTGACCGCTTCCGCAAGAAGCGGGAAGAGCCGCTGGCCGAGTTGACGGGCGAGGAGGGCGAACAATTCTGGCTGGATGAGGTGCTGCCCTCGCCGGATGCCGGGCCGGAAGCGGCCTATGCGCGGTCGGTGCTGATGGAGGAAGTGCATGCGGCGCTGGATGAGCTGCCTGCGGCGCAACGCGATGTGTTCATCGCCCATGAGCTGGAAGGGCGCAGTTTCAAGGAGCTGGCGGCGGAAAGCGGGGTGGGCGTGAATACCCTGCTGGCGCGCAAGCGCTATGCGGTGCAGCATCTGCAAGCGCGGCTGCGGGCGATTTATGATGAATTTGATTTAACTTGAGACTGCAATTGTGTTGGTTTCACCACGCTTCGAGGCAAGCTAGTCGAGCGTGCTCCCTCATCCCCAGCCCTTCCCCCGGCGGGGGAAGGGGGTAAAGTCCCTCTCCCTCCGGGAGAGGGGTTGGGGTGAGGGAGCGCCCCGTTTGACAACAAGCTTAACCCTGAATTTATATTTTTTGATGGAGAAATAACATGGGAATGAACTGCAAAACGAGATGCTGGACGAAATGCCTGGCGATGGTCCCCCTGGTGCTGGCCGGTATCGCGGCACTGGGTTATGTGGTGATGCTGCTGTGGAACTGGCTGCTGCCCGCGCTGTTTGATGGCGTGCACGAGATCGGCTATGTGCAAGCCCTGGGCGTGCTGGTGTTGAGCAAGATATTGTTCGGCGGGCTGCGCGGCCATGGCTGCCACGGGCGCTGGCACCGCCACCGCTGGGCGCACATGTCGCCGGAAGAGCGCGAGAAGTTTCAGGCCGGAATGAGCGGCTGCTGCGGCGGCAAGTGCAAGGATTCCGGCGAGGCAGGCGCAACACCGGAGAAGAAGGACTGAGCATAAAGCAAGGTTGAGCCTGGCCATCCCCTTTTCCCCCTCTTTAAGGGGATGGTCAAACTCTGATCGCCCAGGCGCCCCCCGCTTGGGCGATTTTTTATTGGGCGCTAAGCCCTCCGTTCGTGGTGAGCTTGCCGAGCCATGAACGGAGGAGTGTTCACCCTTCGACAGGCTCAGGGCGAACGGATTCAGTTGCCACCTGTAGGTGCGAATTCATTCGCACGCTTGCCTGAGTGTGGCTTGAGCGAATTCGCTATTGCATAGTTTTGTGCGAATGAATTCGCACCTACGAGTGCAGCGTTTGCAGAGTGACGATTTCGTTTTCCGTTCAAGGGGCTCAGCGCAAATGGCGCTCAAGTCTTCTGGTCAGGCTTGTAACAAAGCAACACCAGCCCGGATTTGAATACCCTGGACCCGATCAGGTGCAGGTTCAGCCGTTCATGCAGGCCGTGCAACAAGGTCTTGCCGCTGCCCAAAAATACGGGGGCGATGAAGATGCGGTATTCGTCCACCAGGCCAGCCCCCATCGGGCCAGCGCCCATCAGGCTCACGGTCAAATCGGAGCTTCCGAATATCGCCATGTCTCGGCCGGGCTGCTGTTTCAGCCGTTGGATTTCTGTCACGGGGTCTGCTTGTGCCAGCCGGGTGTTGCTCCATCCCGCCTGGGTTAGCGTGCGCGAAAAAATCACTTTCTGCAGGCTGTTCATCTTCGCCGCAATCACCGGGTCGTTGGTCAGCGCCTCAGGGGAGGGCCAGTATCCGGCCATGAGCTGGTATGTTACCCGCCCGAAAATGAGCGTATCTACCGAGTCGAGCAGGTCGGCGGCGTAGTCGTTGAAATCGTCGTCCACCAGGTGCCAATCCAGCTCACGGTTCGGCCCCTCGAAGTAACCGTCCAGCGAGACCATATTTTGAAAAATTATTTTTCTCATGATATGCACCTCCTGTCTTTGAGTGGCGCAGCTTGCAGATGCTATGCCAAGGAAACACCAAATGAGTTTGGTTTTGTCGTTCCCGCGAAGGCGGGAACCCAGTCATTTAAAACGCTGGATTCCCGCCTTCGCGGGAATGACGGCTTATGTAGCGTTTCCCCAGGCTCACCCCGCGTGCGATCCGCTCCAACCGCCGCGGTTACTTCGCCGGTACGTAATAACAGACCTTGGGCGAAGTGACCTTTCCCTGCTTCTTCAGTCCGGCAATGATCTTGCCGACTTCTTTTGCGTCCATGCCTGTCGCTGCGGCTACTTCACCGCCCTTGACGGGCTTGCCTGCTTTTTTCATTGCATCCAGCACTGCTTTTTCTTTGCTTTCCATGGTTTTCTCCCTAAGGTTTATTTAGATATACATCATTCCGGTTTGAAGCGATTTTTTCAGTCCATAGTCGAATAACTCAATGTCAAATCGACATTAACGCATGCAAGCGATGTGCCCGGAAATTCAGGATCGTCTCCTCACTTTTCCGCAATGGATTTTAGCTTGCCGAGACCGACCTCGAAATCCTTCCCGACCATTTTATCCATATTTAAAAACATCCCCAATATCTTCGCGATGAAATTCTGCGTGCCATCCAGGCTCCAGGTGACATTGGTGGCATCGCCTGCGGCATGGAGCGTGAATACGACCGTATTGTGCCCCTCAAACGGCTCGATCATGTGCAGGTCGAACTCGGCTTTATTGGGTGGTGTGGTACTGGTGATCGTAATGTCTCCTTTGCCGACATCTTTGTTCCCCTCCCATGCGTAAGCCGCGCCTTTGCCGCTGGCACTTCCGCTGAGAATCTTTTTCATCGCGGGGTCTTTGTTGTACGGCGTCCATTCATTCCATAGATGAAAATCGTTGATAAATGGAAATATCTTTTCCGGCGGTGCCTTGATGCTGATGGAGCGTTCGACATGAAAAGTGTCCGGCTTGGTCGCGGCGTAGATGAGGACGATAGCGAGGATGATGAAGACGGCGATGAGTATGATTTTAATCATGATGGTTCTCCATATGTCGTGTTTTTTGGGCGGGTAATTATTTCAAGGCTTCGGCAAAGCCGTTCCAGTGTCTCGCCCCAACTGACGCTGTATCCAGCCAAATTGGCAGCATCGCGGCGCGCTTCCGATTCAAATCGGGTGTGCAGCGTCAGCGTGGTCTTGTTGCCGTGCCCGGTAAAGGTAACTGTCACCAGCGAACGCGGCGGCAGGCCAGCGCCGCAAGGATGGCCCTCGTCTGCCTCGCTGTCGTAAACGATGCGCTCCGGCTCGACGATTTCCCGGAAGATGCCTTTGCACGGATAGGTGTTGCCGTCCGGGGCGCACATGTTTAAATGGAAAGCACCGCCTACGCGCAAGTCGGATTTGCAGGAGGAATTTTTGAATTCCTTTGGCCCCCACCACTGCATGACGTGTTGGGGGTCGGTCCATGCTTTCCATACCAATTCGCGCGGCACGTTGAACGTGCGCGAGATTACGATCTCTGTTGGCTTCGCCCCATTCATGCATGTTCCTCGATATGAGCAGCGAGTTTCTCCAGGCTTTGCGTCCAGCCCTGTTCCATGCCGGCGATAGCACCTGCCACCGCAGGCGTGGATTTGACCACCACTGCGTGCACGGTGAGCCGCGTTTTGCCATTGTAATCCTCGAAGGTCACGGTGTTGAGCGCTTCGAGTTGCGGAATGCCTGCCTCGTCATGGAATGCGCTGCTGGTAAAAACCAGCCGCTCGGGCGCGATGACTTCGTGGAACATGCCTTTCATCGGCAGGATCATGTCGAACGGCGAGCCTTTCGGGCCGCGCATGTGGATCAAAATCGCCCCGCCGGGCCTCAAGTCCAGCTCGCACAGGGGCGCGGTGAACTCGTGCGACCCCCACCATTGCGCCATTTGCTTCGGGTCGGTCCATGCTTTCCATACAAGCTCGCGCGGTGCGTTGAAAATCCGGGTAATGGCAACACTCGCCTTGCCGCTGCCGATTTCCGGCAGATAGCCCGCCAGGCGTGCCAGTGTCTGGTGCGCACCCTCGAGTGCGCCATATACCTTGATAGCCTTGTCGCGCGCCGCTGCCGTGGGGAATATCCCGCGCATGGTCACCCTGGTCTTGCCGCCAACATTTTCAAAGGTCCACGTCGCTTCAAATTCCACGTCGTCGCCTTCTTTGCTGCCGCTGTGGAAAAAACAGATGCGCTCGGGTTTCACCACTTCGGTGAATACGCTTTTGTTGGGGTAGTTCGTGCCATCGGGGCCGTGCATGACCAGCTTCCAGACCCCGCCCGGCCTTACATCCATTTTCTCGATGGTGGTGGTGAAGCCGTTCGGCCCCCACCAGTGCACTACGTGCCGGGGATCGGTCCACGCCTCCCACACCAGTTCGCGCGGCGCATCAAAGACGCGCGTAACGACAATTTCACGGTCTGCGGTACTCGTGGTATTTTTCTTTGCCATGTCCATGATATTTCTCCTTGTCCTTATGCTTGCGCCAGATAGGCTTCCAGTTGTTCGAATGTGCCGCTCCAGCCCGTCTGCATGCCTTCGTGTGCGCCATTGAAGGTGCTGATTTCCTGCGCGCTGGCATTCAGGGGCGACCAGTGGATGGTGATCGTCGTCTTGCCTGAGCGCTCCTCAAAGGTGGTGGTGGAAAGCGTCTCCAGGGGCCAACTGTCCGAAAGGGGGTGGCGCGTGATGCCGCCCTGCGCATCGGAAAACGAGTTGACCAGCAACAATTTCTCGGGCGCCACGATTTCCCGGAATGTCCACTTGCCCCACATCTCCTTGCCGTCCGGCGTGAGCATCATGTAGTGAAAAATTCCACCAGGGCGAAAGTCCATGTTGGCGTGCGGCAGCGTGCAGCCTTTCGGGCCAAACCATTTCATCAATTCCTCGCGATCTGTCCATGCCTTCCACACCAGCTTGCGCGGCGCGTTGAAGGTGCGGGAGATTACAAATTCATGTGCGGTCGAGGCGCTAACGTTTTTTGCGTCCATTTTTCTTATCCTTCATTTCTAAGGTTGGCGAGGCTTGCAGAGTTTGAAGGTAAGCATCCAAACGGTCGAAACTCTGCTCCCAGAACTGGCGGTAATGCTCCACAAAATCAGATACCTCACGCAAGGGCGCGGCCTCCAGCTTGCAGGGCCGCCATTGGGCGTGGCGGCTGCGCGAAATCAGCCCCGCGTGCTCCAGCACCTTGAGATGCTTGGTGATGGCGGGCGGGCTGATGGAAAAGGGCGCGGCAAGCTCGGCAACCGAAGTCTCGCCCAGGGCAAGGCGCGCAAGAATCGCGCGGCGGGTGGGGTCGGCGAGCGCCGAGAAAGTTGCATCCAGTCGGTCAGGTGACATTGTGAGTAACCATTTTGTTAATTAACTAGATGGTAAACTACACCTGTTGCGGGATGCTTGTCAAGCGTTCACAGGTTTAAAGAAAGGGAGCAGTGAGTAGGATGGGTGGAGCGCAGCGATACCCATCATATATTCAACATGCGCGATGGGTATCGCTGCGCTCCTCCCATCCTACTTAGACTTAACGGGCTAAGGGGCGGTACCTTCCGCGACTGTGATGAGCAGCGGAGAATCGAATAATGCCGATGGCGCAATCACGGGCTCGTCAAGCGGCACTTTGTCGCCATAGCGCTGCCTCAATATCTTCTTCACCACAGGATCGTTCAGGTTGAAGCTGCCCAGCTTGGACAAAGGCGCAAGCTCGATTCCCGCTGCCTTATATAGCTTCCACACAAGCTCGGAGCAGTACATGCGCGTGTCGGACCATTCAAATGTCAGGTCATAAGGTTTGCCGGCAAATTTTTGCGCTTGCTGATGGAGTATTGCGATGCTGCTTTCGGTAAGCTGCTGTTTGGTTCTTTTCGCCACGTAGCGCCCATCTTTGCCGCGAGCCAGCCAGGACTTGAGCGGCGTGTACTTTACCGGCTGCACGGCCTCGAATACATAAGGCTGGCCTTTCCGGAACAAGACGATCCCCACATGGCTGTACGGGGAGTTGGTGGCGATTTGTATGGCAATGCTTTGTTTGGAAAGAGATGTCTGGAATATGATGTCTCCTTCCTGTGGCGTGTAAGCATGGGCAATGCTTGCCACGGAGAAGAACCACAAGATTGCGGCCAAAATGCGTTTCATATGCCCACCCCCATGCGGCGCAGCAAGGGCAGCAGCGCGAGATAGCAGCCAGCCGTGGCCGTAACGGATAAGCCAAGGCTCACCCAGAAGCCAAGGCCATGCTTGAGCATGAGCGGCAGCAGCAGAAACAGCAGCAGCGAAGGAAGCACCAGCCAGAAAATCTGGCTGGAAAGATCGGCGATCTTCTCGGGAGGGGCGGCCTCCATGTGCAGCCAGATAAAGGCCAGCAGCGAAGTCAGCGGAAGGGCGGCCACCAGGGCCGCAAACCCGGTGGAGCGCTTGGCGATCTCGGAGATGGCGACGATCAGCAGTGCCGAGATGATGACCTTCAGTGCAGAGTAAAGCATGGGTTCGACATTATTGGTCTGTATGCGCAGGGATAATATACACCCGGAAGTAAAGTTTTGCAGTTCGGGTTAGCGTAGCGTAACCCGACAGTGCATGGGTGCTACGAACAACTTGCCCGGTCTGGTTACGCGATGAACCCGTTAACCCGATCTACGGTACTGGAGTGAGACCGCGAGTTCATTTTACGAACTCGAACCCTGTCTGATGGATGGCGCATTCAAGGATTGCCGCTCGTCCCTTCTCATGTGTCAAGTGATAAAGCCGCATAATTTCTGCCAGCCTATCGTCACTGCAATAGAAATAAGCAACCGGAAGCTTTAGCTTCTTGGCAATTTGCTCCGCCACCTGGAAGGGTGGCGAGTGTATTCCGGCTTCATACCTGCTCATTCTTGCGCTGCTAGAGCCTTCGTCGAAGCCGATTATCACGCCGAGTTTATATTGTGAAATGCCTGCACTTTCTCTGGCTTCACGCAGGCGGCGACCGAATAAGGATTTGGGAGACTTGGGCTTAACCATGCCTGCGATATTCGTAGATTTTTCAACACAAAACTCTACGTTTATCGTAGAATAGAACTTCTTCGACCTATGGCTTCTTGAAATGGATTATTTTGATAAACGCATGGCGCTCGATGTGATCGAAGACGCCCTCACGTCATTAGACACGCCGGAAAACCGTGGCTTCGCCCTTGGTCTTTGCGGCGCATTCTATCTGTGCGGCTTTTTGAGCAACGCGGAATGGGATGCCTTCCAAAAACGCATTCCGAAAGATCAAGGTCTGGTTTCGTAAATCTGCGCTACAAGGCTGGGGTTCGCAAGCTCACCTCAATCTGTGGCTGCTGCACCACCGTCTAACCGTTAGACATTCCCCCCTCAAACCTTTAAAATTGCGGACTTTTTTCAAGAAGCATGCCCCATGTCCGCCGAACAGGAACAAAACGCTAAAGAACCCACTGCCGCGCCAATCGCCCAGATCGCGCGCGAGGTGGCGCGCCGCCGCACTTTTGGCATCATTTCCCACCCGGATGCGGGCAAGACGACGCTTACCGAGAAGCTGTTGCTGTTCTCCGGCGCGATTCAGATGGCGGGGACGGTGAAGGCGCGCAAGAGCGGCCGCCACGCCACCTCCGATTTTCTTGAAATTGAAAAGCAGCGCGGCATCTCGGTCGCCAGCTCGGTGATGCAGTTCGAGTACCGCGACCATGTGGTGAACCTGCTCGATACACCTGGCCACCAGGACTTTTCCGAAGATACCTATCGTGTGCTCACCGCCGTGGATTCGGCGCTCATGGTGATCGATGCTGCCAAAGGTGTGGAAGCACAGACCATCAAGCTGCTGGACGTGTGCCGCATGCGCGACACGCCCATCATCACCTTCATGAACAAGATGGACCGCGAGGTGCGCGATCCGCTGGAACTGCTGGATGAAGTCGAGTCGGTGCTGAAGATCCAGTGTGCGCCGGTGACCTGGCCGGTCGGCATGGGCAAAACCTTCCGTGGTGTGTATCACCTGCTGCGCGACGAGATACTGTTGTTTACGCCGGGCGAAGAACGCGCCGACGGCGAGGTGGAAGTTATAAAAGGTATCGACAACCCGGTGCTGGCCGAGCGTTTCCCGCTGGAGATCGAGCAACTCAAGATGGAAGTGGAGCTGGTGCATGGCGCATCGCATCCCTTCGACCTGCAACGCTTCCTCGACGGCCAGCAGACGCC
>JBGPSQ010000097.1:0-10071 GCA_041490205.1 Gallionellaceae bacterium
CCGCGTGCGCACTGGCACCAGTGGCTTTACGCGCTTCCAGAATTCATCCGTCACTTCCCATGATTTTGCCTTGCCCATCTTCGCCCCCGTTCGTTGGAATCATGGGGAGGGCATTATACGTTATTTACGGATAAGCTCTTAGTCTTTTTTATTTGGCTGGTTAACGTCAACGGCGACTGAAGCTTCACCATTTAACCAACGTAGCAGTAATCGACGCAGTTCGTCTTGTTCTTTTAAAGCTGCTGGGTCTGAAGGAAAACTCCTTACCTCCATCGGCAGGGCAAGTTTTCCACTAAGGAGCAGGGCCAATCCTCTGCGGATCATTTCTTGATCCGTTTCAATTCCTTCATGTCCCTTTGGGTGGTAGATTTCATTTGTAATTTCGACGGTATTGAACTCATACCCCAAAAAATCCGCCATCGATTGGAGTAAGTCCACGAACAATTCAACCCGCTTTTCCCCCCATCCGGATGCTGCTGTGTCCTTGCAAAGGTGATTAAGATATGTTTTCCATTTGTCGATAATGGTTTTCAGACCTTTATCGTTTCCATAAAATTCTATTGGGATGGCGTTCAATGCTTCTACATGCGTAGGGGATAACGTGGTTGCTCTGGTAGCCATCAAAGTCCTGAATAGCCATGCTCTGCGCTGTTTAATCTCGCGGCCTTTTTCTAAATACTTTTGCGCTTGCACCGCAAATATCGGACCAAGAATCGTTGCGAATACTATGGCGATGTCTGTAATCTTAATAGTCCAGTCAAAAATCATTGAATGCCCCTTTATGTTGAAGCGATGATGGTTTACCCACGCGTATTCGACTGCCCCTCAAACCTCGCCAAATCCACCACCGCCTGCGGCTGCCAGCCGGGCTTGCGGTGTTCCGCCACGACGTTGGTGAAAATCCCGCCGCGCACGTAGAACTTGGCGGTAAGGCGCATGAATCTGGGTTGGGTCGCGCCGGTCAGGTCGTCGAGGATGCGGTTGGTGACATCCTCGTGAAAATGGCCTTCGTTGCGGAACGACCAGATATAGAGTTTTAGGCTCTTGAGCTCGACGCAGGTCTGGTCCGGGATGTAATCGAGGATCAGGGTGGCAAAATCCGGCTGGCCGGTTTTGGGGCATAAGCAGGTAAATTCCGGGATTTCCATGTGGATATGGTAGTCCCGCCCGGGCTGGGGATTGGGAAAAGTTTCCAATGTTTTAGTGGGTTGGGTGGTCATTTTGAGCCTTGTTACGATTAGGTTAAAATGGCATGATTATAAAACGTTTGCCTGATTCCAATTGCGCCTTTCCCACATTAAGCTAGCCGGGTTCAAATCTTTCGTTGACCCCACACATATTGCCTTGCCGGGTCAGCTCGTGGGCGTTGTCGGCCCCAACGGCTGCGGCAAATCCAACGTTATAGACGCCCTGCGCTGGGTGCTGGGCGAGTCGCGCGCCGCCGCCCTGCGCGGCGAATCCATGCAGGACGTGATTTTCAACGGCTCTGACAAGCGCAAGCCGGTGTCGCGCGCCAGCGTGGAGCTGATTTTCGACAACAGCCTGGGCAAGGCTGCCGGGCAATGGTCGAGCTATGCCGAAATCGCCATTAAGCGCGTGCTGCAGCGTGACGGCGAATCCAGCTATTTCATCAACAACCAACACGTCCGCCGCAAGGACATCACCGATATTTTTCTCGGCACCGGGTTGGGCGCGCGCGCCTACGCCATCATCGAGCAGGGCATGATCTCGCGCATCATCGAGGCCAAGCCGGAAGAATTGCGCGTGTTTCTGGAGGAAGCCGCCGGGGTCTCCAAGTACCGAGACCGCCGCCGCGAGACCGAGCTGCGCATTGGCGATACGCGCGAGAACCTGCTGCGCGTGGACGACATCCGCCAGGAACTGGAAAAGCAGCTGACGCACCTTGGCGAACAGGCCGAAGTGGCGAAAAAATACCGCGAGCTGGAAGCGCAGCGCTCCAACACGCAAAACCTGCTGTGGCTGGTGAACAAGCAGGATGCGGAGACACGCCGCGCGCGCATCGCCAATCAGATCGAGAAAGCCAAGACTGAGCTGGAAGCCGAGACCGCGCGCCTGCGCGAAGTGGAAAGCCAGCTTGAAAGTTCACGCAGCGGTCATTACCAGCTTTCCGATGCGCTGCATGGCAAGCAGGGCGAACTGTATGCCGTAAATGCCGAGATCGCGCGGCTGGAGCAGCATATTGCGCACCTGAATGACCAGCGCACCCGCCTGTCCCACCAGATCGCCAACGCGGAAGCCCAGATCGAGCAACAGCGCAAGCAGTTGCAGGGCGTGCAAGGCCTGCTGGAGCACTGGACCGGGCAACGGCAGGACGCGGCGGTTCGGGTCGAAGTGTGCGAAAACCGTGAGGGCAATGAAGCGCAGGATTTGCCGCAGGCAGAAGAGGCGGCACGCGCAGCGCAGGAGCAGCTTAACGCCGCTCAACGCGAGCATCTCGTGCAGCAGCAGCAATTGCAGTTGGCCGAAACGCAGCGCGAACATATTCTGCGCAATGTGCAGCAGTTGGACGGACGCCGCTCACGCTTGTTGCTGGAGCAGGATAATTTGCCGCGCCCCGACACCAATGCGCTGGCAGAGGCGCAACAGCAAGCCGCCGAATTGGAAGAAGAGCATCGCGCACAACAGGAGCAACTGGCGCAATTGCAGGAACAATTGCCTGTCGCGGACACGGCGCGGCGCGACAAGCGCACCGTCGCGCAGGAACTGGAACGGCAACTGGGACAAATCGAGGCCAGGCTCGCCGCACTTCAGCAATTGCAGTCACAGGGCGATCATGACAAGAACCTGAAACAATGGCTGGCCGACCACCAACTGGACAAGTTGCCTCGCCTGTGGCAATCCATCCGTATCGAGGCGGGCTGGGAAAATGCGCTGGAAGCGGTGCTGCGCGAGCGCATCAACGCCATTGCCGTTCCGGACCTCAGGCAGGCCACTTCCTGGAATGGTTTTCCGCCCGCAAAGCTAGCAGTGTTCGCGCCGGACGGTGCACACGCTGCCGTGCAGCAGGGCGTAGAGTTTAACCCGCTATCGCGGTTCGTGACCTGCCAGGACGATCGGGCAGCGCCTGTGGTGGCGGATTGGCTGGCTGGAGTTTATGCGGCGGACACCCTGGGTCAGGCGCTTGAGCAGCGCGGACGCCTGCCTGCCGGGGCATGGTTCGTCACGCCGCAAGGCCACCTGATAGGTGCGCACAGCGTATTGTTCCATGCTCCGGACAGCCAGGTGCATGGCGTATTGGCGCGTCAGCGCGAGATCGAGCAATTGCAGCAACAGGCGCTGCAGCAGCAGGCGGCGCTGGAGCAGGGCAAGCAGCAGGCGTCCAAGGCGGAAGATGATTACCACGCCATTGAAGGCCGCATTGCGCCGCTGCGCAGCGCGGGCAGCGAGATGCAGCAGCGTCAGCACGCGCTGCAAGTGCAAATCCTGAAACTGAACCAGGCCAGCGAGCGCAGCAGCGAGCGCGCCGCGCAGATTTCCCAGGAATTGCAGGAATTGGCCGAACAGGCTGCGGGCGAGCATCGCCAACAGGAGGAAATCACCGAACGCATGGCGATCATGCGCGAGAAAATCGAGTCACAGGCTGCCGATGCCGAGCAGGTGCGGCAGCAGGCGGCAGCGGCGGAATCACGCCTGCGCGAGCAGCGCGAGCGCGCCCAGAAGGCGCAACACGAGCTGCAGGAAGCGCGCTTCTTCGCCAAGACCTGTGCGGAAAAAATCGCCGACCTGGAGCATAACCTCAAGCAGACAGGTGAAACGCTGGCGCAACTGGAAAATACCCTTTCCCAGAATCGCGAAGAGCTGGCCAAGCTGGAAGACGCCAGCAGCCAGCAGCAGTTGCAGCAGGCGCTGGAACAGCGCCAGGGACGCGAACAGGCGCTGGCCGAGGCGCGCAATGCGCTGGAGCACGCCACGCTCAACCTGAACAAGCTGGAACAGGAGCGCATGGCGTGCGAACAGAAGCTCAATCCGCTGCGTGAAAAATCCGTCGAGCTTACGCTCAAGGAACAGGAAGCGCGCCTGCAATACGAACAGTGGGCGGAACACCTGCAGGGCGTGGACGAAGCGGCCCTGGTGCCATTGCTGGAAGGCGCCAAGGCGGGCGCCTTGCAGAATGAGCTGAACCGGCTGGGGGCCGGCATCGAGTCGCTGGGCGCGGTGAACCTCGCGGCGCTGGAGGAATTGCAGGCTGCACAGGAGCGCAAGGCCTACCTGGACGCGCAGTCCAAGGATCTGACCGAGGCGATGGCTACGCTGGAAGACGCGATCCGCCGTATAGACAAGGAATCGCGCGATTTACTGATGGCGACCTACGACGAAGTGAACCGCCACCTTGCCGAGATGTTCCCCATCCTGTTCGGCGGCGGCGAAGCGCGGCTGGTTCTGACCGGCGAGGAAATCCTGGATAGCGGCGTGCAAGTGATGGCGCATCCGCCGGGCAAGAAAAACGCCTCCATCCACCTGCTATCCGGCGGCGAAAAGGCGCTGACCGCCATTGCGCTGGTTTTCTCGCTGTTCCAGCTCAATCCTGCACCGTTCTGCCTGCTGGATGAGGTGGATGCCCCTCTGGACGACACCAATACCGAGCGCCTGTGCAAGCTGATCGAAAAAATGTCGGAGCACACCCAGTTCGTTTTCATCAGCCACAACCGGATCACCATGGAGATGGCCAAGCAACTGGTCGGCGTCACCATGCAGGAGCGCGGCGTATCGCATGTAGTGGCGGTGGATATTGAAGAAGCGATGCGGATGAGCGACGACAATAAGACGATGGCTGCGGCGTAACCGGCAGCGAAACCAGTTTCGCTACCGGCAACCAGCTAGTTGCAGGATTTGGAAATCGCGTCCTGCGCCTCATTTATTCTTTGCTGGCGCGCTGCATCGTCCAGGTACGAAGGTTCCCCTTTTTCGTTATAGACCGTCACGCGCGGCGCGTTTTGCAGCGATTGCAACTGCGCGCGTGCTGACTCGCAATTTTTCAATTTTGCATTGGTTTGTTCTTGTTCCTGGGCGGCCTTTTGGGCGGCTTCATCCTTGGCTTTCTGTTCCTTTTTCATCTCGGCTGCCCGCTCAAAAATGTTTTTGGGGGCGGCAGGGGCGGCAGGGGCGGAAGCTGCAGCCGGCGCAGCAGGCGCTGTAGATGAGGTCGTGGTACGTACGCTTTCAGATTTGACGTTGGCGGGAGCCGGGCCATCCGTATAATGCACCACGCCTTGGGAATCCACCCACTTGGTAAGTCCTGCATAAGTATTGAAACTGGCAAGGGCTAACAGGATCGCCACGAAATATTTCATTTTCAGTCTCCTAGAAAACGGGCTCGGCATGCATTGCAACCATAAATCGCTCTCGAGTCCCGTAATTATGGTCGCTGGCAACTATACCGTTAACCGTGGCTGGGGACAACCCGGATGGTACCACTCAGCCCCCAAGCCTTCCCTGATTCCCATAGAATCATGCCCCGATGCCGGACCTTGCGCCACCCAGGACAGGGTGCCTGGAATGGATTGATGCCGCTACGTGGTGTATAATGTTCGCTTTGCAGAAAGCGTCCACCATGCGTATTATCCAGAAAGCGCTGACCTTTGACGATGTCCTGCTGCTGCCGGCTCATTCCAACGTCCTGCCGCGCGATGTCAGTCTGCGCACCCAGCTCACTCGCAACATCACCCTGAATATACCCTTGCTGTCCGCCGCGATGGACACCGTCACCGAATCGCGCCTGGCGATTGCGCTGGCGCAGGAAGGCGGCATCGGCATCATGCACAAAAACATGCCCGCCAAAGTGCAGGCTGCCGAGGTCTCCAAGGTCAAGCGCTTCGAGAGCGGCGTGGTGAAGGACCCAGTCACTATCGCCCCGGACATGACTGTGCGCGATGTGTTGAATCTCACCCGCCAGCATAAAATCTCCGGCTTGCCGGTGGTGCAGGGCAAGCTCCTGGTCGGGATCGTCACCAACCGCGACCTGCGCTTCGAAAGCAATCTCGACCAGCCGGTGAAGAACATCATGACGCCGCGCGATCGCCTGATTACGGTCAAGGAAAGCGCCAGCCGTGAAGAAGCACGCACGTTGATGCACAAGAACCGCATCGAGCGCGTGTTGGTGGTGAACGATGCGTTTGAACTGCGTGGTCTGATCACCGTAAAGGACATCTTGAAGTCGAGCGAGCACCCCAATGCCTGCAAGGACGACCTGGGCCACCTGCGCGTGGGCGCGGCAATTGGTGTGGGCGAGGGCACTGAAGAGCGAGCAGCGCTGTTGGTGGAATCCGGGGTGGACGTGCTGATCGTGGATACCGCGCACGGCCACTCCCAGGGGGTGTTGGACCGAGTGAAATGGGTCAAGAAGAATTTCCCCCAGGTTGAAGTGGTTGGCGGGAACATTGCCACGGGTGCTGCGGCCAAGGCGCTGCTCGATCATGGCGCGGATGGCGTCAAGGTCGGCATCGGCCCCGGCTCCATCTGCACCACGCGCATGGTGGCGGGGGTGGGCGTGCCGCAGATCACGGCGATACAGAACGTGGCGGAAGCGCTGGGCGGAACCGGCGTGCCTCTCATCGCCGATGGCGGTGTGCGCTATTCCGGCGACATCTCCAAGGCGATTGCCGCAGGCGCGCATGTGGTGATGTTGGGCGGCTTGTTCGCGGGTACCGAAGAAGCGCCGGGCGAAGTGGAGTTATTCCAGGGCCGCTCCTACAAATCCTATCGCGGCATGGGCAGCCTGGGCGCGATGCAGCAAGGCTCCAGCGACCGTTATTTCCAGGACAACGAAGGCAACCAGGATAAGCTGGTGCCGGAAGGCGTGGAAGGCCGCGTGCCCTACAAGGGCAGCGTGCTGGCTGTGATCCACCAGCTCATGGGCGGCCTTCGCGCCAGCATGGGCTACCTCGGCTGCCCCGACATCGCCACCATGCACACCAAAGCCGAATTCGTCGAGATCACCTCCGCAGGCATACGCGAATCGCATGTGCACGACGTGCAGATCACCAAGGAAGCGCCGAATTACCATATTGATTAGTCGTTAGGCGGTAGTCGTTAGTTAAATCTGATGTGGCGGAATGCTCAAGATGTTTAACCCTGAAATGCCCATTTATGGCAGGCTATCGTGATTTGAAAGTGTGGCAGGCGGCAATGCGTTTGGCTGAAGAGGTTTATCGGCTTAGTGCGCGATTTCCAAAGCATGAAACTTATGGCCTTTCCAGCCAGTTGCAACGCTCAGCGGTTTCGCTTCCATCCAACATTGCAGAGGGGCATGGGCGCAATTCAAGCAAGGAGTTCAATCATTTTTTAGGCATAGCCTTGGGATCGCTAGCGGAATTGGAAACACAGGTTATGTTGGCTCAACGTTTGAATTATTTGACTGAAGAAGAAATTAGCCAGGCCCTGCAAATCGCAGACGAAATCGGCAAGATGCTAAAAGGCCTTCAAAAATCCCTCACCACCAACTAACGACTAACGACTAGCGACTAATGACTGCTCATAAGAAAATCCTCATCCTTGATTTCGGTTCGCAATACACCCAGTTGATTGCACGCCGTGTGCGCGAGACGCACGTCTATTGCGAATTGCATTCCTGCGACATGACTGCGGAAGAAATACGCGCTTTCGATCCAGCGGGGATAATTTTGTCCGGCAGCCCAAATTCGGTTTACGAAGCGGAAACACCGAAAGCTCCGCAAGTTGTATATGAACTCGGAGTCCCGGTGTTTGGCATCTGCTATGGCATGCAGACCATGGCAATGCAACTCGGCGGCAAGGTCGAGGGCGGCAAGGTACGTGAGTTTGGCTATGCGGAAATCCGCGCGCGCGGCCACTCGAAACTGTTCGACGGCATTCAGGATAAGATCAATGCGCAGGGCCACGGCTTGCTCGATGTGTGGATGAGCCATGGCGACAAGGTCACTGCATTGCCGCCGGGATTCATCCCGATAGCCTCCAACGAAGCTACGCCGTTCGCCGCCATGGCAGATGAAAAGCGCCGCTTCTATGCCGTGCAGTTCCACCCGGAAGTCACCCATACCTACCAAGGCAAGGCCATCCTCGCCCGCTTCGTGCACGACATCTGCGGCTGCGGGCAGGACTGGAATATGCCGGATTACATTGCCGAGGCGGTGGAGAAAATTCGCGCCCAGGTCGGGCAGGAAGAAGTCATCCTCGGTCTTTCCGGCGGAGTGGATTCCTCGGTGGCGGCGGCGCTTATCCACCGCGCCATCGGCGACCAATTGACCTGCGTATTCGTGGATAACGGCTTGCTGCGCCTGAACGAGGGCAAGGAGGTGATGGAAACCTTCGCCGACCATCTGCACATGAAAGTGATCCATGTGGATGCCAGCGGCGAATTCTTGAAGCACCTCGCGGGTATTACCGACCCGGAGCAGAAACGCAAAATCATCGGGCGCGAATTCGTCGAGGTGTTCCAGCGTGAATCGAAAAAACTGAAACAGGCCAAATGGCTGGCACAAGGCACCATCTACCCGGACGTGATCGAATCCGCCGGGGCCAAGACCAAGAAGTCGCACACCATCAAGTCGCACCACAACGTCGGCGGCCTGCCGGAGAGCATGCACCTCAAGCTGCTGGAACCCCTGCGCGAGCTGTTCAAGGACGAAGTGCGCGAGCTGGGCGTGGCCCTGGGCCTGCCGCGCAGCATGATCTACCGCCACCCCTTCCCCGGCCCCGGCTTGGGCGTGCGCATCCTGGGTGAAGTAAAGCGCGAATATGCCGAACTGCTGCGCCGCGCGGACGCCATTTTCATCGAAGAACTGCGCAACACCAAGGATACGGACGGCCAGACCTGGTACGACAAGACCTCTCAAGCCTTTACTGTTTTTCTACCGGTGAAAAGCGTAGGCGTCATGGGGGACGGGCGCACCTACGAATGGGTGGTCAGCCTGCGCGCCGTGCAAACCCAGGACTTCATGACCGCCCACTGGGCGCACTTGCCCTACGAACTGCTGGGCAAGGTCTCCAACCGCATCATCAACGAAGTGCGCGGCATCAACCGCGTCGTCTACGACATCTCCGGCAAACCGCCTGCTACGATTGAGTGGGAGTAGCGCCCAAAGGGCGGGGGCGCGATCCCGTTTGGGGGCGTGACTCTGCTTTTTTGCGGCGTAGCTACCGCAGCCGGTATTCCAGCACTCTGTAAAAACCATGAAAGAGCATGACCTCATTCTGGGAGGCCAGTGTTTTCCCGCTGCGCCGCAAGGATTCCGCCAATAGCGCATGCAGGTCGCTCTGCCAGAAATCGTGCAGGAATGGCTCCAGGTGTTCCAGCAGCCAGCGCGCGGGCGGCAGGCAGTGCAGCAAGTGTTTTTCCCCCTTTACGGCGTATTCGGCGATGAGCAGGCGTCCGCCCGGTTTGAGCACGCGCAGGGTTTCATGCAAGGCGCGCTCGCGCGCTTCCGGCGGCAGTTCGTGCAGCAGGAAGAATATGATGACAGTATCGAAACTGTCATCGGCATAGGCCAGCGACTCGGCATTGATGCGCGCGTACAACACGGGCTTGGTGGGGGAGGGAATTTTGCGCTGTGCTGCGCGCAATTGGATGGCTGCGGCATCCATCAGGTGCAATTCGCCGGTGCATGCGGCGGTGGCCAGGCTGGGCGTCAGCGCGCCGTAAGCACAGGTAAGTTGCAAGGTGCGCGGGCTGGGCGCAGCAGTGTAACGGTGCATGACCCCGTTCAGTATGGCGCGGTACTGGCCGAACAGGATCAGGTTGATGATGGTGTGGTGGTCGAAAAACCAAACCCCACGGGGCGAAAGGTAGGCCCACCAGTAATGTCTTGCAAGGTATTCGGGAATGCCATCCAGATACCGCCGCCAGAATTGGACCATCAGAATCGAACCATGCGTTTATCGCTGCAATCCCGCCTCGACTTCGTCGCGTTTGGCGCGTCCCGCCAGACGATCCACCAGGGTCAGGGCAAAATCCATGGCCGTTCCCGGGCCGCGCGAAGTGATGAGCTTGCCGTCTTCCACGACGGCGGAATTTTCGCGGTTCACCTTGGGGAATCCGTCCAGCGAGCCGGGGAAGCTGGTGGCGCGCTTGCCGTC
>JBGPSQ010000098.1:0-10042 GCA_041490205.1 Gallionellaceae bacterium
ATGCGCGTGCTGCTGCTGTTCTATCTTGCCCCGCTGTGGACTGTGCTGCTATCCCACCTGTTGCTGGGGGAACGGCTGAATCGCTACGGTTACATCATTATCGCCCTGTCCCTGGGTGGCGCGTTTGTCATGCTGTGGCGGCCTGATCACGGCTTCCCCCTGCCGCTGAACATGGCCGAATGGATAGGTCTCTCCGCAGGGTTCACCTTTGCACTGACCAACGTGCTGATTCGCCGCGTGCAGCACCTTTCCATTAACCTTAAGTCAGCCAGCGTTTGGTTCGGCACCGCCCTGCTTACGTTAACCGCCTTGTTGTACCATGGCAATGTCGCCGCTCAGGTAATGACTATTCCTGCGGAGGCGTGGTGGCTGATTGCACCCATCGCCGTGGTGCTGTGCGTCACCAGCTTTTCAGTGCAATACGGCCTGACCAATTTACCGGCCAATCAGTCCATCGTGCTGTTCATGTTCGAACTGGTGGCGGCTGCCGTGGCCTCGTATTTCCTGGCGGGCGAGGAGATGGGCGCTCGCGAAATAGCCGGGGCGGCGCTGATCGTGACGGCCAGTCTGTTTTCAGGCAAACTTCACAATGAACCGGATAACTTTCAACCAGGGATAAAACCATCTTGAGCAACAAAATCACCATCGGTACGCCACTCAGCCCCTCCGCCACAAAAGTCATGCTGCTGGGCAGCGGAGAGTTGGGCAAGGAAGTCATCATCGCATTGCAGCGCCTGGGCGTGGAAACCATCGCGGTGGACCGCTATGAGGGCGCGCCCGGACACCAGGTGGCTCATCGCGCGCATGTCATCACCATGACGGACGGCGCGGCATTGCGCGCGCTGATCGAGAAAGAGCGTCCGCATATCATCGTGCCGGAAATCGAGGCCATCGCAACCTCCATGCTGGCGGAAATCGAGCGGGAAGGGCTGGCGCGGGTGATTCCCACCGCGCGCGCTGCCCAACTCACCATGAACCGCGAGGGCATACGCCGCCTTGCCGCCGAAACGCTGAAATTGCCCACTTCCCCCTATCAATTCGCCGACAACCTGGATGAGATGCACAAGGCGATCGAGCAAATCGGCTATCCCTGCTTCGTCAAACCGGTGATGTCCTCTTCAGGCAAGGGGCAATCCAAAGTGGATAGCGCCGCCGAAATCGAGGCCGCATGGAACTACGCCGCCACCGGTTCGCGCGTGAACCAGGGCAGGGTGATCGTGGAAGGGCAGATTCATTTCGATTATGAAATTACCCAACTGACCGTGCGTGCCATGGGGGCCGATGGTGCAGTCGAAACCCACTTCTGCGAGCCGATAGGCCATGTGCAGGTGCATGGAGATTACGTGGAAAGCTGGCAGCCGCAGGCCATGCCGCCGCTGGCCTTGCAGCGTGCGCGCGACATTGCGAAGAAAGTGACGGACGACCTGGGCGGCCTGGGCATCTTCGGCGTTGAATTGTTCGTCAAGGGCGACGAGGTATGGTTCAGCGAAGTGAGCCCGCGCCCGCACGACACCGGGCTGGTGACTCTGTGCAGCCAGCGCTTCAGTGAATTCGAACTGCACGCCCGCGCCATTCTCGGCTTGCCGGTGAATGTGGCCATGCGCGAGCCTGGGGCGAGCGCCGTGATTTACGGCCAGCTTGAGGAAAAAGGCATTGCCTTTTCCGGCGTGGATGGGGCTTTGCGCGTGCCGCAATCCGACCTGCGCCTGTTCGGCAAGCCGGAATCCTTCACTCGCCGCCGCATGGGCGTGGCGCTGGCCAATGGCCGCGATACCAACGAGGCGAGAGAGCGCGCCAAACTGGCGGCGGGGAAGGTCGTTCCGGTAAAAGGAAGCTGATTCTATGCCTGATGCATATTTTAAAGGTCTGGCCCGGTATGGAATGCGGGCATCGGATTATGCGTTACGCATACTCCCTGAAGAAGGTATCTGCAGGCTATCTTTCTGGTAAGGGGAAGCCTTATGCTGAATAGGGGATTTTCGGAATCATTAGCCGTTCGTCCCCAAATTTAGACCGCTTGTCGGCAACTACCTTGCCATTCATCTGCTGCTCGCGAAGAGGATGAGCTGTCATGGCTTCAAGCCTTGCACTTCGATAAAGTTACGTCATCCCTTGCTAGGCGCAATGCCTGGTTTTATCGGGGCAGTAACCCTGCCCCGATTTTTTTTGCCTGGATTTTTCCCATTTGGATATGTTCTTCGTCGGTGGCCGATGGGAGCAGCCAAGCGATCAACGCACTACCCGGCCATCATTCCTTGCTGGAAAAGGCGAGCAGCAGGTAATACAAGACCAGTTTATCGCTCTGCGAAATATTGCCGAATTCAAAACCGCTTCTGATGGGGCCGTCCTCGTCATGCACATGGCGTATCGTCGCAGGAATATTCAAGCTCGCTTCACGGCCGTTAAATAGCGTCGCAAACGTAATGCTGGCCTTGCCGTTCACCCTGCCCGGAATCGCATCCAGTTCTATCATCGCGCCGGTTGCGCTCAGGTTCCTTATCGTGCCCGAGATGGGTCTCCCGCCGCCTTCCGGCATGACTACCACCGGAATGGCCACCTCGTATCGTTTTGCCTCGCGCACTACACGCACCTCGACCGAATCCGGGTACTCCAGATGCGCAAGGTAAAACGGCCTTTCCTGCACCTGTATCACCTGGGATGAGAAGGCGAAGTCGCTTCTGCCATCGAATCCGCGCACCAGGTAGCGGTGGCCGGCTTGCATGCCCCCTTTCCCCGTCACACTTGCCGGCAGCGTTACAAAAATACTTTTGCCGTGGAGTGCCGCCGCGAATTCGACATCGCAGTCAGGCGCTTTATCAAACAAACTGCGCATTTGCATCCAGGTCCCGGCCCGGAGCCGCATATCCGCGAAGTTAATGTAAGATATTTTGCCGTGTTGTGTATCGCCGCGTTCCGTATCGTTGGGCATCTGCCGTAATCCTTTTCATGTCAGCCTTTTTGGGCTTTCCCCTTGTTTATTTATGCATTTTAACAGCGAAATGCCGCCAAATGTGAATTAAATCAATGGGGCTGCCACAGGCTGGATGTGAGTCTCGCCTCCCGATATTGGCAGGCTCGAAATGCCCTAATGGAAGATTTGAACCTGCGGTCTCCAGAATGCTTGAATTCCCGCATTCGGGATTGACCGCTGCCGCGTAGCCCGCCACTACGAAGCGGTTTAGCAGTATGCTTCGCTCCATGACCAGATTGCGCACCCTGAGAAAAATGCGCCGCACGCGCTCCAAAAAGGTCGGCCTGCCGCCGGGCTCGCTGGTGCCCTTTGTCGAAGTGAAAACCGAGCAGGCGGAGTTTTCTGCGCTGCGCTACAGTGCCGCCCAGGTTGCCGAGAAAACCTCAGCGAATCTGGCCGATCTGGATTTGCATATCGGCGAGCACGATACGCTGTGGGTGAATCTCTACGGGCTTCACGATGCCGCGAAGCTGGCGGAGGTGGGGCGCGCCTTCAATCTGCATCCGCTCGCGCTGGAGGATATTCTCAATACCGACCAGCGCCCGAAGGTGGATAGCTATGACGGCTATCTTTATCTGGTGGCGCGCTTTTTCCGTTATGACCCCACCAACCGGGTGACCAGCTCGGAGCAGGTGAGCCTGATCCTCGGCCGGAATTTCGTGCTCACCTTCCAGGAACGCCGCACGGGTTCTTTCGACCCGGTGCGCGAGCGCCTGTGGGCGGACAAGGGCATGGCGCGCAAGTACGGCGCGGATTACCTCGCCTATTCGCTGCTGGATATTGTCGTGGATCGTTATTTCATCGTGCTGGAGCAGATGGGCGATGCTTGCGAATCGCTGGAGGAGGAGCTATTGCGCCAGCCTTCGGCGGAGATCCTGCATGGCATCCACAAGCTCAAGCGCGAGACCATGGAGCTGCGCCGCGCCATCTGGCCGATGCGCGAAGTGGTGAATGCGCTGATCCGCAACGATGGCGGTTTTTTCCAGCCTGCCACGCTGCCTTACCTGCGCGATGTCTATGACCATACCGTGCACCTGATCGAGTCGCTGGAATCGGTGCGCGACCTGCTGACCGGGATGCTGGATATTTATCTTTCCAGCATGAGCAACCGGGTGAATATCGAGCTGCGCGCGCTGACCATGGTGGCGATGCTATTCATGCCCGCGACGCTCATTGCCGGCATCTTTGGCATGAATTTCAAGAGCATGCCGATGCTGGGGGAATCGGACGGCTTCTGGTTCGCCATGGGCATGATGTTTGTCATTGCGGTCTTCATGGTGGCGGTGTTCTGGCGCAGGCGTTGGCTGGGGCGGCAGTAGCGCCCGACTCGTCTTACCCATGCCCCCTCCCGCTTGCGGGAGAAGGAGAGAGATGCGGCTGGTGTCCTATGTATGTTCAATATGCAGTAATTGAATCCACGCGCTAATTTTTGAGTTGTTCATATTCCTTCAATTGATCTTGAAGGATAGCCCGCAACATTTCCTTGTCTTTTAAGCCGCGAAAATAGAAGTATTGCGATTCGACAATTTTGGTGACACCCTCAAGACCCGGGAAAATAGATCCATGATGAATGCCGAAACGTTCAAGCGTATCAAGTATAGGTTGTTTCGCAGAAGAAAGGATTCTTGCACTAAGTACGAGCCCCGATGAGTACGGTACTGTCGGGTCTGGTGACAGTGTGAACAAGCCATCTTGCGTAGCAATTCGTAAATCAACGTGAAGTGCACTCCATCCCCGCTCTTCGGTAATATCGAAGGGCGTAGGTATTGCTCTTATATCAACCTCATTTACGTGGCGCGCAAAGTACACGACACCATCACTCTTCTGGTTATTCCTGCATGCAAAGTATAACGCGACCAGTGGATTCCTCGTCCAGTCAAGCAGTCGTGTTGGAAGTCCATAATGCTGTGCAAGAGCAAGCCACTCCCAGTCATTTTCCGGTCGTGTGCTTATATACGGTATTGCTCGAATCTTAAATTGATTGAGCAGGGTCTGCTCGCTCAATTTCAAAATATCAGGGCCGAGGTGCCAATCTCGAGCGACTTTTGGTATGAGGCTATAGCCAATGTCAGACATACCCCTCAACATGTATGGATTTATATTTTCAAGTGTCGATTGGTATTCAGTGAGGTTAGATATATCGCAAGTGATCATGGTGGTGGACAACTCCCCCTTCACGTAAGTTTGATGGCATGACATTCGCCCAATTCTGCTGCCTAAAACCAATTCCATCAATCTTTAAGTTTTAGCACCTTAAACACCACATCCAACCCAAACCCCCGCGACTGCAAAAACCTTATCTGTTTTGCCTTTTCTTTCTGGCCTTGGGGGGGAACGCCGAATTTCCTTTGCCACACCTCGCGCGCGGCTTCGAATTCGGTTTCTTTCAGGCGGGGGAGGGCGTTGCCGATCAGGTTTTCGGCGATGCCTTTCTGGCGCAATTCGTGGGCGATGCGCTGCGTGCCGAAGCGGGGGCGCTTAATGTTGACCATTTGCTCGGCCGCGCGCGCATCGGAAAGCCAGTTGCGCTTTTCCAGTTCGTCCAGCACCGCGTCCACGTCTTCGCCCTCCTGCACATGAGGCAGGAGCTTGGTGCGCAGTTCGGCGCGGCTGTGTTCGCGCCGCGCCAGATAGCGCATGGCGCGAACGCGCAGGGTGGTTGGATGTGACTTCTTTTTTGCGGAAGGTGTGCTGTCCCGCTCCCCTGGCATGGGGGAGGCGGGGTCCCGCGGGTTCAGGTCAGGCTTTTTCCTCAACTGCGGCAGCCTTGCTTGCCTTGCCGCCGGTTTTCTCGGCGGGCTTTTCAGTCTTTTCGACTTTTTCTATCTTTTCGGCCTTTTCGGCCTTTTCGGCCTTTTCGGCCTTTTCGGCCTTTTCGCTGGCCGCTTTGGCAGGCGCTTTTTCGGGCTCTTCCAGCAGTGAGACACCGAGCGCGGCACGCACCTTGTTTTCGATTTCCCGAGCGATTTCGGGATGCTCTTTCAGGTATTCGCGCGCATTGTCCTTGCCCTGGCCGATTTTTTCGCCCTTGTAGGCATACCAGGCGCCGGATTTTTCCACCAGCTTGTGCAGCACGCCCAGTTCGATGACTTCGCCTTCGCGCGAGATACCTTCGCCATAGAGAATGTCGAAATTCGCTTCCCGGAACGGAGGGGCGACCTTGTTCTTCACGACTTTTACACGAGTTTCGTTGCCGATGACTTCGTCGCCCTTCTTGATTGCGCCAGTGCGGCGAATGTCGAGGCGCACCGAGGCATAGAACTTGAGCGCATTGCCGCCGGTGGTGGTTTCGGGGTTGCCGAACATGACACCGATTTTCATGCGGATCTGGTTGATGAAAATGACCAGGGTGTTGGAACGCTTGATGTTGGCGGTGAGCTTGCGCAGCGCTTGCGACATCAGGCGCGCGTGCAGGCCCATTTGCGGGTCGCCCATTTCGCCTTCGATTTCGGCCCTGGGCGTGAGTGCTGCGACCGAGTCGATCACCACCACGTCCACCGAGCTGGAGCGCACCAGCATGTCGGCAATTTCCAAAGCCTGCTCGCCGTTGTCCGGCTGCGAGATCAGCAAATCTTCCACCTTGACGCCGAGTTTTTGCGCATAAGCGGGATCGAGCGCGTGCTCGGCATCCACGAAGGCAGCGGTGCCGCCCATTTTTTGCATTTCGGCGATCACTTGCAGGGTGAGCGTGGTTTTGCCGGAAGATTCCGGGCCGTAGATTTCAACTACGCGACCGCGCGGCAGGCCGCCCACGCCGAGGGCGATGTCCAGCCCGAGCGAGCCGGTGGACACCACTTGTATGTCGCGCGCCACGTCACTTTCTCCCAGGCGCATGATGGAGCCCTTGCCGAACTGCTTTTCAATCTGGCTCAAGGCCGCGGCGAGCGCCTTGCTTTTGTTTTCATCCATGTTTATCCCCTTCGTCAAAAGATAAGCCATTATGGCACAGCATTTTGCGCTTGTACAGAACGATTGTTCTATATCGTTATCTTGATGATTAAGCAGTGAATTACAGTATATGCCCGCACTTTTCGGGCATCATGCGATAGCCGTCAGGCCGTTGCCGATCTCCAGCAATTCTTGCAGGGCAATGCGCACCGATTGGGCGCGAATCTCGGCGCGGTTGCCGGTGAGGCGGTGCATCCGCGCATGTGTTGCACCGCCTCGCAGGCTCCAGGCGAAGAACACCGTGCCCACGGGTTTTTCGGGCGTGCCGCCGCCGGGCCCGGCGATACCGCTCACGGCGAGCGAGATATGCGCGTGGCTATGTCGTAGCGCCCCTTCCGCCATTTCGCGTACCGTGGCCTCGCTCACTGCGCCGTACAGGCGCAGGGTCTCCTCGCGCACGCCAAGCATTTCCAACTTGGCGGCGTCGGCGTAGGTGACGAAGCCGCGCTCGAACCAGTCCGAGCTGCCGGGAATCTCGGTGACGGCCTGCGCCACCCCGCCGCCGGTGCAGGATTCGGCGGTTGCCAGCATAAAGCCATGCGACTTGAGCATTTCACCGACTTGTGCTGCGAGCATGTCCATTTTATTCAAACCTGGAAAAAAATTTAGCCACGGATTAACACGGATGAAACACGGATAACGGCGCAGGTTTTATCCGTGACCATCCGTGTTAATCCGCGGCCAGGTGTCATTGCTGAATTCAACCCAAGCCTCGCGCCAGGTCGTTCTGAATATCAACCACAGCTTCCAGCCCCACGCCAATGCGCAGCAATCCATCGGTGATGCCCGCCGCCGCCCTTGCCTCCGGCGAGATGCGCGCATGGGTGGTGCTGGCCGGGTGGGTGAGGGTGGTTTTGGCGTCGCCCAAGTTGGCGGTGATGGAGATCATATGCGTATTATCCACCACGCGCCATGCCGCGCCCCTGCCGCCTTTCACCTCGAACGACACGATGCCGCCGCCGGTTTTCTGCTGTTTCATTGCCAGTGCATGCTGCGGATGCGAGGGCAGCCCCGGATAATATACGCGCGACACGTTGGGCTGTTTTTCCAGCCATTGTGCCAGTTGCAATGCATTCGCGCTGTGGGCATCCATGCGTATTTTCAGCGTTTCCAGCCCCTTCAGGAACACCCAGGCGTTGAATGCGCTCATGGTGGGGCCTGCGGTGCGCAGGAAGCCATACACGCCCTCCATATTTTTCTTGCTGCCCAGCACCGCGCCGCCCAGCACGCGGCCCTGGCCATCTATGTATTTGGTGGCGGAGTGGATCACGATGTCCGCGCCCAGCTCCAGCGGGCGTTGCAGGATGGGCGTACAGAAGCAGTTGTCCACCGCCAGCAGCGCGCCGCATTTCTTTGCCACGGCGGCGATGGCCGCGATGTCGGAAATCTCGGTGAGCGGGTTGGAGGGCGTTTCCAGGAAAAACAGCCTGGTCTCCGGGCGCACCGCTGCCTGCCACTGCGCCACATCGGTGGCGGAAACGAAAGTGGTCTCCACGCCGAAGCGCTTGAGGATGTTGTTGAACAGGTTCACCGTCGAGCCGAACAGGCTCTGCGAGGCGACGATGTGGTCGCCCGCCTTCAACAGGCCCATGCAGCAGGCCAATATCGCGGACATGCCGCTTGCCGTGGCTACGCACTGCTCCGCGCCTTCCAGGGCGGCCAGCCGTTCCTCGAACATGGTGACGGTGGGATTGGTGAAGCGCGAATAGATGTTGCCCGGCTCCTCGCCGATGAAGCGCTTGGCTGCCTGCTCCGCGCTGTCGAACACGAAGCTGGAAGTGAGGAACAGCGCCTCGCTGTGCTCGTGGAACTGGCTGCGCACTTCGCCCGCGCGTACGGCGAGGGTCTCTGGTTGATAGTGTTTGTCCGTCATATTTATTTCCTTTCCAATTGCTTGTCCAGTGCTTCGGTCATCCAATCCGCCACTTCCCGGCCATGCTCGCTTTGCGATAAATGAGCAATCACGTTGCGCCTGTCCTGCTCTGTGCGGTTCTGGCTCAGCTTGAATTTGCCCTCAATGCGGTGCAGCGTGATTTCAAACCCGGCAAGCGCGCCCAGCGCGCGCTCGCGCATGGCTGGGGTTAGGTTCAGCTTCCATGGCGGCGAATTGCTGTTCTCGGCCTCGTCCACTTGCCGGTGTAGCACATCCGCCAGTTCCTCGTTCGGCAAGATGCGCGCTTTGCCGTAGGCATGCACTGCTGTGTAGTTCCACGTTGGCACCGCCATCGGGTTGGGCTCATACCATGCTGGCGACACATACGCATGCGGGCCGTGGAAGATCGCCAGCACTTCAGCGCCTCCGGCAAAATCCTGGCACAGTGCATCCTTGCGCGGCATGTGCCCGATCAACGCGCCATGCGCGCCCGCCTTTTCGTCCAGCACCACATGCAAATGGCTTGCGTAGGGCGCGCCGCCGTGTTGAGTGACCAAGGTGGCAAAGCTGTTCCGGCGCATGAACTCATGCAACCTCGGTATATTCGTTTCGGCAAAATGCTCTGGAATGTACATTCGGCGCTCCAATGAAAAAAACCCGGAAAGCTTAGCGCTAAACCGGGTTTCCCACGCTTTAGCAGTATTTGTAACGCGCCCGCAAGCTGATCCTCAAATCGGCGCACAAGAAATGTATCACCCGCCAAGCGGGCCTGTCAACATTCAGTTTAGCCGTACAATCGCCGCCCGCGCATCCTGGCGCGGTGCGCGGCGCGCTGTTCGCTTTCGGTGAGCGGGGTTTTCTTGCCTTCGAAGGGGTTTTTGCCGGCCTTGAATTCGATGCGCAGGGGCGTGCCCTGCAGGTGGAAAGCTTCGCAGAAGGTGTGTTCCAGGTAGCGCTTGTAGCTGTCCGGCACGTGTTCCAGGGCGCTGCCGTGGATGACGATGAGGGGAGGGTTGCTGCCGCCCTGGTGGGCGTAGCGCATCTTGGGGCGGAAGCGTCCGCGCGGGGGCTGCTGTTTTTCGATGGCGGCGATCAGCACGCGCGTCAATTTCGGCGTGGGCAGTTTTGCCATCGCGGCGGCATAGGCTTCGTCCACCGATTTCAGCACGCCTCCCAGGCCGCTGCCTTTGAGCGCGGAGATGAAGTGCTGCTTGGCGAAACTCAGGAAGTGCAGCTTGCGCTCAATTTCC
>JBGPSQ010000099.1:0-10040 GCA_041490205.1 Gallionellaceae bacterium
GAACGCAGTTTCATTGGCCTGAATCACCTGGCCGCCGCAATCATCGCGTTCCGCAAGGTACCGTTAAAGGTTAATATTATTTACGGATAAGTTCTTAGTGATGAAAGAAACAAGATGCAAGAACAGCAATTGGGAGCAAAAGTTAAATCAAGCAAGGAGGCGAAATGAGCTACTTGATACTTGTATTGGTTTCATTAGCGACCATTCATTTTGTATATGAATCGATAATTGCACCATCTTTAAGGCTGTCGATTCGTTATGACTTATTTGCCCTGCGGGATCAGCTTCGTTCACTGAAAATTGAGCATGCGGATCAATTGGATGATAAGCATTTTCATTATCTACAAGACTCGATTAACTCGATAATTTTGGCTTTGCCAAGAATTGATGCAATGACAATTGCTCATGTGAAAAATGCTATTGAAAAAGATGCCGCTCTTAAAGAACGGTTAATTGCGCGTCAAAAGATATTGGACGACTGCACAATTCCTGAACTCAGAGGTATTAGAAAGAAGAGTATTGAACTTTCTGTTGTGGCCCTTGGGGTTAATAGCGGAATGTGGGCTATTTACGTTATCCCAGCAATGGCAGTTGGTGGGATATACAAATCTATCGAGCGAAGAATCAAGGCGCTTATTTCTCTATCCGAGATTGACCTTCAAAAAATTGCGCCAGAAGTTCATCAGAACGGCGCATTTTCAAATTAGACCTGTGCGGGAGAGCGCGTAGGATAATGCAGTGAGGCATAACTGCATCGTCGCGTGACTCGACCGATGCGCCTCCTTTGTCGGCACATCCTACGGAACCGTGCCTTGCCAGTGTATCGCGTGCTACGCTGGCTGCCCGGTGGGTACGTCCAATAACTGTTAACCATCCCATGCACTTTCCCGCGCCATGACCGAAGTTACCGGAATCGACCATATATACATTACGGTGTCCGATCTTCAACGTTCAGAGTCTTTCTATGATCGCGTCTTGCTTGAGACGCTGGGCTTTCGGAAGAGCAGTTTTGCCTTGGGTGGAGATCCGCATGTCCAGTATTTCAACCGTCACTTTGGTTACGTTCTCCGCCCGTCCCGCAATGCCCATGGGCACGACTCCTACGCTCCGGGGCTGCACCATTTCTGCTTTCGCGTCGAGTCAATTGGGGATGTGGTGGCGGTGGCCAGTCAACTTCGTGCGCTTGGCATCGAGGCTTCGGAAGCGAAGCTCTACTTCGAGTACGCGCCGGACTATTGGGCAACCTTCTTCACTGACCCCGATGGTCTTCGCCTTGAGGTGACCAACTACCGCCAGGAGCGCCGGGATCGTCATGATGATTGGCAGCGGGCGGAGTGTTAATGGGTTGAGCTGATTTGCGAGTGCGGCATGCCGGATTGTCAAAAGGGAGATAAATGTTATTTATTCAATTCTTGATGGATGAACCCGTGGTGGCATTTTTGCTGCTCCTGGTATTGCTCCTTATTGCCGCATACATTGCCTCGATTTGGCTGGAACGCAGAAAGAAAGCGCATCCCGAAACAGTCAATGCGCATTCGGAGTCATTTCAGAACTCCAGGTTCCTTGGAACCCAGGTCGATCTGGCCATCTTGATTGTGGGGCTCTTGTTGCTGTTGATGTTGGCCGCGTGGCTCAAGGAGCTTATTTGGGGGTGATGCATTGGGAAAATAGCCCCTGTTGTCAGCCCGGGAATTAATATAGTCCGCGCAGTTCAAATATCACCTTCTGCTTTTCCTTTCCCTCCCCCTGGGCACCTTGCTCAGGGGCTCTCCGCACCCCGCGAACGATGCGGCTCAACTCATTTTTCATTACTTTTGCACTATCAGAGTTGATAGGTTACAGGTTCGGATTTCGCGAGTAGCATGCGCGGATTCGGTTGGGTGCGGCTGATTGCGTCGCGAACGATGCCATTCGCTCGTCAACCCACTCCACTGAAGTCGCATGGGCTGGGCCGGTTTGCCAGTTGCAGGGCGATGGGTGCCGGAGAGGTATCGGGACTGTCCGGCATGTGTCGGCAATGAGCCGTGTCAAATGGTCATTATTTCGACGTGCGCAGTTTGCGCGGTCGGGGAAGGGAGGGAAAAAAGAAGAAGCAAGGGAGGTTCGCACGGATAGGAGGAAAGCAAGGGTGGATCAATACACCCCAATTGATCTTTCAATTAATTAAAAAAGGGAAATTAACCATGTTTAAGAAAATCATTTCTGCACTGTTTGTGACTTTTTCCGCATTTGCGCTGTACACAACCGCTTATGCGGCTAACCCGGCCGGGTCTTACCAGGCCACTTGCTCAAATATCGTCGTGAATGGAGAAACGTTGAGCGCCACCTGCAAGAACATGAGCGGCGCGTCACACAAAACCGACCTGCCGTTTGCGACCTCCTGCGTGGGCAATATCAGCAACGTCAACGGCATCCTGGTATGCACCGGCGCCACGGGTTCCTTTGCCAGGACATGCAAGGACGCGTCGATAGAAAACGGCAAATTGTCCGCAAACTGCCAAAAGGCAGATGGCTCCTGGATGGTTTCCAACACCACTTATAGCGGTTTCCAGCATCAAGTGGCAAACTGCAATGGCCAATTGGTTGACAAGCCTAACTGCTAAGAAAATGCAGTTCGCGTACGGCGCAATGTCCAAAGGGCATTGCGCCGTATGTTATTGCATTCGGCGCAATACGCCGCCGCGCCCTTCGGCGGGGCACCACCGGCCCCATTTCCAAACGGAGCATCCCCCATTCCCACCCGGCGGTTTATCGAGCGCCAGGTAAATTATGCCAATCATGTGCGAATAAATTCGCACCTGCAGGTGCAACCTTCATCTGTCGCTGCAAGGGGAATTAGACTAAAATCCCCCCATGCATCTCAACATCCCCAATATCCTCACGCTGTTCCGCATCGCGATGATCCCGGTGTTCATCGGGATTTATTATGTGTCGGACGCGAATATCAGCCTGCACTACAAGCATGTCATCGCCACCTCGATCTTCTGGCTGGCTTCGATCACCGATTATCTCGATGGCTATCTTGCGCGCAAGCTGAACCAGCATTCCGCCTTCGGCGCTTTCCTCGATCCGGTGGCCGACAAGCTGATGGTGGCGGCGGCGCTTATCCTGCTGGCGAACTTCGGGCAGTTGGATCCCTTCTGGCACATGGATTCCGTCATCGCGTTCATCATCATCGGCCGCGAGATCACCATCTCCGCACTGCGCGAGTGGATGGCCAAGCTGGGCGAGAGCAAGAGCACGGCCGTTTCCATGCTGGGCAAGGTGAAGACCACTTTCCAGATGCTCGCGCTCCTGTTCCTGCTCTACCAGGAAAAGCTGCTGGGCGTGGACACCGCGCTGGTGGGCACCTGGCTGATCTATTTCGCCGCCGTGCTCACGCTGTGGTCCATGGGCTATTACCTGATGCTGGCGAAGATGGACTCCGCAAGCAGTGAGGCCGGAAAACATTGATTTTTCGGCCAGCGCCCTGTATAGTGCCGCGCTTTCGGGGTGTAGCGTAGCCTGGTAGCGCGCCTGCTTTGGGAGCAGGATGTCGGGAGTTCGAATCTCTCCACCCCGACCAGACATTTCACTGGTCACTCACCTGGCCAATTTGGTTGCCCCGCATCTCCGGGGCAACCTTCTCAGAGATAAATTTCCCGGGGCCAATTTCCGCTAATTGTATGCATCGGCGTGCGTGGCGGTATTTGGCCCTTGGGCACTCCTCGCGCCCCTAGGGGTTTCCCCTATATTTATTTCTTCGGCAATCGGTACTTGACACGATCGCGTGTGGGGTTTTATATTTCGCCCAAAATGCATACGTAGAAATACGTACATGCACAGCACTAAAGTGGCATTAAGATAATAAAAACAGTCCCCTGCCACGGGAGACAACAAGGAGAAATGCAATAATCCGGCAAAAGCCAGTCATGGCGGGCATCCAGCCTGCCGTCTGCCATTTTGCCTGTTTGTCCAGAGTTGCTTGTCCGAACAAGGGGAAATATTTTGTCGTTTATCCGTTTCAATGCCGCCGCCGCAGGCGCGAGTTCCGGCCGTTCCCCGTTGTCCAGTATCCATGTTTTATCCATGCTGCTGCTTGGCGCATTCTCCGGGGCATCCTTTGCCGCGGGCGATGCGGAAAAGGGCCGCTACGAATGGGAATATACCTGCCAGCATTGCCACGGCACGCCCCAGCCCAGCAAGGCCGCCGCCTTTTCTGATTACGGCGCCACAGCCAACCGGCTGTCCGTGTATGCAAACGATCCGGCTGCCATCACCAAAGCGGCCACGCTGGGATACACCATTCCCGAAGGCAACACCAATGACAAGGAAGCGCCCGGCGGCAGCACCAGCAGCCCAATGGGAACCTGGGCGGGCGATGCGCCCAACCGGCTCGGACTGGGAACTACGCCCACCCAGTACACCATCAATTTCTCGGCATACTTCGCCACCTTCTTCGCCGCACCCGGCGCGCCGTCCATCGGCACGGTGACTCCGGGCAATGGTCAGGCCACTGTCAGTTTCACCGCACCCAAGAGCGAACTGGCCATTACCGGCTATACCGTCACCGCCAATCCCGGCGGGTTCGCCGCCACCGGGGCTGCCAGCCCGATCACCGTTACCGGCCTCGCCAACGGCACGGCTTATACATTCACCGTCAGCGCCGCGAGCAACGCGGGCGCGGGCAAGCCTTCCGCGTCCAGCGGCAAGACGGTTATTGCAGCCGCAGGGGGCTCAACAGCAGGGCAGGGTGCAGCCGCTCCTGTGATTCCCGCTGTAACAGTTCCGCCGGTTGCCGTTCCGAAACCGGCCCTGGCCGTAACGGCCAAGGCAGCGCCAAGCCCGGCACCCGCAGCCAATACGGCGCCCCAGGCCCCAGCCGCCAACGCGCCCTATATCAAGTTCGCCAAGGCGGGCAATGCGTCGGCCAGGATATTTTTCAATGTTCAGCCGGACGCAAATATCACCGGCTACACGGTGACCGCCCTCTCCAATGGCGCACCCGCCGGGATCGCTGCGACAGGCAGCAAGAGCCCGATCACCATCACCGGCCTGACCAACGGCACCGACTACACCTTCACGCTGACGGCCAACGTCAAGAAGGGGCCGGGCCTGACTTCCGCGCCGAGCAGCACCGTCACGCCGCTGCGCTTGCTGGGGGATTAAGCGATGAACGCACGTTACGCCCCGGCGCAAAAAACCATGCCGAAGCTGGCCGCCGCCCCAAAGCTGGCTCTCATCATCATGCTGGGCCTGCTGCCCTGGGCAGCGGCCCATGCGAGCGCCCCGCCCGGCGGCGTGCACGCGGGCTTTACGGTATCAACCGGCCTGAGCAATTTCACCACGGGTGGCACTTGTACCGGATGCCATACATCGCCGACCAATGCCAACGTCACTTCGGCATACAGCGCGATGCCGGGCACGAGCAACACCACCTTTGCTACCTATAGCGCATCCTCAACCCTGATTGGGTCGTATGCCAGCACGTTTGGTACGCCCGGCGGCATGCCCGCTGCGAGCGTCACCTATGCTGGCACCAACTCGGGCAACATGTCGGCGTATTTCGCCTCGTTCCATACCCCCGTGCTGGCTGCACCCGCGGCCATCACCCTGGCGCACGGCGCAGTCTATGGCGGCCACCAGATCGTCGCGACGGTCGGCCAGGACTACCTGGTGGACACTACCACCTATAGCGGATCCGGCTTGCCGCCGGGCATCACGGTCAATTTGAATTCGGGCTGGATTTCGGGCACTGCGCCGTCTCCCGTGACCCCTACGGTATACAACGCCCTGCTCTATGCGACCAACAGCGCCGCCAACCCGGTCACCAGCACCGGCGTCACGTTCATTATTGGGGTCAACGCCGGACAGACCATCTCGGCCACACCGCCCGTCTCGGTGGCGATGGGTTACACCTCCACCTTCGCCGCCACCGGCGGCGGCTCCGGCAATGCGATCACCGTGACCAACACCTCCCTGGCCGGGATATGCACGGTAGGCATCGTCGGCTCGACCGTGACGGTGACGCCGGTCGGCGTGGGCACTTGCACCTACACGCTGAACCAGGCGGGCACCGTGGTTTCGGCGGGCTCGGCCGGATACGACGCGGGCACGCTCAACGGCAGCACCAGCATCACGCAGGGCACGCAAACAATCGGCTGGACGCTGCCGACCCTGCCGCTGTATGCCAACAATGCCACGGGCAGCATAGCAGCCACGACGAATGCCCCCGGCCTGACCGTCACCCTGTCCTCCGCCACGCTCTCTGTCTGTACGCTGAATGGAGCCGCGCCTTATGTCGTGACCGGCATCGCCGCCGGTACCTGTACCATCAATGCGACCCAGAGCGGAAATGCCAACTGGCTGCCCGCCAGCGGGGTTTCCACCACCATTTCATTCGCCATCACGCTCGCTCCGCAGACCATCACCATGCCCGCGCCAACCGTGGTGGTGGGCGGGGGGGCGGTGGCGATCGCACCGGCCGCGCCGACCGTGCCTGCAGGCGGCGTGACCCTGACCAACCAAACCCCGTTGCAATGCACCCTGGGGGGCTCCCCCGGCGCCTACACGCTCACCGGCCTGCACGCGGGCGCCAGCAACTGCGTGCTGTGGGCCAGCTCGGCGGCGACCACCCAGTACGCAGCGGTCACCAACCAGCCATTGAATGTCTCGGTCGGGAAGGGCACGCAGACCATCTCGCCCAACACCGTTCCGGCGCTGGCATCCGGCGGCACGGCACAGTTGGTACCGACTTCCAATACGGCCAATCCCATCCTGTATACGAGCAGCACGCCCGCCGTCTGCTCGGTCTCGGCCACCGGCCTGATCACCGCCGCTGCCGCGACCGGGGGACAGACCTGCAAGATACTGCTCGACCAGGCCGTAACCACCGACTATAACCCCGCAACTCAGGTGCCAGTCTCCATCATCGTGGGCCTGTATGGTCAGAGCATCACCCTGGGCACGGTCACCGCCGTGTCCTACCAGCCCGCGGGCACCACCTACGGCACGGGAACCATCTCCGCCACGGCCAGCAACTCGGCTGTTCCCGCCACCACCTCGCCAGCGGTGACATTTACCTCCAACACGCCCGCGACATGTTCCGTCGCGGCGGGGGCTTCGCCCGGAACAGCGGTCATCACCGGCCTGGCGGCAGGCACGAATAACTGCATCATCGTTGGCCAGGTGGCGGGCGTGACGGGCGTATTGAATCCGGCCACGCTCCCCTTCCCCGCGATCTCCATTGCGCAGACCGGACAATCGCTGGCGTACATCGTCACGCCCTCGATCAGCGTGGGCGCCAGCACGACCACCAGCGCCGCTTCCAATTCTGCCGCAGGCCCGGCCACCGGCCTGGCCGTGGCCTATGGCACCACCAGCGCCGGCACGATCTGCACGGTGTCGCCCACCGGAACGGTCAGCGGCACCGGCGTGGGCACCTGTGCGATCACTTACAATCAGGCGGGCAACGCCAATTATTCCGCCGCCGCCCCGGTGACGCAGAACATCAACATCACCATCGGCAGCCAGACCCTGATTTTTGGCGCGGCTCCCGCCGTGAATTACCTCAGCTCCGGCGCGGTGACCGCCACCTCGACAGTCACTACGTATGGCACGGCCACTGGACTGCCGGTGAGCTATAGCAGCCTGACTCCGGCGACCTGTTCCGTGGTGGGCGCCACCGGCGTCGTCACCGGCTTGGCGGGCGGCACCTGCACCATCGCCGCCAACCAGCCGGGCAGTGCCAATTTTAATCCGGCCGCGCAAGTTACCCAGTCGTTCACCATCAACCCGATCGCGCAGAACATCAACACGACGACGGCCACCGGCCTTGTGGTGGGCGGCACCGTCACCCTGAACTGGACCTCCACCTCTGGCCTGCCCGTTGCCTACGCGGTATCGCCCTCCGCCGTGTGCTCGGTCAGCGGCAACGTGATCAGCGGCGTCGGCGTGGGCACTTGCGTGGTCAGCGCGACCCAGTCGGGTAACACCAACTACACTGCGGCAGGGGCGGCCACCCAGAACGTCGTCGTCGGCCAAGGCAGCCAGTCCATCACCTTGGGCGCCACACCCGCTGTTTATGTGGGCGGCACCGGCACCTTGGCGGCCACCGCAACATCCGGTCTGGCCGTCAGTTTCGCGAGCACCACCCCCAGCGTGTGCACTGTGGCAGGCACTACCGTTACCGGCGTTGCGGCGGGCACTTGCAGCATCACCGCCACCCAGATCGGCAACGCCAACTGGACTGCAGCCACGCCAGTGACGCTGAGCTTCAGTATCGCCTACCAGCCGCCCACCGCAGGCGCGGCCAGCATGAGCGTGCAACTGAATAATTCTGCGACGCTGGATCTCGCGCCGTTCATCACCGGCCTTGGCGTTACCGGCGTCAGCGTATCTGCACAGCCCGCGCATGGCGTGGTGAGCGTGTCCGGCACCAAGGTGACTTACACGCCCAGCAAGGATTACTTCGGGACGGACAGCTTCAAGTACCTGGCCTATAACGGCGGGGGTGCTTCGCCCGCCCCGGGCACGGTGACCGTGACCGTCACGGGCCGCCCCGACCCGACCAAGGACGCGGCGGTGACTGGCCTGCTCAGCAGCCAGGCGGCAGTGGTGCAGCGCTTCGGCACCATGCAGTTGTTCAACTTCCAGCAGCGCCTGGAATCGCGCCACCACGCGCCTATGGCTGCGACCGCCGCCCAGGCTCCGGGGGCGGGCGCGCCTCCCGCACCTGGAACGCCAACGGTGCCTGCGCCTGCGGATAACCTTCCCGATCCTTCCGGCGCGCCACCTGCGCCTGCACCGGCAGGAACCACTCCCGCACCTGCCGGAGGAGCCGCGACCGGACCGCAGAATTATTTCAATAGCTGGCAGGGAAATGGCACGCAGGGCATGGGCTGGCAGAACACGGGCTATGCCAATAACCCGGGCACCCTGTTCCAGCCGCCGCAAGGAGGACTGGCCATGCCCGTCTCCAGCCCCATGGTCGGCACGATGATGAATGCCCTGACCGGCCTGGTCACCGGCTCGCAACTCAACTTGGGCGCGATCTCCAATTCGCTGGCCGCAGCACAGCAGGACGAGGGCAGGCTGGACTTCTGGGTGGCAGGCGTGATGCGCTTCGGCAACACGCAGCAGGGCGGAACCGGCACCCAGTTCGCCACGGACGGCGTCAGCATCGGCGTGGACAAGCGCCTGAACCGCTCGCTGACCGTGGGCGTGGGCGTGGGCTATGCCCGCGACAACAGCAACATCGGCACCGACGGCACCAGCAGCACCTCCAGCGGCAACAGCGTGGCCGGGTACGCCAGCTACATGATGGATAGCGGCACGTTCATCGACGGCCTGCTGGGATACGGCAAGGTGAACTTCAATACCAACCGCTTCGTGGCGGCGGTGAACGACTTTGCGCGCGCCTCGCGCACCGGCGACCAGTTGTTCGGCTCGGTGTCGTTCGGCTACGAGCGCCGCAACGAAGGCGTGCTGTGGTCGCCCTATGGCCGTTACGACTTTGCATTCAACCGCCTGAATGCGGGCACCGAGACGGGCGCGGGTATCAATGCGCTGAGCTATGCCAGCCAGAACCTGAGCAGCTCGCACCTCTCGCTCGGCATGCGCTTGCAGTCCGTGCACCAGACCGATTTCGGCGTGGCGCAGCCGCACGCGCGCATCGAATACCAGCGCGGGCTGCAGACGGCCGCGCAGACCTCGATCTCTTATGCCGACCTGCTGGGCACGCAGTATGCGCTTCCCGGCACTTCGCTGAATACCAGCGCAATGGTGTTCGGGGTGGGCAGCGACCTGGTGGTGAGCGACAGTCTCAAGCTCGCACTCGACTACCAGCGCCTGCGCTCCGGCGGGTTCGAGAATTACCAGTCGCTCAACTTCCGCCTCACCAAGACGCTGGACGGCAGGAACGACCTGCGATCCTACGTGTACTGGGCCGACGCCAAGAGGCAGGATCCCCGGGTCGGTATGGGCGCAGTGAAGGAGCTGGACAAGCGCGTGACGTGGACCGGGATCGTCGGAAAGTACTTCACCGCCATCGCGGTGCCGGA
>JBGPSQ010000100.1:0-9737 GCA_041490205.1 Gallionellaceae bacterium
CCATCCCGCCGGTGGAAGCAACCCCGGTGCCCACCGGCGCGCCCAAGACCGGCTTCATGATCGAGACCATGGTAACGGCAGTCGCGCACAACATCCGCGACGAACTGCAAAACCTGCCCACCCACGCCGCCGGAACGTGGGGAGCAATCTGCCTGGCCGACATGGGCACTACCGGCGCGGCATTTGTGGCGCTGCCGCAGATTGGGCCAAGGAACGTAAGCTGGTTCAAGAAAGGCCGATGGGTTCACTGGGCCAAGATCGCCTTCGAAAAATATTTCATCAAGAAGATGAAAAGCGGAAACTCCGAGCCGATCTATGAGAAGTTCGTGCTGAAGAAATTCGGCATCACCCGGCTGAAGTAAGCTGTCATTCCAGTGCTGTGCACCCCTCGAACGCCTGCGGGAAAGGGGTGCCAGCAGGAATGCTTCCTGGAAATATCATGGCCATACAGCCAACCAGAAGAATCCTGCGCGTCAACGGGCGCGACATTGAAACAGACAGCGAAGGTTACCTGCTGAGCCTGTCCGACTGGTCGGAAGATTTCGTCCGCGCACGCGCCAGGGAAGAAGAACTGGAACTCACCGATGAGCATTGGGAGATAATCCGCTTCCTGCGCGACTATTACCATGAACACGGCGTACAGGCGCAGGTGCGCGCCATGATCAAGCACTTCACCGAATTATGGGGCGAAGCGCGCGGCAGCAACCATTACCTGCACGACCTGTTTCCCATCGGTGGTCCGCAAAAACAGGGCAACCGCCTCGCCGGACTGTTACGCACCAAGGGCGAGCACTGAACCCAACCCAGGAACAATCAGGCGATCATTCCCGCGGCCACGGTATTGTTGGTCGCCTCGTCTATCACGATGAAGCTTCCGGTAGCGCGGTCGGTGGCGTAGCTGTCAAAAACCAGCGGCTGCTGCACCTTGAGCAATACCCGGGCGATGTCGTTCATCTTCAACGTATCTGTCGCAAGCTGCTCCAGCGTGTTCACGTCCACGCGGTGGTCGATGCCGCTGAACAGGCACTTGGCCGTGCGCGTGGTGTGCTTGACCAGGTATTTGCGACTCTTCTCAAGCGGCGCTTCCGAAAGCCAGCACAACATGGCGCTGAATTCCTTGGCGACTTGCGGGGCAGCTATACCCCGGACAAACATATCGCCGCGCGAAATGTCTATTTCGTCTTCCAGCGTCAGGGCCACAGATTGCGGTGCATAAGCAGTCTGCAACTTGCCGTCGTAGGTCACGATTTCCTTGACCCGGGTTGTGCGACCGGATGGGAGCACGGTAATTTCGTCGCCGACGGAGACCTCGCCAGCCTCGATACGGCCCATGAATCCCCTGAAGTCGTGGAATTCCTGGGACTGGGGACGGCACACCCATTGCACCGGAAAGCGGAAATCGGAGGTATTCACGTCGTGGTCGATCTCGATGGTGTCGAGCAACTCCAGCAGTGCAGGGCCTTTGTACCAGCCCAACTGATCGCCGCGTTCCACCACCATGTCTCCGTTCAGCGCCGAGAGCGGGATGAAGGTGACGTTGCGCAGCCCCAGCGGTGCGGCAAACTTTAGATATTCCTCGCGTATTTTTTTGAACACCTCTTCCGAGTAGTCCACCATGTCCATTTTGTTCACCGCCAGCACAATATGCGGCACGCCGACCAGGCTGGCAAGGTAAGTATGGCGGCGCGTCTGGGTCAGTACCCCTTTGCGCGCATCCACCAGGATGATGGCGAGGTTGGCGGTGCTGGCGGCGGTGACCATGTTGCGCGTGTACTGCTCGTGCCCCGGCGTGTCGCCGATGATGTATTTACGGCGCGGGGTGGCGAAATAGCGGTAGGCCACGTCTATGGTGATGCCTTGCTCACGCTCGGCCTGCAACCCATCGGTAAGCAACGAAAGGTCAACTGCGGCCATGCCGCGCTTTTCGCTGGTCTTCGAGATCGCCGACAACTGATCCTCGAATATTGATTTCGAGTCGTGCAGCAGGCGTCCGATCAGCGTGCTCTTGCCATCGTCCACCGAGCCTGCGGTGATGAAGCGGAGGAGTTGTGTAGTGTTGTTCATAGTTGATACCTTAATCAAGTTTTGCCTGAACATCATGCTGCGCTCCCTCATCCCAACCCTTCTCCCGGCGGGAGAAGGGCTTGCCTTCCCTCTCCCACCGGGAGAGGGAGCGAGGGTGAGGGAGCGCCCTGTCAAAAATACCCTTCTTTCTTGCGCAGCTCCATCGACGCATCCGATGTCTGGTCGTCCATGCGCGTCGCACCGCGTTCGGTGATGCGCGTGGTCGATGTTTCCTCGATGATTTCATCCACCGTGCTGGCGGTCGATTCAACCGGCGCGGTACAGGTCATGTCGCCCACGGTGCGGAAACGCACCGAGACGACTTCCACTTTCTCGCCCGGTTTCGGCTGCACCAAGTGTGACACTGGAATCACCGAACCGCCGCGCCGAATCACTTCGCGTTCGTGCGCATAGTAGATTTCCGGGATGTGCAGCTTCTCGCGCCCGATGTATTGCCAGATGTCCATTTCCGTCCAGTTGCTGATGGGGAACACGCGAATGTTCTCACCCGCATGGACGCGCGTGTTGTAGATGTCCCACAGCTCGGGACGCTGGTTCTTGGGGTCCCATTGGCCGAATTCATCGCGGAAGGAGAAGATGCGCTCCTTGGCGCGCGCCTTTTCTTCATCGCGCCGCGCGCCGCCCATGCAGGCATCGAAGCCGAATTCGGCGATGGTTTCCAGCAGCGTCACGGACTGGTAAGGGTTGCGCGGCTTCTCCAGGTCTTTAATGACGATGGTGCCGCGCTTGATGGAATCTTCCAGCGAACGCACGATTAGCCGCTCTCCCAAGTCCGCTGCCAGTTTGTCGCGACACGCGATGACCTCCGGGAAATTGTGCTCGGTGTCTATATGCACCAGCGGGAAAGGAAATTTCGCCGGGCGAAAAGCCTTCTCTGCCAGGCGCAGCATGACGATGGAATCTTTGCCGCCGGAAAACAGCAGCGCGGGATTTTTGCACTCAGCAGCCACCTCGCGCATGATGTGGATGGATTCGCTTTCCAGCGCATCAAGGTGAGTAAATGTGTGTGTGTGCATATTGTTCTCAAATGGCTTCATATAAATTCCCCCTCCTCAAGCGGAATGGATTTGTTTGAGCGGCATCACCTTGCCCACATGCAGGCCGCATTCCTTGTTCGCAGGATCCTCCCACCACCACCGCCCGGCGCGAATGTCCTCGCCCACCGCGATCGCACGGGTGCACGGAGCGCAGCCGATGCTGGGATAGAACTTGTCGTGCAGGGCGTTATAGGGAACATCAAACTGCTTGATGTATTCCCATACCTCTGCATTCGTCCAGTCCAGCAGCGGATTGAACTTTTGCAGGCCGTGATCCGCATCGAACGCCGACACCTCAAGGCTGCCGCGCGTGACCGCCTGCTCGCGGCGCATGCCGGTGATCCAGGCACGCTTGCCCGCCAGGGCGCGCTTGAGCGGCTCAACCTTGCGGATGTGGCAGCAGCGCTTGCGGTTTTCCACGCTGTCGTAAAAACCATTTGCCCCGTGCTGCACGACATACTCCTCGACCAGCGCACTGTCGGGAAAATAAATTTGCAGCGGAAGCTCATACCGCGCGCGCACGGATTGCATCAGGTCATAGGTTTCCTGCGGCAGGCGGCCGGTATCCAGGCTGAACATGGAAATTGCGAAACCATGCCGGGCGATCAGGTCGGTCAGCACCATGTCTTCCGCACCCAGACTGTTTGCGAAGGTCAGCGGTGCATGGTCACGCACCGCCTGTTCCAGCACGGCCAGCACTTGTTCGGTTTTCTGCGTCAGCGTCATGCGGCTACTCCATCAGGCAAAGCCTCGTTCAAGTCAAGTTGGGCATCCTGGGTCAGGCAGAACTTGGCAACCCTGACTGTCCATTCATCCACCGCGCGGTTCAAAGGCGCGAGTGTTATTTCATCAATTTCTTCAACATTTCCCAGCAATCCGGCCAGACGGGTGAATTCATCGGAAATATCTGTCAGCCCATGTTGCGCCAGCCGCGCGGCAAACTGCCTGGGGTCATCCTGCCGTATGCCGTCCAGCAGCTGTATCAGCCCGCCGCCCAGCAGGCGCAAAATAGCCTCGCTGCACTGCGCCGCCTCGGCATATTTACGCTGAAATACCAGTGCACGGCGGTATTCGCGTTCGTGCGCCGCCTCGAAAAAGTTTGCCCCGATCTGCACTTGCGATGCGCCCGCGCATTCGCCGCCGCCGAAATTCAGCACGCGGAAGTCAGTCTCCGAGCCATGGTCGCGCATGACTTCCGGCACTTCTTCCGGCTTGACTTCGATGATGTCAGCCAGCAGGTTCTTGAAATAATCCGTCTCTTGCTTGCGCACCCACGCGGAGAAACTGTCTCCTCCGCTCTCGGCAAATGCCTGTTCGACGCGAGCAACAGCCTTTACGACGCGTGCCGCTGGCACCGATGGCCCCTTGATTCCCAGTTTGCCTCCGGCCATTCCGCTGCCGCCGAAATAAGTCTGGTAATGCGGCACCAGCTTGCCGTGCAGGCGGCGTCCTTCGCCGTAGATACCGATGTCGCCGGTTTCTGGCTGCGCGCAGCCATTCTGGCAGCCCGACACGCGGATACTCAAATCCTTGATGCCGCCCGACAACTTGGGCGCAACCAGTGTGCTCGAGGTGATGCCCAACCGGCAGGTCGAGCTGCCCGGGCAGGCCACGACGCTGTCGCCAGGCCTGGGCTCATGCAATCCGAGCGCCGCCAGCCCGCTGCGCAATGCAGGCAGCCTTTCCTGCGGCGCATTCACGATGGTCAGGCTCTGATCCTGCGTGGTATGCGCCTCATCCAAACCGTGTTCGCGCAACAGCCGTGCGATGCCGCGCAATTGCGGAACGTTCAACTCACCCAGCGGCACGCTGACCGGCAAGACGAACAGGCCTTGCTGATGCTGTTGAAACAGCGCGCGCGGAGCGCCCTGCCCAGGTGCTGCAACCTGGCTGGCCTTGCGCCATGCTCCTTGCGGATACGGGTTTCCTGCCAGCGCATCGCGGGTGCGCGCGAATTCCTCGCGGTATTTTTCGCGAAAACCGTCCGCCCCGAAACGCTCAACCAGGAACTTGATGCGCGATTTTGCGCGCTTGGTACGGTCGGAATACTTGTTGTGCATCGTCACCAGCGCTTCCAGCGCAAACAGCATTTCGCTCTCTGGGACGAACTCATCCACCACGATGGCCTCGTGCGGCTTGTGCCCCAAGCCGCCTGCTGCCTTGACCATGAATCCATGCCTGCCATCGCGCATTGTCGCGACCAGCCCCGCATCGTGCAGCATGGATTGTGCGCAATCTGCTTCGCAACCGGAGAAGGAAATCTTGAACTTGCGCGGCATCTGCTGCGTAAGTGGATTGCGCAGGAAATGGATAGTAGCGCCGTCCACATGCGCTCCCACGTCCACATGCTCGCGCGGGCACACACCGGCCAGCGGGCAGGCGGTCAGGTTGCGGATGGTGTTGCTGCACGCCTCGCGCGTGGTCAGCCCGGCCTCGGCTAGGCGGCGCATCGCGTCGGGCGTTTGCTCCAGCGGAATGTAGTGAATTTGGATGGATTGGCGCGTGGTGATGTTGGCGTGGCCGACCTGGGCGAACTTCTCCGTCACGTCGGCCAGCGCCTCGAGTTGCGAAGGGATAATGCGCCCGCCAGGCACCTTAACGCGCAGCATGTTCACGCCTTCCTGGCGCTGGCCGTACACGCCGAGCTGCAAACGCAAGGCGGTAAATCGATCCGGGTCTATCTGTCCTTGCAGGAATGCATGCAAGGTCTGCTCGAACGCGTCGATTTCTTCGAAGTTGGACAAGTTTTCAGTATTGATACTCATTGCGCTTTCCTTACACAAAATCATTATGCGAATAACAATCGGCCGCCGATCAGCATCAGCATGCTCGCAAGCACCGGGCGCAACACGCGCTCCGGAATCCGTGCGCTGACATGACTGCCCAGCCAGATGCCGGGCAGCGAGCCCAGCAGCAGCGCCCCCAGCAGCCCGAAATCCACCGTGCCCAGCGCGACATGGCCGAGCCCGGCCACCAGCGTCAGCGGAACGGCATGCGCGATGTCGGTGCCGACCAGCTTGGCCGTGTTATGACGCGGGTACAGGAATAGCAGCACCGCCATGCCCAGGGCACCCGCGCCGACAGACGAAATAGAAACCAGCACGCCAAGCACCGCCCCGGTGAGCACCGTGGCGCCAGCCAGATGATGCGCGTGCAGCTCAAAAACGGCGCCATCCTTGCGCCGACCGAGTTTCTGCACATAAGGCTTGAAAAGTAGCGACAGGGCGGTCAACACCAGCGCCACGCTCAGCACCCCAGTAATCACCGTCTTCAAGTGCTTCTCGTCCAGTTGCAGCGCATGCAACGCCCACAGGCTGAGCAGCGCCGCAGGCAGGCTGCCCAAAGCCAAGCGTTTGACGATGGCCCAGTCCACCGTGCCGCGCTTGTTATGCACCCAACTGCCGCCCATCTTGGTCAGCGAGGCATACAACAGGTCGGTACCGACAGCCGTGGCCGGGGCGACACCGAACAGCAGCACCAACAGCGGCGTCATCAGCGAACCGCCGCCGACGCCGGTGATGCCGACTATCAGCCCGACCAAAAAACCGGATAATGTGTAGAACAAATCCATGCAAATCTCCGAGAACGGATCGCATGGTAACGGATTGCCTTATATTTACTAAATGGTATTATGTTAGCTATATATAACCTAATGATATAAGGAATCCTGCTATGAACCTGCAACAATTGCGCTATTTGAATGAAATCGTGCGGCAGGGCTTGAAGATTTCCGATGCAGCGGATGCGCTCTACACCTCCCAGCCCGGCGTGAGCAAACAGGTAAAATTACTGGAAGACGAGCTTGGCATCGAGATTTTCGTGCGCAGCGGCAAACGCATCACCTCACTTACCGAGCCTGGCAAGGCCATACTCGAAATCGCCGCGCGCATCCTGCACGACGCAGACAATCTCAAACAGGTAAGCGAAGAATTCCGCACACAGGACAGCGGCACGCTGACCATCGCCACCACCCACACCCAGGCGCGTTACGCCCTGCCGCCGGTGGTGAAGCAATTCATCAGGCGCTACCCCAAAGTGCGGCTCAACCTGCACCAGGGCAACCCAACGCAAATCGCCGAGCAGGTATTAAGCGGCGAGGCGAACATCGCCATCGCCACGGAAAGCCTTTCGCTCTATGACGAACTGGTTACCCTGCCCTGCTACGAATGGAACCACTGCGTCATCACCCCGCCGAAGCACCCGCTGCTGGCCGAGAAAAAGCTGACGCTGGAAAAACTCGCGCAATATCCCATCATCACCTATGACTTCGCCTTCAGCGGACGCGGCAAGATCAACGCCGCGTTCCATGAAAAGGGGCTTGCGCCCAATATCGTGCTCACCGCCATAGACGCAGACGTGATCAAGACCTATGTGGAACTGGGGCTGGGCATTGGCATCGTGGCGCACATGGCCTTCATCCCCGAGCGCGACAAGCACATACGCATGATCGAAGCGGGACACCTGTTCAAGCCCAGCACCACACGGATCGCCATACGCAAGAACGAATACCTGCGCGGCTATACCTACGATTTAATCGAATTGTTTGCGCCGCACCTGACGCACGAAGTGGTAGCCAAGGCGATGCACGGAGCGGACAGCCGGAATCGCGCATGAAGAGACATTGCGCAACCATGGCAACTGGGCGAAAATGCAGCCAACGGACTCTCCAAGGAGACATCATGAGCAGATTTGAGTTTCCAATCAAACAACTTTCATTTCCCCAGAAACTGGATTTAATGGAAATGCTTTGGGCGGACATGGCAGCCAACGAAAATAAGCTGGAATCTCCGGACTGGCATGAAGCCGTTCTCAATGAACGCGAAGCCGCCCTGGATGCAGGAAAATTAACAATTTCAGACTGGGAAGCCGCCAAAGAACGAATAAAGAAAAATGTTGCATGAGGGTAAAAATCCTCAGCGTCGCAGAGAGCGATCTCGAAGAAGGTTACCGATTCTACGAATCACAAGCTGACGGTCTCGGCACATATTTTCTTGACACCCTTTACTCTGACATTGATTCACTGGCCTATTTTGCGGGGATGCACCGCATAGTGCTTGGCTACCATCGGCTGCTCTCCAAACGATTTCCATTTGCCGTGTATTACCGTGTCGTTAACGATGCCGTCCTCGTATCTGCCGTTCTTGATTGCCGCCGGAATCCAAGCTGGGTAAGGGCGAAACTTACCGAGTTATGAATTTAACACCTGCGCATGAAATCCGTAGCCACGGCAGGATGCGCTGAGGCACGAAGCGCATCGTTCGCGTACTCGACCGATGCGGTTCATTTCATTCACCACATCTACGCGCTGTTAACTATTAAAACTCGTGACCATCGCCATTCTCGATAGCAATATCTACGACCGACTTTCTAAAGATACAGAGACCGTTACAGTAATTCGCGCAAAAATTGAAGGGGCAAAATTAAAGATACTTATGCCGAGAGCCATTTCAGAGGAATTGTGGCTATCGCCCTTTCAAGGAATACCGAAGTTATTCCCAGTAGAATTCTCTGGCAACACTGTTGGCCTCTGCGGAATCGCGGCTTGCGGCGATAGCATCGGTAGTGGAACCATCTTCAAAAAGCATCTTGGGCAATCAAAGCAAATGAAGGATGCACTCATCGCCGATGCAGCAGATTGGAAAGCGCAGTGGCTCGTATCTGAAGACAAACGCCTTCGCAGGCGAATGGCCGAAATATCGACACGTTGCAACGTATTAAACTATGCAGAGTTTAGAGAGGAATTGCACAAACTTACGTGAACAATTAAGACTTCAAGATGAATCGTCGGCTTTATGGAATTCCTAATGGCAACTAAATTAGGGCCTATATTCCAAAAACCAAAACAACTCAACTCGCCCCGCGCTTCGCAAAATCCCTGAGCCGTAAACCCAGCATGAACAACACCGCAAAATAAACCGCCACGCCGCCCGCCACCAGCGCCGACAGATGCAGGATGCGCGGCCAGCCTGAGATAGTGAGCCAGTGCTCCTGGCTGCCCATGCCGAACCACAGGGCCAGCCCCAGCGCCAGCAGGGCGGCGCACAGCTTGGCGAAAAATGCGACCCAGCCCGGCTCCGGGCGATAGATACAGCGTTTCCTGAGCAGGTAAAACAGGATGGCAGAATTGAGGCAGGAACCCAGGCCGATGGAGAGCGCCAGCCCGGCCTGATTAAATTTCAGCCCGTAAACGAACAGCACGTTCATCGCTTGAGTGGCAAGCAGGGTGGCGATGCCGATCTTGACCGGGGTGCGGATGTCCTGCCGTGCATAAAAGCCTGGGGCGAGGATTTTCACCAGGATGATGCCGATCAGGCCCACGCTGTAACCAGCCAGCGCTTGGCTGGTCTTCTGGACATCGGCCGCCTGAAACTGACCGTGCTGGAACATAGTGGAGATGAGGGGCACGGCTATCATGCCGAGTGCCAACGCGGCGGGCAAGGCCAGCATGAAGGTGAGGCGCAGGCCCCAGTCCAGCAGCCTGGAATACTCTTCCGGATTATCGTCGGCATAGTGTTTGGAAAGCGACGGCAGCAGGATAGTGCCAAGCGCCGCACCCAGCATGCCGGAGGGGAATTCCATTAAGCGGTCGGCGTAATACAGCCAGGACACGCTGCC
>JBGPSQ010000101.1:0-9611 GCA_041490205.1 Gallionellaceae bacterium
CGATGAGCGTGAACGATATTCTGGTGCAGGGTGCCGAGCCTTTGTTTTTTCTGGATTATTTCGCTTGCGGCAAGCTGGATGTGGATTCCGCCACTGAAGTCATCAAGGGGATCGCGACCGGTTGCGAACAGGCAGGCTGCGCGCTGATCGGCGGTGAAACGGCGGAAATGCCGGGCATGTATCCGGTTGGAGAATATGACCTCGCGGGCTTTGCCGTTGGCGTGGTGGAAAAATCGCAGATCATCACCGGGCGCGACATCCAGCCTGGCGATGTGGTGCTGGGCTTGGCTTCCAACGGCGCGCACTCCAACGGCTATTCGCTGGTGCGCAAGATCATCGAGCGCAGTCAGCCCGACCTGAACGCACCTTTCGATGGGGCGCGCACCCTGGCCGACTGCATCATGGCCCCCACGCGCATTTACGTAAAACCGCTGCTGGCGCTGATGCAGCAGGTGAAGGTGAAAGGCATGGCACACATCACCGGCGGCGGCTTGCTGGAAAACATCCCGCGTGTTCTGCCGGAAAACACGGTGGCTGTGCTGGATGGCTCATCCTGGCGTACGCCTAGGCTGTTCGAGTGGTTGCGCACCATGGGCAATGTCGAGCAGAAAGAAATGTACCGCACCTTCAATTGCGGCATCGGCATGGCGGTGATCGTCAACCGTGCGGATGCTGACACAGCCATCAGGCATCTCGAAGCTTCCGGCGAAACGGTGTGGGCCATCGGCGAAATCAAGGCACGGCGGGACGATGAGGCGCAGACACAGGTCATCTGAACTTCCGGCCGGTTCGGCGGGCGCAGGCCAGCCTGCAAAAACTGTCGTCATCCTGATTTCCGGGCGCGGCAGTAATCTGCACGCCATCATGCAGGCACATTTGCCGTGCCGCGTGGCGGCGGTTATCAGCAACCGGGCTGATGCGGAAGGGTTGGCCATCGCCCGCGAACACGGGATACCGGCCATTGTCATCGAGCACGGTAAATTTTCCAACCGTGCTGTCTTCGATGCAGCGCTGAGCAAGGAAATAGACACCCACCGGCCAGACCTGGTCGTGCTCGCGGGTTTCATGCGCATCCTCACGGCGGAATTCGTGGAGCATTACCGGGGGCGGCTGATCAACATCCATCCTTCCTTGCTGCCCGCTTACAGCGGCCTGGATACCCACCAGCGCGCACTGAACGATGGCGTAAAAATTCATGGCTGCACCGTCCACTTCGTCACCGGCGACCTGGATCACGGCCCCATCATCATTCAGGCCGCAGTCCCCGTGCTCAAGGACGACACCCCGGCGACATTGGCCGCGCGCGTGCTGCACGAAGAGCATCGCATTTATCCGCAAGTCATCAACTGGATATGCACCGGACGCGTTGCGCTGGGCGGGGATGGCAGGGTCAATTTCCACCTCCTGGAACAGCCTGCGCCATCTTTGATCTCGCCGGGATTGGACTGAATGAGCCGCGCCTTGATACTCTGCCTGCTGCTGTGCTTCAGCGGCCCGCTCCTGGCAGCACCGCCAAGCAGGATCGAGGCGAGTTACGATGTGCTCAAGGGCGGCATCAGGGTCGCGGTCATGACCGAAACATTTATCCGGCAGCATGACCATTACACCCTCGAAAGCGTGAGCCGAGCAGTCTGGCCGCTCACCATGTTCAAGGCGGAAACCATATGGGTGAACAGCTCAGGAACCATTACCGCGCAAGGCCTGCGTCCGGATGCTTACTCCAGCAAGCGCAAGCTGGATGAAGATCGTAATGCGCGTGCCGGCTTCGATTGGGAGAAACGCCAGATAACCCTGGAAGACCGCGCCGGACGGCGCACGTTGCTGTTGCCAATCGGTACCCAGGACCGCTTGAGCGCGATGTACCAATTGATGTTTCTGCCGCTGCATGACATGCATGTGCTGAAATTTTACATGACCAACGGCAGCAAGGTGGACGATTACACATTCGACATCACCCACGGGCTTTCGGTGACGGTCCCGCTTGGCACCTTCAGCGCAATTTATCTAGCCACTCCGCCAGAAAAAAACGCTAGCCGCACTGAAATCTGGGTGGCCAGGGAGCATGCGAATTTCCCGTATAAACTGGTGATCACCGAGCCGGACGGCGGCCAATTCACTCAGGTTCTGACCGGGATTGATTTTACCCCGTGAGCGCCTATCTGCACTCAAATGTCCGCCGGCTTGCTTTTGCACTGGCGTTCTCCATGCTATTGCATGTCCTGTTCCTGTGGCTGCCCGGCATATCGCTGCATCGCGTACACGCGCACTCATCATTGCTAACAGTCAGGATGGAGCCATCGGCCAAACAACCAGCCCCGGCTGGCAATCCTGAAGTCAAACCCAGGGTTGCTACTGTTAGGCCACCAAGCCACACAGCACCCAAACCGGTAACGCCGATACCTGAAAAGCCACTGGCCACAACGGCCCAGATCAGCGTCGTCAAAGAAATCGCCAGCAGCGTAGTCGCTTCTGCTGAAGCGTCGGCCGTGCCGTCCACCGCCCCGGTGGCCGTCGAGCAGGCCACGCCGGCTACGGACAGTGATCCGAAACGGAACAAGCAGGGCGTTCCGCCGTTGCCCCTGCATGCGCAACTGCGTTTTGCCGTTTATCTGGGGGGGAGCAATTTTTCCATCGGCGACTTGTTTCAGGAACTGAATATCAAGGAAGGGCGCTACACCCTGCAGGCCGAACTGGAGAAAGCCGGACTCGCCAGTTGGTTCAACAGCACCCAGTTGACGCAGATCAGCCGGGGAGCGCTGTTGGCAAACGGAGACTTGGCGCCGGAATCGTTCGTGGAGGAGGCTTCCGACGCGCGGGGCGTACATCATCGTTATGAGGCTGCCTTCGATTGGAATGCCAGACAATTACGTTTCGCCGATGGGTCAGGCAGCACCATGCCGCCAGGCACGCAGGATATGCTCAGCCTGCAGTACCAGCTTTCGCAACTTTCCATGCGTACGGAAAAGCTTCACCTTGCCATCACAGATGGGAATAAACTGGAAAATATCCTGCTTGAAGTAGGCATGGTGGAACAGATCGTCACGCCCATGGGCAAGCTGCAAGCCCTGCACATGCATCAGTTGCACGACCAGGGCGCGCCATGGATGGATATATGGCTAGGCAGCGATTACCATATGCTGCCGGTCAAGTTCCAGAAAATGGGGCCTGACGGAAAGATTGCCGAAGAGCTGGCCATCAAGGAAATCAGCGTGTCCGACGATCAACCCGCAAAATAGAAGAGACCATGCACATCACCGAATATAGCTTTGACCTCGTCATCCAGGCGCTGCGCGCCCTCTTGCCGCTGAAACAGCCGGCGGATGCGGTATTGCGCCATTTCTTTCAACAGGAGCGTCTCGGCTCGCGCGAGCGGTCGCTGGTCTCGGAAACCGCCTTCGGCATCCTGCGCCACCGCTTATTCCTGGAACACGCCTGCCAGCCCACCCCCTCGGCGCACGCCACCCCGCGCCGCATGGCGCTGGCCTATTGGGTGCGGTTCGGCGGCTATAACGTGCGCGAACTGGAGCCGGTGCTGAAAAAAGACGAGGCCAACTGGCTGGGTACGGTGAAGGGCATCGCGCTGGATACGCTGCCCTTGCACATCCAGGCCGAATTGCCGGAGTGGGTCATCGAAAAACTGCGCGCGAGCATGGCGGATGCCGACATCCTCACGCTGGGCCGTTCGATGCAAAACCCCGCATCGCTGGACCTGCGCGTGAACACCTTCCTATCATCGCGCAGCGAGGTGCTGGCCCAGTTCACGGCGGAGGGCATGGAAGCGACGGCCACGCCGTTTTCGCCCATCGGCATTCGCCTAAGGGGCAAGCCCGCGCTCAACAAGCATCAACTGTTTCTCAGCGGAAAAGTCGAAGTGCAGGATGAAGGCAGCCAGTTGCTGGGTTTCCTGCTCGCGCCCAAGCGCAACGACATGGTGGTGGATTTCTGCGCGGGGGCGGGCGGCAAGACGCTGCTGCTGGGGGCCATGATGAATTCGCAGGGACGGCTCTACGCCTTCGATATTTCCGAAAAGCGCCTCGCTAACCTCAAGCTGCGCCTGAAACGGTCCGGGCTATCCAACTTGCACCCGCAGCTCATCGCGCACGAAAACGACCAGAAGATCAAGCGCCTCGCGGGAAAGATAGACCGCGTGCTGGTGGATGCACCATGCAGCGGCATGGGCACGCTACGCCGCAATCCAGACCTGAAATTCCGCCAGTCGCCGCAAAGCATAGAAGAACTGACGCAGAAGCAGGCCAGCATCCTCGCCGCCGCCAGCAAACTGCTCAAGCCCGGCGGGCGGCTGGTATATGCCACCTGCAGCCTGCTGCCCCAGGAAAACCGTGCCATCGTGGATGCGTTTCTAGCGGCGCATCCCGATTTCGAGCTGCGCCAGGCGAATGAAATCCTCGCTCAGCAGCTCATCACCCTGGATACCGGCGAGTGTCTGCAACTTTCGCCGCTGCTAAATGGAACGGATGGATTCTTTGCTGCGGTGATGGAGCGCAAGCAGGTCAATTAACGTCGGCCGCTTACTGAGCCGGCACGTGGATGCGCTCTTTTATGTGCTTGAGGTTTGCCGTGATGGTGAATGTCATGATCACCAGCATCGACCATGAGCTCCATTTGCCGACATGAACCGCCGACCATGCGCCGATCTGGTTGGGATATTTCCAGACTTCGAAGAAGGTGCTGATGTTTTCGGCGAGCCAGATGAAAAAGCCGATCAGGATGAACGAAAGCAGCAGCGGCATAACGCGATCCCTGTCCAGCGGCCGGTAAATGACGGTGCTGCGGGCATACAGCCCGAGCGCACAGGCCGCGAGATACCAGCGGTAGTCGCCGATGTAATGGTGAGTGAAAAAATTCGCGTAGATTAGGATCGCGATGAGGGCGGACATCCAGTAGCGCGGGTGGTGCCGCACGCGCAGGTTGAGCAGACGCCATGACTGGATGATGTAGCTGCCGACCGCGGCATACATGAATCCGGAAAACAGCGGCACGCCGAACACTTTGGTATAGCCGAACTCGGGATAGGCCCATGAGTTGATGCCGCTCGAGGTCTTGAATACCTCCAGCGCGAAGCCGACCAAGTGGAAAAGGCAAATCGCCTTGAATTCGTCCAGCGTTTCCAGCTTTGACCACACCATCCACGCCTGGATTGCCAAGGCCACCACCAGCAGCACGTCATAGCGCGGAATTCCTAGTACGCCCGTGCGCGGTATCGAAAAAACGGCGGCAAAGAACAGGAACACAAACAGGCAGGCGCGCGCCTGCCTGATGCCGAAATACAGGAATTCCACCGCGAAGCGTGTGGACCCGGCAAGTGCGGGCCGGTCATGGGTGGCAAGCAGGTGAGTATCCAGTGCGTTTAACGGCATGTTTTTTTATTGGAACGGACGCCGAAGTATAGTTCCATTTCCGGTTAAATGGTAATGCCCACACCCTTCGCCATCCCGGATACAAAAATGAAAAAAGCCCGCATTGCGGGCTTTTTTACAAACTGGGAAACCGGCTGAATTACTTCAGCCCCAAGTTATTTCAACTTGGTTTCCTTGTACGCCACATGCTTGCGGGCGACGGGGTCGAACTTCATGAATTCGAGCTTTTCAGGCGTGGTGCGCTTGTTTTTGCTCGTGGTGTAGAAGTGCCCGGTTCCGGCAGTGGATTCCAGCTTGATTTTTTCGCGTGCGCCTTTTGCCATGATTTATCTCCTTAAACCTTCTCGCCGCGGGCGCGCATTTCGAACAGCACGGCGTCGATGCCGTTCTTGTCTATGGTACGCAGGGCGGCATTGGTCAGACGCAGGGAAACCCAGCGATTTTCGCTTTCCACCCAGAAGCGGCGGCGCTGCAGATTCGGCAGGAACCGGCGCTTGGTTTTGTTGTTCGCGTGGGAGACGTTGTTTCCCACCATCGGGCGTTTACCCGTTACTTGACAGACTCGTGCCATGGCACTTACTCCAACCAGTATTCAAAAGAGGCGAGATTCTACCCTAAACCGGGCGGGTGTTCAACTGAATGTCTGAAACCGGGATTTTCCCCGTTCCATCCCGTTTTATCCCATCCCCTACCAGTCTGGCTCCTGCGGGCAATTTCCGTCTGCATCGGGTGCGGTCACGACGGTGGATGTGCCACGGCTTATACGGTAGCTGCAGGAAGCCAAGCGGCTATCCGGCAATTGGGCAATCGTTACGGATACACCGTTAACCACGCTCGGCTTCTGAATTTCCATGAATTCCGAGGGGGTGCTGAGTTTCACCGGAAAGGAGATCGGCTGGTCGCCCCAGCCCACCCACAGGTATTCCGGCAGGTAGCGGACGTAGCGGTAGCTCGGGCTGGGATCGAGCTCCTTTTTCAGATTGCGGGTGCTGTTTTCATATCCTTCCTGCGCAATATCCATGCCCTTCCCGATGCTGACAATGGGGAGGAGTATCCCGAGCTTTATACCGTCCGCGGTGGTTGCGTGCTGGAGTATGACCAAGCCCAACGCCGTTCCGCCAGCGGCCACAGCTACTCCGGCACCCGTGGCCGCAACGATCCAGCCTGCCGCAAATGTGCCGCTGGCGGCCGCTTTTCCTCCATACACCGAATCCTGGATCAACTCATCCAGTTCGCTTTCGCGCTCCAGATGGCGTTGATACCACTTGCCGGCATCGGGTGAAAGATAGGCTGTGATAAATTCTCCGCGCCCGTCTGTGATGGAAAGCGCGCTCTTGCGCCCGCGCAGGTGGAAACTCACACGCCGTCCGGAACGCAGGGGATTGGCCTTGAATTCAGGATCCCAAGCCACTTCCGGCCCCGGCCCGCCCAGCACGATGAATAACTGCGCCGGGGGGCGGTCGCGCTCCGCTAGCTCCTTGGCCCAGGTCAGGCTGTTGTCCATAAACCATGCTGCGCGGAAATCCACCTGCGCCTCGCGCCACTCGCCGCACATGGTCCATAGCCCGGCGAGAAATAGACGCATGGTTGGGTCGTCGAAATGCCCGGAAGGGCTCCAGGGCAGGGTCAGCAGGCTGCTGGCGACGCGCGCCTCTACGCAGGTATCGGTATATTTCCCCTGCTGCGCATAACCCCACCCCAGCAGGAGGTGCATCCAGATCACTTCGTGCTCAGAAGGGTAATAATCCTCCGGAGTCCGCACATAGAAGAAAGTCCGCGCCTCGCGCGAGACGTGGTAGCGCACCTGGTTTTCCTGGAATGCCGCCTGCTTTTGCATCCCGGCTAACTGCGGCTTGCCTTGGAGCAGGGACAAATACCCTTTTTCCATCGTGGTGATGAAATCGCCATCCTCGCGTCCGCGCGGAAAATCAAGCAGCGCCTTTTCGTTGTCGCCGCGCACAAAATCCTGCCGGCTTTTCTGGTAATCCTGCCGGGTGAGCAGGTTGGTCTGGCTGCATCCGGCGCAAAGCAGCAGGCAAAAAACGAAAAAGGCGCGCATCGGGCTTATCAATAGCAGTCTGGATGCGCGAGTTTTACGCGACCGCAACCGCCGCCGTCAAGGCATTCTTGACAATTAGTCCGTACTAGAACTAATATGCGCATCCATGACACTTCCTGCATTCATGCCCGCCGTCCGCGAACTGGTTCGCTGCTACCAGGCTTTCGAGACTTACTCGTCCCGGCATGTGCGTAGCTTGGGGCTGACCACCTCGCAATTCGACATCATAGCCACGTTGGGCAATACCCCCGGCATGACCTTCAAGGAATTGGGCGATAAGACGCTGATTACCAAGGGCACGTTGACCGGCGTGGTGGACAGGTTGGAGGCGAAAAGGCTGGTAAGGCGTGTGGCATTGCCCGCCGATGGCCGCTGCCAGGTCGTGCAACTTACGGCCAAGGGCGAGTCGGTGTTCACCGAAGTGTTCCCGGCGCACCTTGCTTATATAGGCGATGCCTTTGCGGGGCTTGCACCGGCAGAATTGCAACAGACGCAAGATACGCTGAAAAGGCTGGGCAGCCTCTTCAACGCGCAAGATTTATGATTTTTTAACCACAAGAGAAGGAAGAAGCAAATGAGCAAAGGAATTTGCACCCAGAAAAGCCCGTATGCAATCGAACTGCAACCCGGCGACCATTATTATTGCACTTGCGGCAAATCCACCAACCAGCCGTTCTGTGACGGCGCGCACAAGGGAACTGAATTCGTGCCGACCAAGGTGACTGTCACCGAAAAGGAGACCAAGTACCTGTGCGGCTGTCGCAATTCCAAGAACGGCGCTTTCTGCGACGGTTCCCATACGGCAATTTGATGTACCCGCCGGGGGATGGTGCTACACCATCCCCCGCTCGGCAAAAGACAAGCATTCCACCCCCGCCACAATAAAGTGATCCAGCACGCGCACGTCAACCAGCGCCAGCGAATGCTTCAGCGCCTCGGTTAACGACTTGTCGGCCTGGCTGGGTTCGGAAACGCCGGAAGGGTGGTTGTGCGCAAAAATCACCGCTGCCGCATTGTGGTGCAGAGCCCGCTTCACCACCTCGCGCGGGTACACGCTGGTTTGCGTCAGCGTGCCGTGAAACAGTTCCTCGCTTGCGATTACGCGGTGCTGAGCATCGAGAAAAATCGCCATGAACACTTCATTCAGCCGCCCGCGCAGCAGCAAGCGCAGATAGTCGCGCACCGAGTGCGGCGAATTTAGCGCATCGCCTGCTTTCATATCCTCATGCAGCGCGCGCCGCGCCATCTCCAGCACTGCCTGCAACTGCACATACTTCGCCTGCCCCATGCCGTGTATGGCGCAGAAATCCTTCTCGCTGGCAGCGAATAGATCGGTCAGCGTGCCGAAACGCGTAATCAGCTCACGCGCCAGATCCACCGCGCTTTTGCCCACCACCCCGGTGCGCAGGAAAATTGCCAGCAGCTCGGCGTCGGAAAGCGATGACGCGCCGCGCTGGATCAGCTTTTCGCGCGGGCGTTCCCCCTCTGGCCAGTCGGTAATCGCCATGACAATCACTTTCTTGTTAATATGAGCGGCATTATGGAACAAACCCAGACAAAACGCATCGTGCTCGGACTCACCGGGGGCATCGCTGCTTATAAAGCGGCGGAGTTGGCGCGCTTGCTGATGAAGCAGGGCATCGAGGTGCAGGTGGCCATGACCGAGGCGGCCACGAAGTTCGTGACGCCGCTCACCTTCGAGACGCTGTCGCGCCAGGAGGTCCTCCTGGACATGTGGTCCCTCGCCTACAACCATCGCATCGGCCATATCGAGGCGACGCAGCGGGCAAACCTTCTGGTCGTCGCCCCGGCCACCGCCCAGACCATCGCACGGCTGGCCCTGGGCCTCGCCGACGACTTCCTGAGCTGCATCTACCTCGCCAGCCGCTGCCCCGTGCTGCTGGCACCCGCCATGGACAGCGACATGTTCGAGCATCCCGCCCTGCAGGCAAACCTGGCCTCCCTGCGGACGCGCGGCGTGCACATCCTCGAACCCGACCTGGGCCCGCTGGCCTCGGGCCTGGTGGGGCGCGGCCGCCTGGCGGAGATCCCGGCCATCCTGGCCGCGATCGAGCGGATTCTCCTCCCCAAGACGGATCTGGAGGGAAAGGTGGTCCTGGTCACGGCAGGACCCACGCGCGAGCCCGTGGACCCGGTGCGCTTTCTCTCCAATC
>JBGPSQ010000102.1:0-9551 GCA_041490205.1 Gallionellaceae bacterium
GCGTTGACAGCTTCGTATTCCAATGCTGACGCTATTCCGGCGCTGACCTTTCGGCAGTTTTGGCCGAGCATCAGACACCGCCTGTCAGGTCGGGGCCGGACTACTGCAATTAAACTTAATGAGTTTGTTTTTTCTTCTGCTTGCCCTGTTCCTGCTCTTTTTCTTTTTTCGCAATTTTTTCTGTTTCGTCTTTCATCATTTGCTCTAATTCAGGCATGTTCTCCTGCACCCTTCGAACGCCGATTTGCGAGCCTTTGCTCATTAAAACCGGCATTTTTTCAATTGCCTTTTTTCCCGTCGGCGTTTCGTAAAACGTTCTCATTTCCTTGAGTTCGGCGGCAGAAAATTCATTGGCGTACAACTCCACCAATTCCGGCCTCAGGCTTTTATAGCTCATGTATTTCCTGAAAAATTCCAGCATGACGCCTTTGTACGGCGTCAGGTTTGGCTGTTGCCTGATTTCTTCGTCGAGCGTGGTTTCTATTGCCTGCCCCAGGACGGTTTCCATGCCCATTGAATCGAGCATCTTTCCCGCTTCGATTTTTGCTGCGTCGTCCGACCAGGCAATGCTGCTTGCCAGCATTGCCGAAACGAATAAAACAAGGCGTAACGTTTTCATACCAACCCCTTTTAAATATTAAACATGATAGTAATCAGCCTGCCGGAACATATGGGATGCGGTAAGAAGCTGGCCCCGCATGGTTCACGTCGTTTGTAAGCCCAGGCAATAATACACGCTGCCACTTTGCTCCACACCATTAATCGCGCGCCGGATGTGGCGGGACGAGCATGGGTTACGGAAGCGCTACGGTTCGCTCCGGCCAGCATCCCCGCACCAAAAGCGCGCATTCGGCAAGCCCCGTGCATGCATGTAGTGCATCAGCGCAATAGAACCGTAACACTCAAATGTTAAATTGCGCAATACGCGGGCTTGCCGGGTTTGCCACTATTGGCATGGCAATTGCGTGTGTTTTGACGGGTGCATTATTCGTGTGTTCTTCACATTTTTGCACAAGGAGAAAAGCGATGATGAGCATGAAAGACCGTTATCACATTCTGCCCGACAGGGGCGACGGGAGTGTGATGGTGTTTGATTCGGAAACCGGCGCGATCCAGCACCCGGCCTGCTGGCAGGATCTTTCCGCCTTATACCACTATCTGGTGGGACGGGGCCGCACTGATGAGGCACAGAAGCTGCTGGCGGAAAGCATGGCGGGCAGAAAGCCGATCTCCAGCCTGGTGGCTATCATGTCGCGGCCTCTTGCCGCCGGGAAATCCTTGAACTAGGAATATTGGCGCGGGGGCTTGCCCGCGCCCCGCCGCTCAACAATGGGCCTGCACAGCGCACCCGCCGCTCAGGCGGCCTTCCATATCTTCCACCATTGGTTCCGCGCATTAGCCGACATTTGCGCGAAAGTGTGGTTGGCCTCACGCTCCCATGCTGTGACAGAGAACCCGGCTTTGTGCAGGGCGGCGCTGTAGTTCCTGTCGTCTCCCTGGATGTGTTCCTTGAGCCAGGTCTTGAGGAAGCTCAGCATCTCGAAATAGATCGGTTTTTCTTCCAGCAAATGCACTTTGCACAGGCGATCCAGCTTTTCGATCAGTTTGCGGTGTTCCTCGATATGCTCCTTGAGGTTCGCATATTTTGCCTCGCGCAGGAGGCGCTCTTCCAGCGCGAAATGGGTGCGGGTGTAATCTGTCAGGGAATCCAGTATCCCGGCGATGACTTTGTCGCCCTCCTGCCGGGATACGGCCATGAAAAGACGGTTGAGTATGGCGACCAGCTCTTTGTGCTGGTCATCAATTGCCTTGATGTTGACGCTATATTCCGGCGACCACTTGAAAAATACTTCGTTGCTTGGCATATGCACCTCCAAAAATGAGTCCGGCCATAATGGCCATCATGGACTTACGCAAGTAGCATGCCAAATTATTATTACAATAATTTTAAAGCGGTCGTTAATTTATAAATATATATAAATACAATGAGTTGAGATAGCCCATGCCGGTGGGGCGTCAGTGCTTGATGATGGCCTTCACCAGCCGAATCTGGTCGCTCCTCACCTCGTCCTGGTGCCCGGCGTAGAGCACCATCAAATGGATATAAAAGACCGTTCCCTTCTTGACCAGGATCGCGTGTATCACGCTGCGCGGATGCGCCAGCATGGCTTTGCGGGTACCGGCAACCCGGTATTTGATGAACGCGACCTGTTGCCCGTCGATTTCTTCAATATACGAAACAATGCCGTCGACCGGCTTGCGCCCATCCTCCTCCTGATAGTCTGCAATTGCCAAGCCTTCCCTGATGTCGGCAATCTCGGTCTTGAGGATTTCCGGCAAAGTCATGTCTTGATCGACTTTCCCCGCTTGCATGGTCAAGGTGGCTTCCGGCTCACCCGATTCGGAAAAAGGCGCAGGCGCGGGGTAGTTGCTGACATACTGGATCTGGTTTTCACCCCGCACTTCCCGCCAGTCATGTTTCAGACCCTTGCCCTGAGCGGATGAACCCCAGGCCGCCATGGATAGGGTAAACAACATACAAAAAGTTACCGACCGCATTTCTTCCCCCTTCGGAAGGTTTAACGAATATCAGATTGCCCGTTCGCAAGAGCATGCTGCAACCCCAGTAAATTCTTTACTGCCTGAATGCAGAACCGTATATGGGCGCGGGTTTTCACGCCCTGAACCAGCTTTTTGCGTAAATTCCCATGGCGCGCCGGTGCAGTGGCAACGCTTGGTCGTTTTGAGGGGCAGCATGCAAAACAGCTACGTTTTCTCGGGACGCTCCAGCACAACCCGGAACGCATCCATGCTCCGGTTGAAGAACAGGTGTGATGCACCCCACAGATACAGGCGGAATATCCTGTAAACCCTTTCACCCCAGTGTTTGACAATTTCCTCACGTTTGGCTTCCAGGTTTTTTGCCCATTCCCGGCAGGTCAGGTAATAGCTGTGACGGTCGTTATGGACACTTATTACCTCGAAGCTGGTCTTGGAAATTTCGGCCAGGAAATCATGCAGGCAAAAATACCGGTGATTTCCGGGAAAGACGTAACGCGAGATAAAGGTGGATTTGGAGTATTTTTCGCGGAACGAGCTGGCGTCCAGGTATATTTTTCCGCCCGGCTTCAGCAGGCGCTGGAATTGCCTCACCACGGCGGCATAATCGGGTAGGTGTTCCATCACGCCGAGTATGACTATTGCGTCATATGGCTCCGGCGATGCATGCTCATAAAAATCGCCGTATATCACTTTACAGGGCAGTTGCAGCCGCTGGATCAGATTATTGATGAAATGTTCCGACTGGCGGGCAATGGTGAGCGCCGTGACATGTATCCCTTTTTTTCCGGCATACTCGACAAATGTTCCCCAGCCGCCGCCCACGTCCAGCACGCGGTCGCACGGTTTCAGCCCGCAGCTTTCCACGACAAATTCCAGTTTGCGGCGCTGCGCACTTTCCAGCGGCTCATCATCATGTTCAAACACGGCCTGGGAATAACACCGGGTCGCATCCATGAACTTGATGAAAAACTCGCTATCGTATTCATAATGGTCGGCGACCGCTTGTTTGTTGGTGCGCAACTGCCCGACAATCAGGGGCGCCATCCGCCGCCAAATGCCATGCAACGGGTGCATATCGCTCAAAGTCTCGCGGCAGCGCATGACATCCCACATGCTCCCTTCAATATCAAGCCTGCCATTGATATATGCCTCAGCAAAGCTGAGTTCATCAAAACGCATGACTGTGTACAGGGTGTGTTGATCTTTTATGGAAACAGTAAAAGCTGGATCCCCGTTTCCAAACTTGTAAATATCGCCATTCGGCAGGCAGACGCTGAATGGGATTGCGGTCTTGTCATATAGATGATTTTGGATTTTCTGGACTACGCTGGTTTCGACCGTGTTTGTTCCAAACGACCTCATTTGAGCCTCCCAAAAAAACCGCAGGCAAAGACCTGCCATTCTCCAGTTTTGCTGCTCACCGTTTATCGCCAGCCATCAAACCCCTTGCTACTGAAACACCAGCCGCATTTTAATATGCGGGATGCCCGCATCTACGAATTCCTTGCCCTCTGTCTCAAACCTGAATCTGCGATAAAACGGCAGCGCCTGCACCTGGGCATGGACGGTAACCTGTGGATAATTCATGCTGCGCGCATATTCGAGCAGGGCTTCCAGCAGGCCGGTGCCCACCAATTTGCCGCGCCATTCCGGCAGCACCGCGATCCGGCCGATGCGCGCGGCCGCTTTGCCCTTGGGGGGCAGAATGCGTCCGCAGCCAATGGCATCGCCCTTCATGCTGAGCGCCAGCGCATGGCGGCAGGTTTCATCCATGCCATCCCATTCGAGTTCCGGGGGAACATTTTGCTCGCTCATGAACACTTTTTCGCGGACGGCGCGCAGCAGCGGCTCGCCGTCGTGCCAGGAAATCAGGCTGATGGTAAAGGGGTGCGACATCACTCTCCTCCCGATGCGATGCGGCCTTGTCCCTCGACCGGAGGGAGCGGCGGTTTATAATTACACAATAATCTCGACCTGTGTGCCCGCAGGCACCAGGTCAAACAATTCAAGCAACTCGGCATTGCGCATGCGTACGCAGCCGTGTGAGCCGGGAACCCCGGTTTTTGTGCTGTCAGGTGTGCCGTGGATGTAAATATACCGCCGCATGGTATCGCAAGTTCCCATCCGGTTGTAACCATTTTCGCAGCCGGATAGCCACAGGATGCGGGTGAGTATCCAGTCGCGCCCCGGCTGCCTTTCCGCCAGTTCGGGGGAGTAAATCTCCCCGGTGGGGCGGCGCTGCACGAATACGGCGTTCACCGGCTGTCCCGTGCCGATCTTGGCGCGGATGATGTGCCGCCCGCGCGGGGTGCAATTACTGTCCATTTCCTCGCCCGCGCCGTTCGCGCCGGTGGAGACGGCATAACGGCGCAGCAGCTTGCCTGCATCGTCGTAGAGTTCGAGTAGCTGTGCCGGAATGCTGATGGTGATTTTCATTGCTGTTTCTGCTCCCTGCGCCGCTTCGCGAAGAAATCGCTAAGCACCCTGCCGCATTCTTCCGCCAGCACGCCGCCCTCGATGCGTGCATGGTGGTTGATCTGCTCGGCAGCGAACAGGTTGAGCACGCTACCCGCGGCACCCGTCTTGGGGTCGCGCGCGCCATAGACCACGCGCGCGATGCGCGCATGGAACATCGCCCCCACGCACATGACGCAGGGCTCCAGCGTCACGAAAAGTTCGCATCCCACCAGCCGGTAATTGCCCAAGCGCCGGGCCGCATCGCGCAACGCCGTCATTTCGGCATGGGCGGAAGGATCGTGGCGCGAGATAGGCGCGTTACAGCCGCGCCCGATGATCTCGCCGTCTTTCACCACCACCGCCCCCACCGGCACCTCCCCCATGGTTTCGGCCTGGCGCGCCAGCGCCAGGGCTTCGCGCATGAAGAGTTCATCGTCCCCGCCCTCAAGGGCATGGGCGTTTCCCGGCGGCTGATCTTTTATTTCCATGTGCGCTATTGTAAGCGCCAATTCGAATCCCCGCACTCCGGCAAATCAGGGGAATCCCTGGGTATGCAAAGCGCAAATACACACTGATGTAAAGTGTATTGAGGTAACAGGTGATTGAAGGTTAAATGCTAAAATGGTACATTGATAGTTGTCTAATCCACTCGGCTATCAAGGTGATGCTTATGAATGCTCCGGAAAAGCCAATCAAGAACTACAAATCGCTGGAAGGACTGCGCGTAATCGCCGAAACGAACGCTCATGCTCATGGCGGCGAAAAAGTGAATTTCATTTCACCGCCCCCGCTTACCCAGAAATCAAGCGGCGATGCCGGGCATTTCCGCGCATACCGTCCGCGCCCATTTACCCCCGAAGAACGGGCCGACACCAAAATACTTTTCGGCGGACTGCATTGGCGCGCCGAGCGGGTGCTCCAAGGCGTGATGGAGAACATGGGCTACAACGTCCAGATACTGCCCGTCGCCACGCGCGAGGACATGATGACCGGGCGCGAAGTGGCCGACATCGGCCAGTGCTGCCCGACCAGCTTCACCACCGGCGCCCTCACCAATTTCCTGCGCCGCGAAATCGAGCGCGTAGGCACGGAAGAAGTCGCGCGCAGCTACGTGTATCTCACCGCGGGCTCCTGCGGCTCATGCCGTTTCGGGCAATACCACCACAGCTACGAGCTGGCGCTGCGCAACATCGGCATGGAATCGCTGCGCATTTTCATGCTCGAACAGGAAAAATTCGACCAGGGGCCGGTGCACGGCGGCGGGCTGGACCTCAATGTCCCGTTCACGCTGGGCGTGTTCTGGGGACTGATCCTGACCGACCTGGTCCTGGACATGGAATACCAGATACGCCCCTATGAGGTGAATCCGGGTGAAACCAGCCGCGTGAGCCGCGAAGCGGTGGAGTATCTCTACGAAGTGTTCCGCAACCGCCCAGTGCGGAAAAACAAATGGGGCATGCTGGCCTGGCATCTTTATACCGGCTATTTCGCGGATGCGATGCGCGAGGTATACAAGATGTTCGACAAGATCGAGGTGGATCGCCTGCGCGTGAAGCCCATGGTGAAGCTCACCGGCGAATTCTATTTGCAGTCCGTGGAAGGCGATCCGAACTACAACATCCACCGATGGCTGGAAGCGGAAGGCGCGGAGGTTTATCCGGCTTCCATCGCGATCTGGATCGATTATCTGTGGCGCCTGTCCGAGCAGGACGCGCAAGACCATATCGGCATAGCTCCCGGGTCGCGCCGCAAGCTGATGGGCGTACGCGTCAATCAATGGGTGCTGCGCAGCACCTACCGGAAAATGCGCCGCGCCCTGGGGAATTTCCCCCGGGAGATGATCAACCAGTACGAGCTGCGCGAGTTGGCCACGCCCTGGTTCCACAGCCGCATGAACGGCGGCGAGGGCGACATGCTGATCGGCAAGGCGCTGTGGACTTACCACAGGAAGAAGGCGCACATGATATGCGAGCTTTCGCCTTATTCCTGCCTGCCGAACACCATGAGCGTGGGCGCGATGGCTGCGGTGATCGGGCGCTACCCCGACATGCTTTACGCGCCGCTGGAAATCAAGGGCGACTCCGAAGTGCATGCGCTGTCGCGCTGCCAGATGATTTTGACCGAGGCGAAAAAGCGTGCACAGCGTGAATACGAAGAAGTGCTGGAGCGCACCGGTTTGACCGAGACCGCGCTGCGCGAAGAAATCGCCATGCGTCCCGAACTGAAGAAAGCGACCTATCGCATTCCGCATTACGGCGTGTCCGGAACCGCGGCCAACCTGGTATTGCACATTGCCGCCACCCGGCGCGCATAAGCATCCCCCTGACCGCATCAACAGATTGCACATGAAAATAATCGGACTGGACATCGGCTCCACCACCGTCAAGGCAGTGGTGGCTGAAAACGGCAAGGTACTCTGGCAGGACTACAAGCGCCACAACACTAAGCAGGCAGAAATGGCGCTCGCCTTCATGGAGCGCATGGAGGCGGACTGCGGCATCAAGGCAGGCAGCGACCGCGTCTTCATCACTGGCTCGGGCGCTGGCCTGATCGCTCCGCAGATAGGCGGCAAGGTGGTGCAGGAAGTGGTGGCGGTGGCGGCAGCGGTGGAAAAGCTGCACCCCGACGTGAATTTCGTCTCCGAAATCGGCGGCGAGGACATGAAAACCCTGTTCTTTACCGCCGGCGGCCAAGGCAAGAGCAAACAAGTCTATATGCAATCGGCGTGCAGCGGCGGCACCGGCACCTTCATCGAAAAGACCGCGCGCAAACTCAACATCTCCATCGAGCGCCTGGCCCAGATGCGCTACGAGGGATACGAACTGCACAAGATCAGTTCCAAATGCGGCATCTTCGCCGAGACCGACGCGAACACACTGGTCAAATCCGGCGTGCCGGTGGAAGAGATCATCGCCAGCCTGTTTGAGGCCGTGGTCTACCAGAATCTGGCCACGCTTACCAAGGGCAATACGCCCCTGCCCCAAGTGCTGCTGCTGGGCGGACCGAACACCTTTTTCGCTGGCTTGCAGGAAGCCTGGCGGCATCATCTGGGCAAGCTATGGGCCGAGCGCAAGCTGGCATTGCCGGAAGGCGCCACGCTCGAATCCATGATCCAGGTGCCAAGCGAGGCCTTGTATTACGCCTGCCTCGGCTGCATCGAGATTGGACAGGAAGAAAAACCCACTATAGGCATGTATGCCGGCAGCGAAAAACTCAAGTGGTGGGTTGAAAAGGGACAATGGGAAGAGAAGGCAAAAGACGGCGAAAAAGGGCTGGTGAGCAGCAATGCCGACCTGGAAGATTTCATGCGGCGCTATGCGGGCAACAACCGCAAACCCGAGCATGCATCGGCATCCGACCGCAATCAGCCAGCTGTCGTCGGCTGCGATTTCGGCAGCACCACGGCCAAGGCAGTGGTGATCTCTCCCGACGGGGGCGTGCTGTTCAGTTGCTACACGCCTTCGGCGGGCAACCCGATAGAAGACGCCAAGTCGCTGTTCCGCCAGATACGCGAAGCCGGTTTCGAAAAAATCGGCGGGCTGGCGCTCACCGGCTATGGCAAGGACTTGCTGCAGAACATCATCGGCTCGGACATGGGCGTGGTCGAGACCGTGGCGCACGCGACCGCCGCGCTACACTATTTCCCCGATGCAGACGTGATCTGCGACGTGGGCGGCGTGGACGTGAAAATCATGATACTGCGCCAGGGCACGGTGGCCGATTTCAGGTTGAATTCGCAATGCTCCTCGGGTAACGGCGCATTCCTGCAAGGCGTGGCGGAACGCTACGACGTGCCGCTGGACCAATATGCCGAACGCGCCTTCCAGGCACGCGCCGTACCCTCGCTGGCCATGGGATGCGGCGTATTCCTGCAATCCGACATCGTCAACCAGCAGCGCAAGGGCTGGTCGCCGGACGAAATCATGGCCTCGCTCGCGGCGGTGTTGCCGCTCAACGTGTGGGTGTATGCCGGACAACTGCAAAACCTCGCTGCCGCCGGGCGCAAATTCGTGCTGCAAGGCGGCACGCACCGCAACCTGGCCGTGGTGAAGGCGCAGGTGGATTTCATCAGCGACAAGGTGCCGAACGCGGAAATCGTCGTCCACCCCTATTCCGGCGAAGCGGGCGCCATCGGCGCGGCGCTATGCGCACGGGACTGGATGGCGGAAGGCAAGCCCAGCAGCTTCCGGGGCTATGACTCCATCGAAACGCTGAAATACAACAGCACCACCAACGAACACACCGTCTGCAACTGGTGCGCGGTAAACTGCCGCCGCACCTTCATAGACGTGCGTCTGGAAGGCGGCAAGGGCCGCGGCTGGAGCAAAGTGCCGCTGGCGGAAGGCTGGGAGCGCGTGATCAGCGGCAACACCTGCCCCAAGGGCTTGCTGGAAGACGCCAACGAGATGCGTGTAGTAATGGGACAATTAGACGAGGTAAAACGTGCACACCCAAATATTGCGGAACTGGTTCGGGAAGATGCCTTTCGGCGCGTCAAGGCCGGGGCGTGACCGCGACGACGCAGCGAACCC
>JBGPSQ010000103.1:0-9542 GCA_041490205.1 Gallionellaceae bacterium
AATCCAGGCCAGGATAATGAACTCCATATTCAGGAAATACAGAACAACGGAACCAACCCCAAAGAAAAACAGCGTTCCTCCCCATTTCTTCATACAACCTCCCGTTCAATGTTGTGATTGTGTGGTGTGCTTGCAGGCATCGAAGATACGACTCGCCGCCACTGCCGCGCCAAGCCTCGAATGATGGTAGTTCAGCGTTGAAGAAAGGTCAAATTTGGAGGTATGCGTAATGCATAGTCGCAAACAATCCAGGCCGGAAAGTTATTTCGCAGCTGAATAAAAAACGGGGAACCCGCCTAAGCCGGTTCCCCGCCATTGCATCACCGCTTGAAGAAAATCTATTTCTTCTTGTTCTCGATCATTTCGTGAATGATCGGTGCCAGGATGACTTCCAGCGTCAAGTTCATCTTGCCGCCGGGCACCACCAGGGTATTCGCTCGGGACATGAACGAACCCTGGATCATCTGCAGGTAGTAAGAGAAATCCACGCCCTTGGGATCGCGGAAGCGCACCACCACGAAGCTTTCGTCCGGAGTCGGAATGTCGCGCGCGATAAAGGGGTTGGAGGTGTCCACCGTAGCCACGCGCTGGAAGTTGATGTGGGTGCGCGAGAACTGCGGGGTGATGTGGTTGATGTAGTCCGGCATGCGGCGCATGATGGTATCCACGGTCGCTTCGGCGGAATAGCCGCGCTCGGCCGCGTCGCGGTGTATTTTCTGTATCCATTCCAGGTTGACGATCGGCACCACGCCGATTCCCAGATCGACGTAACGCGTGGCGTCCACATGGCCGTTCTTCACCAAGCCGTGCAGACCTTCGTAAAACAGCAGGTCGGAACCGGCGGGCACGTCTTCCCACGGGGTGAACTGGCCGGGGCCTAAGGCGGTGCCGAAATGGGCGTTATGCTCCTTGGCTTCGGCATCGCTGTGGATGTAGTAGCGGCGCTTGCAGGCGCCGGTTTCGCCGTAAACCTTGAAGGTTTCCTCGATCTTGTCGAAATGGTTGGCTTCCGGGCCGAAATGGCTGAACGAGTGGTTACCGGCCTTTCCGGCCTCGGCCATGGCCGCGCGGAACGCCATGCGGTCCAGGCTGTGCAGGCTGTCGCCCTCGATCACGGCGGCGTTGATCTGCTCGCGGCGGAAGATATTCTCAAACGCGCGTTTGACGGTGGTGGTGCCTGCGCCGGACGAGCCGGTGACGGCGATCACGGGATGTTTGCGTGACATTGTTGAGTCTCCTGAACGGATTTAAAAATTTTTAGACCGCAATTTTAACAGAATGCGTTCATGCCGGGCGACTGTATAATATGACCCTTTTCCGTTACCCTTTGGCACAGAAATGTTGATTTTTGAACGCTCCCAGCCCGGCCGCCGCAATGCGGCCCAAGCCCCCTTGCACTCGGCAGCTCCCGCCGGAATACCCGCTGCTCTGTTGCGCACCGACCGGCCCCTGTTGCCCGAGGTCTCCGAGATGGATGCCGTGCGCCACTATACGCGCCTGTCGCAAAAGAATTTTTCCATCGACACGAACTTTTACCCGCTGGGCTCCTGCACCATGAAGTATAACCCGCGCGCCTGCGATACGCTGGCGTCGCTGCCGAACTTCCTGGCGCGCCACCCGGCTGCCCCGGATTCCACCGGACAGGGATTTCTTGCCTGCCTGCACGACCTGCAAGAGATACTGAAGGACGTTACCGGCATGGCAGGCGTTTCCCTCACGCCCATGGCGGGAGCGCAGGGCGAGTTCGCAGGTATCGCAATGATTCGCGCCTACCACGACGCGCGCAAGGATGCGGCGCGCACCGAGATCATCGTGCCGGATGCCGCGCACGGCACCAATCCCGCCACCGCCATGATGTGCGGCTATGCGGTCAAGGAGATCCCGACCGATGCCAACGGCGACGTTGACCTCGAAGCGCTGCGCGCCGCTGTCGGCCCGCAGACCGCCGGGCTGATGCTGACCAACCCATCCACACTTGGCGTATTCGAAAAACGTATCCAGGACATCCAGAAGATCGTGCATGACGCGGGCGGCCTGCTCTATTACGATGGCGCCAACCTGAATGCCATCCTGGGCAAGGTGAAGCCGGGCGATATGGGCTTCGACGTGATACACATGAATTTGCATAAGACCTTTTCCACTCCGCACGGCGGCGGCGGCCCCGGCGCGGGCGCGGTGGGCGTTGCAAAGCGCCTGCTTCCCTTCATGCCCATACCTTTGGTTGGAAAAGACGGCCCGCTGGCGGACAAGGATGGCGATACATACCGCTGGCTGACCGAAAAGGATCTGCCGCAATCCATAGGCCGCCTCTCGGGCTGGATGGGCAATGCGGGCGTATTGTTGCGCGCCTATGTCTATGCGCGCATGCTGGGCGCGGAGGGCATGCACCGCGTGGCCGATTTTGCCACGCTCAACGCCAATTACCTGATGGCCGAATTGCAGAAGGCCGGTTTCACCGTGGCCTTCCCGCAGCGCCGCGCCAGCCACGAATTCATCGTCTCCGCCAAGGAACTGAAGGATGCCACCGGCGTGAGCGCGATGGACATCGCCAAGCGCCTGCTGGACAAGGGTTTCCATGCGCCCACCACTTATTTCCCGATGCTGGTGGCGGAGTGCCTGTTGATCGAGCCGACCGAGACCGAATCGAAAGAAACGCTGGATGCCTTCGTCGCCGCTATGAAGGAAATCCGCGAAGAGGCGTTCAGCGATGCCGCAATGGTGAAAGGCGCGCCCTACACCCAGCCGGTGCGCAGACTGGACGACGTGAGGGCCGCCCGCGAGCTCGACCTCACCTGGAAACCGGCCGCTCGAGCCTAGCTCTAATTATAGTCAGCTTGAACAGACCAGGGAATGGATAACCCGCACAAAAGCAAGGCAGGCTTGCGGCGCATCTGGAACACGATCGGCTATTCCATGGATGGTCTGCGCGCCGCATACCAGCACGAGGTAGCCTTCCGGCAGGAGGTGTGGCTCGCGCTAGTGCTGATCCCGCTGGCGCTCTGGCTCCCCGCAAGCCACATTGGCCGTGCGCTGATGATAGGCAGCGTGCTGCTGGTGCTGCTGGTCGAATTACTCAATTCCGCTATCGAGGCGATTGTTGACCGCGTTTCGCTGGAACGCCACGAGCTTGCCAAGCGCGCCAAGGATATAGGCAGCGCCGCCGTGATGGTGAGCCTGGTCAATGTGGTGGCGATCTGGACGCTGGTATTGTTATGACGCCCTGCGCAAGTACAGGCTTTATGAAGTTTTTCGCGCATGGCTGATTCAGGCAACACCAATTCACTGCAACCCGGCAGCAGCGTGCTATACCGCTCCCGCATCGAGATCGGGCGCATTCTGCAGGGCTTGGCGGATGAGAACGCCTCCGTATTCGCTTATATTGCGGAACGCGACGACGACCATCTGTTCATCTCAAACATCCATTCCGTCCATCCCGACGCTGACAATTTCGTGCTTTCCTATGGAATGCACAAAACCATAAACGGCGCATTGTTCCGGCACGCAACCCTGAAATTCAAGGCTAATTTCCGGGGCGGGCGCATTTCTTTTCTGGCTCAACGGCCGCTGGATGCGACATTCGGGGGCCAGCCCGTCGTCAAGTTTGTTTTCCCGCAGATGCTCCTGCACTATTACCGTGAATACAGCCGCATCAGCGTTCCGGGCGAAGCCGCTTTGCGCTGCATCGTTGACGGCCCGGACGATCATCTGCTTGAGATGAAGGTCATAGACATCAGTCAGGACGGTATGGGCTGTATCCTGCATCAGGAAGGCAACCTCCTTCAAAAGGGAATGGTCCTGAAAAATTGCCGCATTTCGCTTCCAAACGGAAAAATAGTGCAGGCAGACCTGATGGTGCGCCACTCGCAACCGGTCACGCTGAAAGACGGCATGATCGTGTACCGGACGGGCGTGCGCTTCGTGCAGACCCCGGACGAGATCAAGCCGCTGATCAATCAATTCATACACATCATCGACGACCAGTGATCCTTGCGCCACGAGCTAGCCCCATGGCCGGGCTGCTATAATTCTACAGTCATTACAAATCAGGTAATAGAAATGCATACGCTCATTTGCGGCTCCATGGCTTACGACACCATCATGGTGTTCCCGGACCAGTTCAAGAAGCACATCCTGCCGGAGCAGATACACATCCTCAACGTTTCCTTCCTGGTACCGCAAATGCGCCGCGAATATGGCGGCTGCGCGGGCAACATCGCCTACAACCTGGGCCTGCTCGGCGGCCATCCGCTGATCATGGCGACTGTGGGCGACGATTTTGATCCCTATGCCGCGCGGCTGGACAAGCTTGGCCTGTCCCGCGCGCATATCCGCCACGTGCCCGGCAGCTTCACCGGCCAGGCATTTATCACCAACGACCTCGACGACAACCAGATCACCGCCTTCCATCCCGGCGCGATGGGCTTTTCCGAGCACAACCATGTTCGCAATGCGAAAGACGTGACACTGGGCATCGTCTCGCCGGATGGCCGCGCCGGCATGATCCAGCATGCGCGCGAATTCCACGAAGCCGGCATTCCCTTCGTGTTCGACCCGGGCCAGGGCTTGCCCATGTTTAACGGCGCCGAATTGCTGATGTTTATTTCGCAGGCCAGCTATGTCACGGTGAACGACTATGAAGCCAAGCTGTTGCAGGACAAAACCGGCAAGACCCTGGCGCAGATTGCGGGGCAGGTGAAAGCGCTGGTGATGACGCTGGGCGGAGAAGGCTCGGTAATCTACGCGGGCGGCAAGGAAATTCAAATCCCAGGCGTTCCCGCCGCCGAGGTGCTGGATCCGACAGGCTGCGGAGACTCCTATCGAGCAGGTCTCTTGCACGGCATCCAGCAAGGCTGGGATTGGGAAACCAGCGGGCGGCTGGCCTCGCTGCTGGGTGCGATCAAGATCGCCCACCGGGGCGGACAGAACCACATGCCTACGCGTGAGGAATTGTGCGCGCAGTTCCAAAAACAATTCGGCTACTCCATCGTGCTGTAAACCATGGAACAGTGGGGGGAGATTGCTGCCGCAATCGGCCGGGAAACCGGAACCCCCTTCGACCTTGCGCGCGCTGTGCCGCTGGGCGGCGGCGACATCAACAGCGCCTATCGCCTGGAAGGAAAGGACGGCGCAAGATATTTCGTCAAGCTCAACGATGCGAACAAGCTAGCCATGTTTGCGGCGGAAAACATTGGCCTGGAACAATTGGCCCAAACCAACACCGTGCGCATGCCGCAGCCTGTGACACTTGGCGTCTCCCGCCACTTTTCATTTCTGATACTGGAATATCTCGACCTGGGCGGCAGGGGGAATGCGCGCATGCTGGGCGAACAACTGGCCGCCTTGCACCGCGCAACCGCGCCGGAATTCGGCTTCGCCCTCGACAACACCATCGGCTCCACGCCCCAGACCAACGGCTGGATGAACGATTGGGTCGCTTTCTGGCGCGAGCGGCGCTTGGGCTTTCAACTGCGGCTCGCCGCCAGGAACGGCCACGGCGGCAAGCTGCAGGAATTGGGAGAGCGGCTGCTGGAAGCGCTGCCGGTATTCTTCAGCGGTTATACACCGCAACCTTCGCTGTTACATGGCGACCTGTGGGGCGGCAACCACGCATACCTGCGCGATGGCACACCTGTGATCTTCGATCCCGCCGTTTACTATGGCGACCGCGAGGCTGACATCGCCATGACAGAATTATTCGGCGGCTTTGATCCGGAATTCTACAGCGCCTACCGCACAGCCTGGCCGCTGGACGCGGGCTACGCCACCCGTAAGACGCTCTACAACCTTTACCACATCCTCAACCATGCAAACCTGTTCGGCGGGGGCTATGCGCGCCAGGCGGAAGGGTTGATGCAGCGGCTACTGGCCGAAGCGGGTTGATCCCGGAACCGAAACGATCGCGCTACGCTGCGCCCGCTTCCGCTTTTGCGGCCTGGGGATGGCGCCGCTTTTCCGGAAACACGATGCTGAACGTGCTGCCACGCCCTTCTTCGCTGGTGATTTCCAGTTGCGCTTGGTGGCGGCTGGCCACATGCTTGACGATGGCCAGCCCAAGGCCGGTGCCGCCGGTCTCGCGCGAGCGGCTGCGGTCCACGCGGTAGAAGCGCTCGGTGAGGCGCGGAATGTGCTGCGCCGCGATGCCGATGCCGCTGTCCTGCACGCTGAACACCGGCTGTCCGTTTTGTTCGCGCCAGCTCAGCACTATCTCGCCGCCGGGCGGGGTGTAGCGGATGGCATTGGATACCAGGTTGCCGAATGCGCTGTGCAATTCACCGGTACTGCCCAACACGCCGCAGTCGCTTTCCAATTCCAGCCGCAGGGTGTGCTGGTTTCCGCTCAGCGACATGCCTTCCTGTTTCAGCTTCTGCATCAGATGCGGCACGTCCACCCTATCTTCCTGCAGTACATTGAGCTCGTTCTCCAGCGTGGAGAGGGTGAGCAGGTCGTCCACCAGATGGTTCATGCGGTAGGTTTGCTCGCTCATTAGTTGCAGGGCGCGACGCGCCATATCGTTTTCCAGGCTGGGCATGTCGCACATGGTCTCGACGAAGCCGTTCACCACGGTGAGCGGGGTGCGCAATTCGTGCGAAACGTTGGCAACGAAATCGCGGCGCATGTTTTCCACGCGCTCAAAATGGGTGATGTCGCGGCTGATGAGCAGTTTTTTGTTGGCGCCGTAGGAAATGAGCTTGACGGACAATATCAGGTGGCTGTCCTGGCGCGTGCCGCGCAGGATCAGGGGGCTGCTGAATTGTTTGGCCGCGAGATATTCCACAAACTCGGGCTGGCGCATCAGGTAGGTGATTTGCTGTCCGGTATCGCGGTCGCTATCCAGGCCGAAGTGCAGTTCCGCGAGCGGGTTGCACCATTCGATATGGTCGGTGTTGTCGAGTATGACCACGCCCTCCGGCAGGGCGGAAGTCGCTTGTTCCATGTCGTTCAGGGCGGCGATGCGGCGTTCGCGATCCCTGATCTGGCTCTTCACCATCCGGTTCAGGCGGGCGAATATGTCGCCCCATATGCCTGCGCCATCGGGGGTCGCACGGCCTTCCGGATCTTCCAGCCAGTTATCGAGCTTGGCCAGGCTGCGCAAGTGCAGCAGCAGGATGACGAGCAGGGCCAGGGCCATGAATATGGCGGCGGGCAAGGGGCCTGCCGAGCCCCATATCAGCAGCGCGAGCAGCAGCAATGAGATCAGCAATATCAATGCGCGCGGCCAGAATCCGGTCACCGTGGCTTTCCCTTTATGTTTTTGTTGCGCGCATTATACGTCGTGCGGCGCGATTGAGGAGATGCGAAAAGCGAGGATATTCCTCCAGCTCATGCGGCATCGCTGAAAAAGAAGGGCTGTAGTTATGCTGTGGCAAAACGATAGCCGCTGCCGCGCACCGTCTGGATCAAGCCATCCTGGCCGGATGGCTCCAGCGCCTGGCGCAGGCGGCGGATGTGCACGTCCACCGTGCGCTCTTCCACGAAGACATGGTCGCCCCATACCTGGTCCAGCAATTGCGAGCGGCTATACACGCGCTCGGTGTGCGTCATGAAAAAATGCAGCAGTCGAAATTCGGTGGGCCCCAGGTCTATGGAGGTGCCGCCCGCAGTTACGCGGTGCGTGGCAGGAGAGAGTGCGAGGCCGCCGACCGACACGGTCTCCTCGCTCATTTCCGGGGCGCGGCGGCGCAGCACGGCGCGTATGCGCGCCATGAGTTCGCGCGGGGAAAACGGTTTGGTGATGTAATCGTCGGCGCCCGATTCCAGGCCCGCGATCTTGTCGCGTTCCTCGGTGCGGGCGGTCAGCATGATGATGGGGATGTCGCGCGTGCGCGGGTCGGCACGCCAGCGCTTCGCCAGTTCGATGCCGCCGATGCCGGGCAACATCCAGTCGAGCAGGATCAAATCGGGAAGCTCCCGGTTGACATGCGCCAGGGCGGCGGCGGCATCTTCCGCCTGTATTGCCTGATAGCCGCATTGCCGAACGTTAAAGGCCAGCAATTCCTGAATTGCGGGCTCGTCTTCCACCAGTAAAATTTTTGCCGCCATTGCCTTCTCCCGCCATTTAGCTGCATTCATTCTATGAAAGAATTATGACAGTTATATGACAGCTTAGGGATTATGATGATGCGGCGGCTCGGCCACATGGCCGGTATGGCTCGCCGCATGGTGGTGCATTGCGGCATGCTCAGGTTCTTCCGGCAACGGCTTGCTCACCAGGCTCGGCAAAAGTGAGCCGGCTACCATGCCGATCATACTTGCAAACATGCCCGCAAAATGTGCCGGAACGTAAGGATCAGCAGGCCCGAAAATCAGGATGGCAAGCCATACCGACAGCCCGCAGAAAACCGATGCCAGCGCGCCCTGCGTGGTGGCGCGTTTCCAGTACACGCCCGCCACCAAGGGCACAAATGCCATGACCAGCGTGATCTGGTAGGCATTTTCGACCATCTTGAAAATGCTGGCCTTGGAATACATCGCATACAGCGTCACCAGGACGGTAAAGACCAGCGTTACGCCGCGCATGAGATGCAGCATTTTGCGGTCGGACAGCCTGTGTCCCAGCATCGGTTTGAGTATATTTTCGCTGAATGTCACCGAGGGCGCGAGCAGCGTGGCGGAAGCGCAACTTTTGATTGCGGAAAGCAGCGCACCGAAGAACATTACTTGCGCAAACAGCGGGGCGTGGTCCAGCACCAGTTGTGGGAGGATACGTTGAGTGGCCTTGGGATCATCGGCGTTCATGAAACCCGCCACCATTTGCGGATCGATCAGTGTCGCGGAATAAGCCAGGAACATCGGCACGAAGGCAAACAGGAAATACAGGCTGCCGCCGAAAACCGACCCCCAGATGGCGATTTTTTCGGTTTTCGCCGACTGGACGCGCTGGAATACATCCTGCTGCGGAATCGAGCCGAACATCATGGTGACCCAGGCGGCGGCAAAGGCGATGATTTCCTTGAGGTCGAGCGACGGCCAGAAATCGAATTTCCCCGCCTGCGCCGCCTGCGTCACTACGGCGCCGACGCCGCCCACCTGCCCGCTGATTTCGTGGCCGATGAACAGCATGCCGATCACGATGATGATCATTTGCAGGAAGTCGGTAATCGCCACCGCCCACATGCCGCCGAACATGGTGTATATCAGGATGGTGCCGGAACCTATCCACATCCCGGCGGTGGTGCTGATGTCGCCGCCGGACACCATGTTGAATACCAGCCCAAGCGCGCTGATTTGCGCGCCCACCCAGCCGAGGTAGGAAATCACGATGGCGATGGTGGTCAGGACTTCGATGCTGCGCCCGAATTTTTTCTTGTAGAAATCGCCTATGGTCAGCAGGTTCATGCGGTACAACGGTGCCGCGAAAAACAGCCCGACCAGGATCAGGCACATGGACGCGCCGAAAGGATCGGCCACCACGCCATGCAATCCCTCCTTGAGGAAGGTGGCCGGAATGCCGAGCACCGTCTCAGAACCGAACCAGGTCGCAAACACCGTCGCCGTGACCATATAGAACGGCAAATGGCGTCCCGCAATGGCGAAATCCCGGG
>JBGPSQ010000104.1:0-9505 GCA_041490205.1 Gallionellaceae bacterium
CCAGTAGAATAGGGCGGTGCGAGCTCCACCTATGTGCAGGTATCCTGTAGGACTGGGGGCAAAACGGGTGCGGACGGTCATGGAGCTTTCCTGATCTTGAGGCTTAACGAAGGCGCGCATTTTACGCCAGATGGGTATGGCGGATAAAGAAATTGACCTCGGATATGCGGCTATGATTAAATGCGCGCCCTCGATTGGGCGGTTAGCTCAGCGGTAGAGCACTGCCTTCACACGGCAGGGGTCACTGGTTCGAACCCAGTACCGCCCACCAAATGAAAAAGCCCGCAGATTGCGGGCTTTTGCTCTTTCCCCCTGAGCAATTCGAGTCTGTTGACACATTGTTTATTTAGGCGGGGTGAAAACAATAAACGACGCTGTTCGAGTAGTTCGCACACAACGGGTTATGACCTTGCAAATCATCCATCACATCGATATGCGGATGCGCTCCGGCTTTATCAATATCTGGTACGCATAAGACACTATACTCATGCTTGCACAATTTTGCGCTCCCGGTCTCCCATGAATGCCTTGATCCATGATGAGGGATTTGCATGACGTGAATATCCTTCCAGCGTCTTTGGCTAAAATGCTTTTGCATGCTCGCCAGTTCTTTTTTATCAATACTGATATCCCCTGTCAAAAGCAGCCCGGATTTTTCTTTTTGTGAAACGGGAATGAGGGCGTGTGCATTGCCAAGCATCCCGGTTGGCATGTCGAATAATGTGCACTGTGCAAATTTCGCAACCCTCATAGGCCTTGAAAGCACACACAATGAAATATCATTTCGACCCTTTGAAGAATCTCCAAAATGCTTCTCGTAGCATTCGCGCAAATCCTTTCGCCAACCCTCGACTTGATCATGCCCTCCTCTGATTAAGTCCCATTTGTTCAACACAGTCGTTACATCTTTCTGCACATCAGCAAGGCTCGCCGTGGACTTGGGAGTAATGCCGCTTGGCAATTCTTTGTTATAGAACATGAATTCCCACAGCCCGCGCAAACATACAATCGGTTGCGAATGGCTTATTTGTGTGACGTTTGATCGCCTGCCATAGCCTATCAGGCGAGAATACTCACCCCCTTCATCGGCATCTGATCCAACACCCGAATCATCAGGCGTATTTGGCTCTAAGGGTAAGTCATCAATATTCCTAGGTTCATTTTCAGCGCCCCCCTCCCCGCCCTGCACAAGCACGAAACCTCCCACCCTGTGAGTCAAGTCGCGCCTCGCCAGATACCCGGCGGGATCCAACGTAAAGAGCATTGCATCGGTACTGCCCGTAGCATCCAGATCAAACTCACATGCAAGCGCCAAACGCGTCTGGAAAGGCAGGTACGGAAGAAATAGCCGCTTTACTTTGAATATTTTCAGAAGATCGATCAGGCCATTCACATGATCGGCATCAAAATGCGAGAGGCAAAGCATGTCGATTTGATCTGTGTCTGCAAAATGTTTCTCAGGATTTTTTGAGAAATTATGCAAGTCTTTTACCAGCGCATTCATTCTGCCCTGCCTCTTGGAGCCGCAATCGTAAACCCACAAGAATCTTTCCTGTTGATTTATACCGGAAACCAAATGCCCAGAGAAAAATGTGCCATGTCCAGCCGCATGAAACTGGTTATAACTATGTATCATCTCAATACTCCAGTGATGGGTCTGTTCTTAACTACCAATATAGTCTACTTGTTAAATTGCCTTAATTAAATGATCCGCATACCCACATAATTTCAAAACAGTTACCATCACAATAACGAAAAATGGCATTGATAGAATAACGGGAATATATTTTTCATTCGCAAGTAACCAAGGCTTCCCATCGGCAACAAAAACCTCATACTCCTTTTTGTACATTGGAAAAAAGCCGCCATCTTCTTCCATCTCTTTTAGAACTGTAAATTTAGCTCGAAAAAGCTCACGATAAAACTCAATGGTTTTCTTCCATACGTAACAAAGCAAAATAGCGAAGGAGGAAATCGCAACTTGCAAAAACAACTGTGACTGGCTTGTGACAGGTGATTTGAATAAAGTAATACTGCCCATAAGCGCTGAAATAATTGAAAAATAAAAAGTGTTCGCTGTTGTATAGCGTGAGCCAATGTTCCCTAAGTCTTGTAGGTATGATTTGTACTGATCTAATGTTGGTTGCAACGTACTCATAAATTACTCCTCATCAAAAAGACAAGTAGACACAAGGGCGGAAACCCTGCCCACTGCGTAATCTACGCCTACAGCAAACCATCCTACGCCCAATAAACCCCTTTGTAACCTATCAACTCTGATAGGTGCGCACTCCCCTGCCTTTTCGCCATTTCCCCAATTAAAACCGACGGTTCCCCGCCGCGCGTCACAAATTTACGCGTGCGGCTAATATAATTTTGGCATCCCTGGAACAAAAATAGCGCGGGGCGGAATGAATCAGTTAAAGAGGCCAGGCTCGAATTATTTGCGTATGTCGCGGCGGTTTCACAGGCGCGGGTACAAAGCCTCGAATGCTTCATAGTCATCATAGCTCGGCAGAGCCAGCACGACCTTTAGTTTCCTGTGTGCCGGTTCCTCCTGAAAATCCCGAATTGCCGATAGCATATAGCGCGCGGCGTCTTTCGGCTTGACGCGTCCTTCGCCGGTAGCCAGGGCGGATATGGCAATCGATTTCGCACCGGCTTCGTACGCCTGCTGCAGGCACGAGCGCATGCCATCGTAGAGTTTGTCAGGATACGGGCACCAGTCGCCTTGCGGGGTCTTGGTGATAATTGAAATGATATGGCAGACCCATTTGATTTCGGATTGCCGCAGGCCGAATGAATCGGTAAGTATTGCCACACCAACGCGCCTGGTTGACGCTGCCAGTTTCTTTCGCAAGTCATCCATGAGTTCAGGGCCTGCTGCGCCGATGATCGCCGCCGCAGCACCGCCACCCATCTCCCCGGTATCTTTCGCGCCATATGCAATTGCGTCCACCTTCAGGAAAGGAAGGCGGTCGCGAACGAGTTCTACGTTGAGTGCCATACAGTTCCTACATTGAGATGCCAGTAAAGTGAACCGGGTAGGTCGGGTTCTGCCCGGCATCATTAAATCAACGGCGGGCAGAGCCCGCCCTACACAACCAGGCAGGGTGGACACGCGGTGCCCACGCGGAATCCAATCGTTATATCGAGGCGGGCAAAGCTGCCCACCCTGCGCCTGCTCAGAAGTTCGCGATCTGGTTGAGGCCGAACCTCACGATCTCGTAGTAGATGACCGCGAACACCGCGTTGCTGACCGCCAGCGGCCACCAGATACGGCTCATGTCCACGCCCAGCCAGCGGAGCGCGACCAGGATGGGCTCCTGGCCGACCACGGCGCAGCCGAGGGTGAGGCCGCCCCAGACTCCCCATCTGTCGGCGAGCGCTATGCCCCTCGGCGTGCGCATCTGCTCCACCCACCGGCTGACGAAACCGATATGCGTGCTCTGTCCGGCGAGCCAGGCGACGGCGAGCCCCTCGACGTAGCCCGCCACCGCGACCACCGGCAGCAGAACCCACGGGCTGTAGTGCGCCGCGATGCCCACGGCGACCGCCGCCGATGGCCCCAGCACCAGGTTGGGGGTGATCGAGAGGCCGACGATGGTGGCCCATGTCCAGAAGGTCGTCACAAGGATAGGAAATTCAATCGCATGAATCGAAGTATCCAGAACCGCCGCACTCCGGTCAATGGCAGCCAGGTTGGGTGGGCCACTTTGCCCACCATCAAGATATAGTTTGATCCCGCGTGGGCAGCCAAGTAGGGTGGGCACAGCGTGCCCACGCGGAATCAATATTCTATATTGACCGTTTACCCCGCGACCGGCCTGCTCTTGTGAAAAGTCACCGGCACCGCCGAGGGCGGCGGGGTTTTCAGGATTTGCTTCTTCATCTTGCCCATGACGTGCATTTCGCATTTGCGGCAGTCGAATTCCAGCCGCAGCTTTTCGCTGCCGTTGACGAGCATCATCGGTTCGGCGCGCACCTGGCCCTGCACGCCGGTGACGCCCTTGGCCTGTTTGGGGCATAGGCTTAAAGAGTAGCGGATGCAGTGGCGGGTGATCATGAGGGAGACTTCGTTCGCCTCATGGTGCGCTTCGTAGGCCGCTTCGATCAGTTTGACGCCGTGTTTGGTATAAAACGCCTGCGCTGCGCTGTTGTATACGTTGGCGAGGTAGGAGAGCGATTCCTCGGGGTAATTGGCGGGCGGCTCTATGGCGGGTTTACGCTGCGGGCGCAGGTAAGATGCGTGGCGCGCGGCTTCCAGTTTTTCCACCGCCTCGCGCCGCAGTTTGTTGAGCAGGGAGCTGGGCACGAACCAGGGTTGTGACCAATGGAGGGTGATGGCGGGTTGATTGTTTGCCTCCGAACCGTTCGCCCTGAGCTTGTCGAAGGGCGAATTGCATTCGGCGGATGATTCATGATGGGCTTCGGCAAGCTCAGCCCGAACGGCGGATGATTCATGATGGGCTTCGACAGGCTCCGCAGGATCGTTGGGGAGCAGAGTTTCTACCCTCTCCCTAGCCCTCTCCCTGCAAGGGAGAGGGGACGGTGGGGCGAGCTCGAAATCGGTGTTGCCGAAGCGGGCAAGTTGCTCGCGCAGGGTGTGCTCGGCATCCGCTGGGTGTTGGGCGGGTTGTTTGTCGAAGGTGGCTTCGGCGCTCGCCGCGATGCCGTCCTCATCCGTGAGGGTGAGCGTAAAGCCTTCGGCGGTTTCGGCCAGCAGGGCGCTCACGCCTATCTTGCGCTCGGCGGATTTTTTGGCGAGCGCTTGTTCCCATGCGTGGTCACTGTTGCGGTTGATGTCGAGGCCGGTGCGCAGGCCAGCCAGTTCCGCAATCTTTTCGTTCGGCCACACGCGCCAGAACTTGCCCATTTGCTTTACAGTATTGGCGCGTATGCCTTTGGTTTCGCGCTTGTGCAGGTAGTTGAGGCCGTCACCGTTGGCGAGTGGCTCTTTCGTCTCGATCTCGAACCAGTCCGCCCCGATCTGGCTCACCGTGCCCAGCGGCAGGCCGACGAAGGTGGGCGTGTCGAAGGCGCCAATGTCATCCTTGCGTCCGTGCGAGAAATAATCCGTGGCGCCCCGGTGGAAGGTCTTGTCCGGGTCGGGGGTGAAGAGCAGCCGGGTCTTGCCGCTGGAGGCGGCGTGCAGGTCGGTGCGCCCTTCCAGTATCTCGTCGAGCAGCCTGCGGTAATGCCCGGTGATGTTCTTCACGTAGGGCGCATCCTTGTAGCGCCCCTCGATCTTGAAGCTGCGCACCCCGGCGGCGATCAGCGCGCGCAGGTTCGCCGTCTGGTTGTTGTCCTTCACCGAGAGCAGGTGCTTTTCGAATGCGACTACGCGGCCCCCTGCATCCTGCAGGGTGTAGGGCAGGCGGCAGGCCTGCGAGCAATCGCCGCGATTGGCGCTGCGCCCGGTGTGCGCGTGGCTGATGTAGCACTGGCCGGAATAGGCCACGCACAGCGCGCCGTGGATGAAGTGCTCGATCACCGTGTCTGCGGGAACGGCGGCGCGCACCCTGGCGATTTCTTCAATGGTGAGCTCGCGCGCCAGCACGATCTGCGAAAAGCCCGCGTCGGCGAGGAAGCGCGCCTTCTCCGGCGTGCGGATGTCGCACTGCGTGGAGGCGTGCAGGTCTATGGGCGGCAGGTCTAGCTCAAGCAGGCCCATGTCCTGCACGATGAGTGCATCCACGCCTGCGTCGTAGCACTCGTGCGCCAGTTTCTGTGCGGACTCCAGCTCGGCGTCATGCAGGATGGTGTTGAGCGTGACGTAAATCCGGGCGCGGAAGCGATGGGCAAACTCGACCAGCGCGGCTATATCGGCGATGGAATTTCCCGCCTTGTCGCGCGCGCCAAACGACGGCCCGCCGATATACACCGCGTCCGCGCCGTGCAAAATGGCCTCGCGGCCTATTGCGGCGGACTTTGCTGGAGCGAGCAACTCCAGGGCGGGGGCGAGCAGTTCGAGGGGGCGGGAGCATTCAGTCATGGGGCGCGGATTATACCGTGCAATCAATGGACTCGGATGCGGTTGATGGTGGGGTAGAAGGGGCAACCAAGCTTGCCCCTGGTTGATTATTGAGTTTTCCAAAATACACGATAATATCTTCGCATTCGGTTTCTCCCCTCACCCTCAGTCCCTCTCCCGAAGGGAGAGGGATGTAAGGCCCTTCTCCCTTCGGGAGAAGGGTGGGGATGAGGGAGGGGGCGGCGCGTGCCACTGTCATGTATTATGAAAACCTCAATAAGTCGCGAAAAGGCACTGACCATGTACCCGGAAATCCTGAAATTCTGGTTTGAGGAATCCCAGCCAGTGCAGTGGTGGAAGAAGGACGAGGAATACGACCGCATCATCATCAAGCGGTTTTCGGCGATTCATCGCCGCGCCACGCTCTGCGAGCTATTCGAGTGGCGCAAAGACCCGCGCGGCAGGCTGGCGGAAATTATTTTGCTGGACCAGTTTTCGCGGAACATGTTCCGGGGCTCGCCGCAGTCTTTCGCGCATGATGAGCTGGCGCTTGCCTTGGCACAGGAAGCGGTGTCGGCAGGCGCGGATCAGCCCCTGAATGCGGTGGAGCGCAGCTTCCTCTACATGCCCTACATGCACAGCGAATCGCTGGAGATACACGCGGTGGCCGTGGAGCTGTTCCGCAACAACGGCATTCCGGGCAATTTCGATTTCGAGCTGAAGCACAAGGCCATCATCGAGCGTTTCGGGCGCTATCCCCACCGCAACGCCATCCTGGGCCGGGCCTCCACGCCGGAGGAGATTGAGTTCCTGAAGCAGCCGGGTTCCGGGTTTTGAGGCACCACCCACCCTGCCGGGTGGCACATTCAGCGGAATAGTTCGGGGAATGCTTTCGCGGCCTGCGGATACCAGTCGTCCCACAGCTTGAAAAAATTTCCGCAGTAGCAGACAGGGTGCATTTTGTCGTCGAAGGGATCGGTTTTTTTCTCGTAGCGAGTGACGCACTGCCAGCAGCGCACTTCGCCGCAGGCCAGGCAGAAATAAGTGTTGTCTATGCTGTTGCGCTCGTCGCAGCCCAAACAGAAATGCCTGCTGTGCTCGGCCATCTCCTTGAGCCGGTACGCCATATTTTCGGTAAAGGGGGGGTGTTATCCATAAAAGCCGGTCTCCGGGTCATCCATGCGAATTGCATGCCCATTCTGGAAGCGCACTAACACCACTTTGGGCGGGCTGCATGTGTATTCTATCATTTTAACCAATAATACAGCATGTTGCGTGTTTTACCCCCTTTTGCCCATGCCGCTCTGATGAAGCAACAACTATCAGAACAGATAGGTTACTTATTATTTTTTGTTTGCTAGTATTCAAAACCGTAACTCGAGCAGGGTTTTTTTGTACCGGTAACTAAATGATCGCGCGCAAGCACTTTGCGGTGCGATGGGTAAGTTGGTAAGCCACCATACTGGGAGCGCAAATAAATGAAAAAATTGTTCAGCTTTCGCCTGATTTTGTCTTTTCTTCCCGGCCTCGTTGCAAGTGCCGTTCTCTTCGTGTCAGCGCCCCTCTATGCGCAAGGCGATTACGATCTGCAGATGACCGGCATCGAAAGCTCTTTTGCCACATTGCAGAGCGGGTGCATGAACCAAATAAAACCCCACTTTGCCATCGTTGGGACGGACGACCACTATGTTCCATCGGGCGGCACTAAAGTGCACCTCCAGTACCACACGAACACACAGTTGTCGTGGACTGACATCGGGGATTTAACGGTTACGCACACCGCAGGCGATGGAGATTTTGTCACGGGCAGTGCATGGCCCGACGAATATCCCTCGGTCAGCAATGGCTTTGCGAACGAAAATTCCCTTGAATTTTCTCTTCCTGCGGGCGTTACCCAGGTGGCAGTGAGGGCGTCGGTCAATTATGTTCCCAACCAGACCGACCCAAACAACAATGCGATCGTGGATACGACCCCGGGCGACAACGCGCTTGAAACAAGCTTTGTTGCAGCGGCGCCAGCGACTTGCACCATTAAGCCCCCGGTGCTCGACATATGCAAGCTCCATCCCGCGATCTGCCACCCCATAGAATGCCAGGGACCGGGCTGCATCATTATCAAGTTCGACCCGGAAACCTGCCCGCAATGTGGAGTGGGGCCGATAGAGGTCATTACAAGCCTTCCGCCTGACTATGTGCTCGTGGCGTACACAAAGGCTGGCCGCGAAGTAGCCCGTTCAACCCAATTGGCAAGAAGCGGGGCTGGCGCCAGTAAGCAAAGGCTGGCATTTGATTCCAAAAAGGGTGAATCCTATTCTTTCAAGGTCATCTCCGTTAAAGGAATTAAAGGGAAATTCGACAAGGCATTGATCAAGCCAGACATCCAGATACGCACAACAGCACCGATGCGTAGCGTGGATAGCATTCGCACGTTGCCTGCGGGCGCCATAATCAAGTGAAAGGCGCGCCAGTTGGAGGCAGACTCTTAACCAAGCAGCTCTATGAACGGAGGAATAAATGATGGGCCACGCATATTTCTTGAGGAATTTTAAATTCGTAGTATTTGCGGTTGCTGTTCTGGTGCTGCAGGCAGGTGCGGCATCATCCGCAAGCGCTGCGAACTATTCGGTTAACGGCAGGGTTTACACTGCGGCCCGGATTTTGACGGGGCAGACTGCCCCCAACAACCCGCTGTCGAGTTTTCCCGCGAGCCAGACATTGAAGGACAAGGGTTTGACGGACGTCGGCCTCTACGCGGTCAGCACCAGGAGCCTGGTTCGCGTATCTGCCGAAGCGGCGGATGGGACGACGTACGGCAAGCCATTCCTGGCCAAGTTTAGCGGAGCGTATAACATCAGCATCATTAATGCGCCCGCCAATTTGCAAGTCAAGCTGGTGGTGCGTAATGCGTTCAGCAACGAGAAGATGATGGAAAGTCCGCTGACGATCCTGTCGCTGGCTCCGGCCGTCAACACACGTTTCCTGCTGGTCGAAGGGGACAGTGACGACATGGGCGTGCCGCACCCGGGAACCAACCTCTTTACCGCTGTCGGCAAAATACCCAATGACGGGAGCAGCATCAGTTCCGTAACCGGCCTCGTGACCGTTTCGGCAGCCAACGCCGCGGCGTTCGGCATTCCGCAATACGCGAATGCGCCGTTTGGCGCCACGCTGGACATCAATGGCGCCTTCAGCAGCCAGTATTATGTGCCCGGAAGTCCCTATTGCTACAAGCCCCTTGCAAACGGCGTTCCCATCAAGGATCCGCTTTACAAGACGCGCTATACGGTGACGACTGTCAATGGAGCCTTGATGGTCAAGGCAGAGCAGGTATTGGTGGGGCCGCAGAAGATCGGTGTGGTTCCTGACTGCTATGCGATAACGCCTGTTGCCCAAACGGTGCCGGGGCAGGAGATTTTCTGGAATTTTCCGGATCGTCTCATCAGCTGGAATACATCGCCCATCGGCGACGGCACGGTACAGGTATCCTTGCAACTCTACAATACTACAAACAATACTGTTGTGAACCTCGGC
>JBGPSQ010000105.1:0-9446 GCA_041490205.1 Gallionellaceae bacterium
AAACGTCGAACGTAGCAGCCTGCTTTATTGCTGTATTTACCTGACAAAATTGCCGTTCTGGACAGCCGTATCATCCCAAAGAATGGACATTCTTCCGTAAACCGGCAGTTCATCCCACCTGCAATTTCACCGTTCATCGGAATAACTTGACTTTTACATCCATATTCAAATAGCATGACTTCACTTGGCAAACTTATCGAAAGGTAAGGACGCAAAGTCTCCGGCCTAAGGGAAACTATGGTAGCGGGACCGCCTTACGGATGTATCCGTCCGTATGATCTGTGCACGTTCATGTGCAGAGTGCTGTCCATCCGTTGCTCCCTTAAGCCATCGAATCGATGAGGCAAAGGGAGTATTGCGATGTGTACAAACAGCGGAAAACTAATACCGGGTGTACTGCTTATCGCATCATTGCTGTTGACTGCATGCGGCAGCGGGAATTTGCACCAGCCCACGATTGCGGCCGCGACAGCGGCTGCGGCACCGCCCCCCGTTACCTCGGCGGGCACGGATTTCTACCTGACGCTGCCCGATCATCTCTGCGTCAGCAGTCCAGCGTCCTGCGGCAATACTCCGGTTACCAACAAATTGATCGTCGCAGCGGCTTCCGCGACCACTGGCAATGTCGTATTCAACGGCGTCACCACACCGTTCTCGGTCACGGCAGGCGGCGAAACTGTCATCACGCTGGACCCGGCGGTCGTGCTGACGGCGAATGAGACCATTGCGGCCAAGGCGATCCATGTCACATCCCAGTCGCCGGTCTCCGTTTACGTGATTTCCGAAAACGCCACCTCGGCGGACGGTTATCTGGGGCTACCCACGCCCGGCTTGGGCACGAATTACTACGTGATGGCTTACGCCAGCGCCGGATATACCGGATCGGAATTCGCCGTAGCCGCCACACAAAATGCCACCACGGTCACGATTACACCCACTGCGGCGGGCGCCACAAAGCCTGCGGGTGCGGCGTTCACGGTGGTACTGAATGCGGGGGAGACCTATCAGTTGCAGAACCCGGCCAACGCCGACATGACCGGCACGCATGTCACCTCGGACAAGCCGGTTGCCGTGTTCAGCGGCCATCGTTGCAGCGATGTTCCCTCGGGCGTGGGCTATTGCGACTACCTGGTAGAGGAACTCACCGACGTGTCCGTGTGGGGCAAGACCTTCCACACCTCGCCGTTCAACGGCCGTGCACGCTACACGGTGCGCGTCATGGCTTCACAGAACGGAACCACCATCGCCACGACGCCAGCAGGGCTGATTCCGGGCACGCTGAATGCCGGTCAGTTCGTGGACGTCACCCTGACAGGGAATGTTGAATTCACGGCCAGCAGCCCGGTGCTGGTGGCGCAATTCATGCGCGGTTTTGCAGACGACACGGCGGGCAAGGGTGACCCGAGCATGGTGCTGGTGACCCCTGCCGAGATGGCATTGAACAATGCGACGTTCGGCGTGCATGGCCTGGCAGGGACGACGGGAGACTTCATCAATGTGGTCACCGAAACTTCCGCCCTGGCGAACCTCAAGCTCGATAACGCGGCAGTGAATCCCGCGCTGTTCACCCCGATAGGCGGAACCAGCATTTATTCCGTCGGAACGATTCCGGTTGTGCCCGGGGCGCACGCGCTTGCCGGGACAGCGCCGTTCAGCGCGGAGGTCTATGATTTCGGGATTTCAGCGAACGCGGTTTCCTACGCTTATCCCGTGGCAACCAAGCTTTCCGTGCCGGCAACGGCTGCATCGGCTCCCGCTGCCGCTCCCGTACCTGTGGGCTGCAAAACAGATCATCATGCCAAGGACGACAACAGCGGCGGCGATTCCCATGACGGGGCAGGGCAGACCGAACAGTCTTCCCAAGGCGCCGGACACGATGACGGTCACGATGCGGATCACAAGTGCCGCAAATAACCATGGATCATTCCGGAACATATCGGGAGGGTAGCGCAGTGCATCCGGCCATGCTGATGGCGATGGTCTTGGGATTGGCCTCGGCAGGGAGCGTTTTTGCTCAAGACGCTGCGCCGCAAGAAGCTCCCTCCGCACAAACGGCAGCACAGGTGGACGATGCCGCGTATGAGCAAACTTTGCGCGATGCGGATGCATTGATAAAGGACGGCAAGCCCGGAAAAGCTTATGCGTTGCTGGAACCGCTGGAGTTCGCCCATGCCGGGGAGGAACATTTTGACTACCTGATCGGCATTGCCGCGCTGGATAGCGGCCAACCGGACAAGGCGACCTTTGCCCTCGAGCGCGTGCTGGCGGTGAATCCCGATTCAGCCGCTGCCCGGCTGGACATGGCGCGTGCATATTACCAGCTTGGCGACTTTTCCCGTGCCAAGACCGAATTCCTTGTCGTTTCCCAGCAAGACATTCCCGGAACGGCGCGCGCCAACATTGAAAAATACCTGGACGAAATCGAGGCGCGCGAGTCGGGAAGCAACACCCGCTTGAGCGGGTATCTGGAAGGAACGGCAGGGCACGACAGCAACGTCAACTTTTCGACCAGCCAATCACAAATATTGGTCAACGCCATTCCGGTCGGCCCCATTGCGCTCGCACCCGCCAATATCGAAACAGCGGATTCTTACCGTGGTGTGGCGGCAGGCGGAGAAATTCGTCATAACCTGAACGGCAACTGGCAATTGGACGCAGGAGCGGACTGGAGAAAGCGCGCCTACAATTTTCAGAATCAGTTCGACACTGTTGGCCTGGACGGGCGCGCCGGGGTTGCCTACGCCGCAGGCGCGGAGCGTTTTCGCATGGGCATCGCGGATGGACGCAACAGGCTGGGGGGCTTGCTCAGTTACGATACCGCCGGAATCAACGGGGAATGGCGTCATGTTTTCAGCCCGGCCAATCAGGCCAATGTATTCTTGCAGCAGGCCAAATATCGTTTCGCCGACGTCCTGATGAAGCCGAATGATTTTGATCAGCAGACGGCAGGGCTGGGCTGGGTGCATGTATCGGTTGACGGGCGGGCGACCGTGTCCGGAAACCTGTATCGCGGCACGGAGAAGGATGTCTCAAACCTTGTGACGACCGCCACTCCCAGCGGTGGGCGCGCCGACGGTCCCAAGCGTTTCAGTGGATTTCGCCTTGGCGGGCAGGTGGCGGCTGGCGACAGAACCATCCTGTTCCTCAACGGCGGGGTGCAAGTCGGCAATTACGAGCGGCTCAATCCAATGTTCCTGCAGTTGCGCAATGACCGTTATTCAGACCTGACGGCAGGCGCAAGCTGGAGCTTCAGCAAGCGCTGGACGCTGCGTCCGCAACTGAATTTCTCCAGGAACAGCTCCAATATCGTGATTTACAGCTATATCAGGAAAGATGTTTCACTGACCATTCGCCGCGATTTCTGGTGAATTAACGAGATGAAGGAGAGCGCCATGAATACCGTAAAAAGCATCACGGGTGTTTTAGCCGCCTGCCTGATGTTGATGGGCAGCCAAGCGTCATATGCCGCAATCGCAGGCAAAGTTCAGTTTGCGAACGGGAGCGTGCAGCTCGTCAACGTATCCGGGAAGTCGCATGCTCTGCGCAAAGGGGATGCGATCAGCGAAAGCGATACCATAGCGACCGGAAAAGATTCATCGGCGCAAGTCCGCATGGCAGACGGCGGCTTGATAGCCGTCCGGCCTGATTCGGAGCTCAAATTCGACCGTTTTGCGTTCAGTGGCGAACAGGATGGCAACGAGAAGAGTTTTTTCAGATTGCTGCGGGGCGGAATGCGCGCGATCACGGGTATGATCGGGCGGGTGCATAAGTCCAATTACCGCATCACGACGCAGACGGCGACCATCGGTATTCGTGGCACCGACCACGAAACTTATGTGGTTGTGCCGGGGAGTGCATTGGCCGCGACCGTGCCCACAGGCACTTATAACAAGGTGAATACCGGCGGGACTGTCATGACCACCGGCAATGGTGCCGTCAACATCCAGCCCAACCAGATGGGATTCTCCGGCGCGCCCAACCAGGCACCCCAGTTGCAGCCGGTCAACCTCAGCATTTTCACGGTGCCTTCCGCTCCCGCGCCCCAGGCGAAGACAGGGCCAAACCAGGTGCGCGCCAGCGTGGTGGTGGATAATGTCGTGTTGGGGCAGGTCTTCATCCCGGCAACGGCTGCGGCCACAGCGCCGGGCAGCAATATCCGCGCGCCGATCAGGGGACAGTATCAAACTGGCGGGATAACCGCGCCGCCGCAGACACAGACGATAGTATTCTGAGCCTTACCCCGGCCATTGTTCCCCCCAATGGCCATTTCAGCCAGCCCGCGCCGCCGGGCTGGATTTTTTTGGGCTGGCGCCGCAGCGAAAAAGGAGTAGCATGATACGCCCACCTTGCCGATAGGAGGCTGCCATGACCAACATCAAGCAACTGCTGGCGGATGAAGCGGAACACCTGCTGGCGTATCGCTGTACTGGAATTCCCAAGGAAGCACTGCATTTGCCCGGCCCGGATTATGTGGATCGCGTGGTGGCGATGAAAGACCGCAAGCCAGGCGTGCTGCGCAGCCTGCAAGCGTTATACGGGCATGGCCGCCTGGCGGGAACCGGCTATCTTTCGCTGCTGCCGGTGGATCAGGGTGTTGAGCACTCCGGCGGCGCCTCGTTTGCGCCCAACCCGATGTATTTCGACCCCGAGAACATCGTCAAGCTCGCCATCGAGGGCGGCTGCAACGGCGTCGCTTCAACGCTGGGCGTATTGTCTTCGGTGGCGCGCCGCTATGCGCACAAGATTCCGTTCGTCATGAAAATCAACCATAACGAACTGCTCACTTACCCCAACGAATTTGACCAGACGCTGTTCGCCAGCGTTGACCAGGCGTTCGACATGGGTGCGGTAGCGGTGGGCGCGACGGTATTTTTCGGCTCCGTGGAATCGCGCCGCCAGATACAGGAAGTCTCGGAAGCGTTTGAACATGCGCACAACCTCGGCATGGCGACCATCCTGTGGGCCTACCTGCGCAACCCCATATTCAAGGTGGGTGACAAGGATTACCACGTTGCTGCCGACCTCACCGGGCAAGCGAACCATCTGGCCGTAACCATCAACGCCGACATCGTCAAACAGAAAATGGCCGAGAACAACGGCGGCTACAACGCCATCAAATTCGGCAAGACCAGCCCCAAGGTGTATAGCGAGCTCACCACCGATCATCCGATAGACCTGGTGCGTTACCAGGTGGCGAACTGCTATATGGGCCGCGTGGGCATGATCAACTCGGGGGGCGAATCCGGCAAGGATGACCTGCACCAGGCCGTGCGCACCGCGGTCATCAACAAGCGCGCGGGCGGCATGGGGCTGATCTCGGGACGCAAGGCATTCCAGAAACCCATGAAAGATGGCGTGGCCTTGCTTAACGCCATTCAGGACGTGTATGCGTCCAAGGACGTGACAGTGGCGTAATGTTCCCCGCCACGGACGGGGCCTCAATAGGGGAAGGAGCCCCTGGTTTTTACAGGCGGGAAATATAGCGTGATGGTGGTATATACACCCTGCACCGAGCGTATCATCATTTCGCCGCCAAATACCTGCATGATGCGCTTGCAAAATACCAGTCCCCGATCGGGGCCGCCATCCTCTGCGCGCGTGGCGACCGGGTCCATCATTAATTTGTCCAGCACATCCGGCGGTATGCCGGGACCATTGTCGGCGATGCGTATGTGGGGGTGATCCCCTGCCGTTACCGTGAAGCTGATGGATGGCTTGGGGCTGTCCTTCAGGGTGCGCAACGTGTAGCCCAGCAGCGAGGACAATACCAGCGAGACGCAATTCGGCAGCGCCGTGACTGGAAAATCCTCCTCCAGCTCAATCCGTATCATGCCCCGCTGGGCGAGGGTCAGCGGGTAGGTGTCGAGCATGGATGCGAGCAATTGGTGCGCAGTATTTTCGGCAGGCTGGACGGATCGCGCCCTGACTCCTTTGACGGTCTCGGCAAACGAGGACAGCATGGCAATGCAATAGCGGGCGTTGTCGTCCACTGCCACCGAAGCTTTCCATACCTCGGCCTGTTGCTGTGGCGATACGCTGACATCGGTCAGGCGGCGCTGCATGCCACGCGCAAAATTCAGGATGGCCGCGAGCGGCGTATTCAATTCGTGCGTCAGGAAGGCAATGGCCTCGTCGACCGCCTGCAATCTTTGTTGCCGGGCGTTCCGGGCTTGCAATTGGCCGGTTGCAAGACGCAGGGTGTCCGCGGCCATCACGGAATCCAGGGGTTTTTCAAGAATGCGGAAAACCTTGCCGGAATCCACGGCTTCACGCAATGATTCGCTGTTTGCCTGTTTTGTTGCCAGGATGCGTACAACATGCGGAAACTCCTCGGCGACCTGGCGCAGCAGGTCGATGCCGTTCCGGTCAGGAATGTCATGATCCGCAATGACGATGCCGATCCTGTTGCTCATGCCCCGCAATAAGGCGATTGCGGCATGTGCATCTGCGGCGGGCAGAACCGAGTAATCCTCGCCAAAGGTGCGCTCAAAATATTTGCGGGCCATTTCCGCATCATCCACATACAGGATGGCTGCGCGGGGAGAGCTGCCTTCAGCAACTTCATTCATCACTGATGTCCTGGTATTTATAATTCAAAGGCATATTAGCGAGCATACGGAGAGAACGATACCAGAATTGCGCGCCGAAGTTGAGTCAAGTTAAAGAGCTGGATCAATGGCGGGGCTGCAGCGCAGTGCGTAATCCCGGCCAAACTATAATTAACGAGATGCGGCAAACGGAATTCTCTGCTAGATTAGCGGCTCATATTGCATGACATGCAGGAACTCACCCTACTTGCGGCCAAATGGAAAATATATTACCTGTATACCAATATCCCACATTGACCGTGCTCGTGGATGATAGCCAGAGTTTTCTGGACAGCCTTGTGTTCCAGCTTGCCCCGCAACTGGGATGCAAGGCTTTCTACGACGCCGGGTCAGCGCTCGATTGGGTGCGCCATGCCTACCGGCAGCAACCTGACGGTGAAGGAAACGGGCTGATACGCGTCGGCTACGATGAGGATGGCGATTCCCTGGAGCGCCGCAATGTTTCCATTTACCTTGACCGGATTTACCGCATCGTCATGGACAGGGCACGTTTCACCCTGCCTTCCGTGCTGGTGGTTGATTACGCCATGCCGCAGATGAATGGCGTGGAATTTTGCTGGGCTGTGCGGGACTTGCCGTGCAAGAAAATATTGCTGACTGGTCAGGCCGATGAAAAAATCGCGATTGACGCGTTCAACCGCAAGCTGATCGACTGTTTCATCCAGAAGAATGACATGAGCGCATTCGATCGTCTGGATGCCGAAATCATCCGTCTGCAACGGGAATTATTTAACGAACAAACGCATACCCTGAAGGATTTGCTCACGCGGCATACATATACTTTCCTTTCCGACCCAGCCATCAAGGCTACCGTGGACCAGTTGAGCCTGCGTTATCGCTTTGTGGAACACTATTTGTTCCCGCACCCCCCGGGTATCCTGTTCTTCGACAACCAGGGCAAGGCCACACTGATGGTGATAGAGACAGAAGGCGGGTTGACGGCACAGCTCGAAATAGCCGAAGACCAGGGTGCGCCGCCCCAATTTCTTAACGCCTTGCGGGAACGCAAGCTGATCCCATATTTCTCCGACACCGGCGGGATGTACCTTAAGGAAATCGGGGAAAACTGGCTGTCGTATTGCCTGCCGCCGCAAATATGCCAGGGGCGGGAAACTTATTACTGGGCGTTGTTTGACTTGCCTACCCGTTATTTGCAAGGCTCGGTTTATTCCTACGCAGAATTTTCAAGGGATCAGGCAGGGGGGCTGCAACAGTATGCGGGGCGGTGACGGGCGCCCCAATTCCGCCTTTCATGGCCCATGGAAATTAAATTGCAGCGAGCGGTTCACCAGCTTCGCGCAGTAGTTTTATGGCGCTAGTCACGATTTATCGCGGCCGGTTCGCACCTTCCCCCACCGGCCCATTGCACTTTGGCTCGCTGGCTGCTGCTGTCGCGAGTTACCTTGATGCAAAACACCATCACGGCGCGTGGCTGATGCGCATGGAAGACCTCGACCGGCCACGCTGCATACCGGGAGCGGCAGACGACATCTTGCGCACGCTGGAATCATTCGGCCTGCGATGGGATGAAGAGGTGCTTTACCAGGACAGCCGTTCCGATGCTTATGAGGCGGCGCTGCATACCCTGCGTGACTCCGGGGCTGCCTATCCCTGCACCTGCACGCGCCGTGAGATTTCAGATTCCGCACTGCACGGCATAGATGGGCAGATATACCCCGGTACTTGCCGCAATGGCGTCCGCCCAGGCAGGGAAGGGCGGGCGTGGCGGGTGCGTACGGATCGTTTATCCGCACCATGGGACGGAGCTATCGGGTTTGACGACGCCCTGCAAGGTCATATCTCCCAGCATCTCGAAAAAGAAATCGGGGATTTCGTGGTGAAGCGGGCTGATGGCCTGTTTGCCTACCAGCTTGCGGTGGTGGTGGACGATGCGTTTCAGCGGGTAACCCATGTGGTGCGCGGTGCGGATTTGCTTGCCTCCACGCCCCGGCAGATCTACCTCCAGCGCCTGCTGGGCCTGCCCACGCCGCACTATATGCACCTGCCCGTCGCGGTGAACGAAGCAGGGGAGAAGCTCAGCAAGCAGACGCTGGCCACGCCGGTCAGGCGCGGCGATGCCGATACCCTGTGGCGCGTGCTTTCCTTTCTGCGGCAACACCCGCCGGAAGACCTGTGCGGCGAGACGGTTGAACAAATCCTGCAATGGGCGGCTGCCAATTGGCAGACGGCGAATTTACAGGGAATCCAGGCTTTGCCCATTCATTCTGGCTCACCGCAATGAGCATTATCAGAATTGTCCAGATGCTCAATACCTGACCATGGGGATGCTTAGCCTCCGTCTGGCTGGTTCAGAACATCCCGAATTCATTCGGGGAATCGTCAGGCACTGGCTGCCCCAAGTCCCACAGCTCGACAATGGAATAGTCGCGGAAGCGGAAAATATGAACCAATGCAATGCCGAGTTCTTCCGGCTTCAGCCTCACGCGCGAGTGTATCGCCACCAGGTCGCCGTCTTCCAGTGCGCGCTGAACCTCGAGAATCTTGTTCGGAAATTTGGCGGCATTTTCCGCCATGCCCTTCTTGAGCGATTCCGCATCGCCCTTGAAATAAGGATTATGATGGCGAAAATCCGGGGCGATATGTTTTTCGTATGCCTCGCGCACGTTTCCCAAGGAGGCAAGCTTCAGGAAAGAAATGGCTATTGCCTTGCGAGTGGGATGATCGTTGCTTATTGTGCTCATACCTGTAGCCCTCCACTTGATGAATCATGGTTGAGTTCCGAATAAACCGCCAGCCCGGCTGGCTCGCCATTATAAGCGCCGGTGTCATTGCGGGCATCCTGTCCACGCTGGTGCAGGTAACGCTCTGGCTGCTCTT
>JBGPSQ010000106.1:0-9331 GCA_041490205.1 Gallionellaceae bacterium
AGGAGAAAACATCAAGCAATCGGTGTGCATGGTTGAACACCATGACAAATTCCACGCCCTGGTCGAACTGATCCGCGTGCGCGACGTAAAGCAGGTGCTGATCTTCACCCGCACCAAGCTGGCCGCCGCGCATGTCGCCAAGCAGCTTGAGCGCAGCGGCGTGGCCGCCGACGCCATTCACGGCGACAAGTCGCAGCAGGAGCGCATCAAGGCGCTGGACGCCTTCAAGGCGGGCACGGTGATGGCCCTGGTGGCGACCGACGTGGCCGCGCGCGGCCTGGACATCGACCAGCTCCCGCTGGTGATCAATTACGAGCTGCCCACCCATGCCGAGGACTACGTGCACCGCATCGGGCGCACCGGCCGCGCGGGCGCGTCCGGCGAGGCTATTTCCCTGGTGGATGGCGAGGAAGAACGCCGGCTGGAAGACATCGAAAAACTGCTCAACCGGAAATTTCCGCGCGAAGCCGCCGCCCTGCCCAAGGCCGGCTACCAAAAGCCGGTCAAGGCCGCCCCGCCCCGCAGCCACCACAAGCCCCCCGCCTTTGGTCATGCCAAGACTGCCGCGCCGGACGACTGGTTCTCGAAACCCTATGAGCCCTCGGCAATCACCCAGGCCGCCGAAGAAAGCCCAGCCCCCGCCGCATCCAAAAAGCCGAAGCAGCAAGTCGCGGCGCTGTTCAGGGTACGCCCCCCAGAGACTGCGGAATAATCTGACGGCGGAACAATCCGGCTGCCGAATAATCCAAACGGCAAAATAATCCGACAGTTGAACAATCCCTGCCATGCCCTGCCGGCAGGGATTGCAATCCCCTTGTTGCATTTATGCGTTTTGGCATCTTGGCATTCGCGACCAATTAAAGTATTCTCAAAATGTAGGTATAGGATGGAATTACATTAATCCCAACAAGCCCCAGATGCATAGTTGCACGGATGTCACGCAAATCCATGTTAAAAGTTACCCCCGGCCAATTCGAATACATCGTCTCCCAGACCCCGCAAGGCGTGCTCGGGCAGTTCCTCACAGTCGTGCTGGTGACCCCGCTGTTGTTGCGCATCGGCTTCCCCGAGCTTAACCTGTATCTGTGGGACGGCTGCGTCGCGCTCCTGCTCGTATACCGCTACATGAGCTACCAGCGGCTGTACCGGATCCGGAATTTCATCGCAACGCCACCCGGCAGGACAACCGTCACCAATTACGTGACTCCCCTGTTCCTCCTGGGCATGCTGTGGGCGGTGCTGTTCGCCAAAATCATTCAGCAACCTTCCACGGAAGCGCACCTCATGGCCATGGTGCTCGGCATGGGGCTGGCCAGCGCGGCCATCGTCACCATAGGCGCGGCGTTCGGAATCTATTTTGCGTTCGTCGTTCCCATGCTGTTCACGCTGGTCGTGACCTTCCTGCTCCAGGACACGCCCATCCATGTGACCGCCGCACTGTTCCTGCTGATGGGATCGATTTTCGCGCTGTACACCGCATATAAATACAGCCAGCATTTTGAATTGATGCTGGACGCGACCGAACAGCTCAAGGAAACGGAAATCGAGGCGCTGGTATGCCTGGGCAAGGCAGGCGAATACCGCGATTCTGACACCGGCGACCATGTGCTGCGGGTGGGCTACTCTGCATACCTGCTAGCCCGCGCAGCCGGATACACCGAGGAGGACGCCAGGAACCTGATGTATGCCAGCCCGCTGCACGACCTGGGAAAAATCGGCATTCCGGACCATATCCTGCTCAAGCCGGGGAAGCTGACGGATGAGGAAAATCTGGTCATGAAGAAACACACCGGGATAGGCGCCGAGATACTCAAGAACTCCAAGACCCGGGTGATGAAAATGGCCAGGACAGTGGCCTTGAGCCACCACGAAAAATGGGACGGCTCGGGCTACCCCTTGGGGCTTGCCGGCAAAAACATCCCGATCGAGGGGCGCATCGTCGCGATTTGCGACGTGTTCGACGCGCTCATTTCCAGCCGCCCCTACAAACTCCGCTGGACCGACACCGAAGCCATCGCCCATCTCAGGAACAACTCGGGCTCCCACTTCGACCCCACCCTGATTGCGCTATTCATCAACGAAATCCCGAAGATCAAGGAATTCACCCTGAGGCTGGACGTGCACGAATCGGCCACGGGTCTGCACCCGCTCGTGCAGTTGACCTGAAGCCGGGAAAAGCAGATTTAGCCACGGATTAACACGGATGCACACGGATTAACGGCGAATCGAGTTCAGCCCGCCATGCCGGTGTGCGATTTTATCCGTGTCCATCCGTGTTAATCCGTGGCTAGTATCGGCTCTATTTGATTCCCCCTCCCCGTCACGGCACGCGAGATTACTTCGCTGGCCGCAGGATGATCGTGGGGGCCTTGCAAGAATCGCGAACGTCGTGCCCGCATGCTTGCGGCTTCAGGTTCTTGTCGTAGCAGATCCTCACCTCGTCCAGATATTTCCCGGTGCACGCAACGGCAAAATCTTTCGCGTCCAGCCCGGGGTTGGCTGCCGCGACATCTTCCTTGAACTGTTTCAGCTTGACGGAAAGGGGCTTGGACGGCAGTTTGTACTGATCCGGCACCGCAATGGAACTGAAAACGCTCCTGATGGTGTCGAAATACTGCTGCGGCTGAAGCCCGCTGCAGGTTCCATGCTTTTCCCACTCATGCTGGATGAGTTTGGGGCTGGGCATGATGTCGAGATAATTGTCCGCCAGGCCCTGGCCCATCTGCTCGGTAGAGCAGGATTGCGGATAGCCGCTGTTGAACTGAGGCCACAAGCCATGGACAACGAACCCATGGTGCCCCTCAGTGCCGCATTGCACCTTGTCGCCGGGATGGCCGGAGCAATACTGGGGCGACCACGAAAGTGTCAGCAGGTAATAATCGAACACCCCCGGCTGATCCTGGGCAGCAGCCTGCTGCTGATCCGGCTGGGCATGCTGGGCATTCCGCCGCGCCTCGGCCAAGGGCGAGAAAATCAGGGCAAACAGCGAAAAACAAAGAAATAGCGTGCGCACGTGCGCACGTGAAATGGACGAGAAACAATTACGGTGAATCATGAAGCCTCCCTTTAAAAATTACATCAACGAACGGAACTTGCAGCGCGCGGCCGGCCCTGATTTTATTTTGCGTAGCTGCCGGCCAAGGCATGAGACAAACCAGATGCGCTCCCCAGATGCAAAACCCAATAGCCTGGCTGTCTTCTCAACGAATCGGGATCTACAAGAAATCCCGTCGATTCTATCAGCCTGATGAAAATGGGGAAACTATCAGAACTGATAGGTCGGCTGTGGCGGCTTGGTCACGAGAATATCCCGGAATCCGCGGTATTTCCGGTCAGCCTGTGTGCAAACGCCGGGGGTCAGCTCCGTAGGCTGGAGTACTCTTGCCAGCCAGCAAGCCTCTGGCGCATGCGCTTATAGTGCGAGCCGCGCCAGTAGACACGCCCGCATTGGGGACAGCAATAGAGCGGCTCGCCTGGGCGGCGTGCATCGGCAGGCGCGCGCGCTGAGGCGGCATCGTCCGCCGGGATGAGCGGCGTATTGTCCACCAGGCAGCGCGTGAAGGCGCGAGCCAGCCAATCCAGTTGATAGTGCGCCCCCAGCAGCGCAGCCATGTGATCGAGGTTTTCGTGCGGCAGGATGAGCGCCACGCCCTGCGCCGCCTTGTGCTCGCGCACCAGCCTATCCCTGGTGAGGAATTGGCGGCCTTCCGCACGGCACTGCCGCAGCAGTTCGGCATCGCTGGTGCCGCCGTTTGCGAGCAGCGTATCGTAGCCTGCCGCGCGCAGGTAGCGGCATAGATGGCCGAGCATTTCATCGCACAGAAAGCGTGGCATGGCACTCATGAATGCAGACAGCATATCAAGTTTGGCTCCAGGCAGCAGATGTTGGATCCGCAGCCGATGGCCCAGTTGCCAATGTTACAACTGTAGTCCCACCCCGGCTGCGGGATTTTCTGTATAATGCCCACGCTTTCTTTTCTGCGGGGCACCCCCGCGAGAGTAAAGATGGATGGCGCGCCGAAGCTTCCGCTGTCTTGGCCAATTTTAAATTAATAAGGGATACTCATGGAAAATACACCAACATCTGATTCGAAAAATTTGGCCATGCTGGTCTGGGTTCTGTCCATATTCTTCGGCTTCATCCCGCCCCTGATTTTCTTCCTGATCAAGAAGGACGACGAATACGTTCTGGATCAGGCCCAGGAAGCGCTGAACTGGTCCATCACAGCGATCATTGGCTATGTCATCAGCTTCATCCTGATGTTCATCTTGATCGGCGTCTTCCTGTTTTTCGCCCTCAGCATTATCAACCTCGTCTTCTGCATCATGGGTGCGGTCGCCGCATCGAGCGGCAAGCCTTTCCGCGTGCCCTTCGCCATCCGCCTGATCAAGTAATAAACGTCACACCCCGCCCGGCCGCAACCAGCCGGGCGCCACAGGGGAGCCGCCGCAAGGCCGCTCCCCTGTTCATTTTCCGCTAATCATTCGCCAGACCAGCGTCCGCCTGCACATGCGCGGGTCCGCCCTCGTGCTGCTCGATCAGCTTGTCGATGAAGCGGCGCAAGAAACCATCCGGCTGCACACTGTGGAAGCGGTCTGTCTCGCGCCCGTGGCTGTAGGCGATCACCGTGGGAAAGCCGCGCACGCGATGGTGACCGGCGATGCGCATGTTCTCGTCGGCATCCACCTTCGCCAGCAAAAATTTCCCGCCGTATTCCTGCGCCAGTTTTTCCAGCCGGGGAGTGAGCACCTTGCACGGCCCGCACCACTCCGCACCGATGTCCAGCAGCACCGGGCGCTGGCCGGAACGGGCAACCACCAGCTCGTCGAAACCGGCCTCTTCAACGTCATAAATTAAATTTTCGTGTGTATGCATGATGCAGAGTCGTGATGAACAGCATGGAATTATAGCCTTCCTGCGAAGCGGGTGCCGCCCGCTGCCAGGGGGCTTGTCAAGCCCCCTGTGCGCTCCTTGCAGACAAAGCCTCTGCAAAGGCGTAGCATGGACTTGCAGTTTTCTCTCACTCACCAAAAGGAGCGAAATCATGACCAAGTCCCACACTCATTCCGACAAGCATTCCAAGAAACAACCGATGACGACGCCGAAGGAAAAGAAGCGCATCAAGCAGCAGAAAAAGCGGCAGGAACACGAGGTTGCACCGCCCCTGATTCCGCACGATCTCACGCACTGATCTTGAACGCTGGGCGCATTGCGCGTATCCACCGCCCCGTGGTGGATACAATCCTCTGCCTTTATTCACCCTGCTGCACTGACATTTTGACTGGGGTTATTCCACTACACCTGTAGGTGCGAATTCATTCGCACGCCGTCCGTTGCGTGCGCGAACACCCACGGGGTGCAAGAACCTCTTCGGGGTGAATTCGCACCTACTGAACCAACCAGGCAGATTAGCCACGGATTAACACGGATGCACACGGATATAGGCGAACCTTGCACCGGTCAGCGCGGCATTCCAGGTGCGGTTGGCCTACGTACCGTTGTACGGATTTTATCCGTGTCTATCGGTGTTCATCCGTGGCTAGTGGCGAGTTTTTGGTTCAGCCGTCCGCACGAACCGGACTCTGTCGTGTAATGCCGGGGTTTTGAAGTCCTACTTCACTTCCGCCTGCAATGCCGGATGGTAGATCTTCACGTTGTTGCGGCCATTCTTCTTGGCGTGATACATGGCGGTGTCCGCGCTCTTCACCAGCAGCCGCTCCTCCTCTCCATGGTCGGGGAAAAGCGCCACCCCTATGCTGCCGCCGATCTTGAGCTTGTGCCCGGCCAGCAGGAAGGGCCGGTTGAGCGCATCGAGTATTTTTGCACCCACCACCTGCGCATCCTTTTCCGATTCCACGGCGGGCAGCAGCACGACGAATTCATCGCCGCCCACGCGCGCGGCGGTGTCCGATTCGCGCAGGCATTCCTGGATGCGCAGCGCCACATCCTTGAGCAGCAAGTCGCCCACGCTGTGTCCGTAGGTGTCGTTCACCGGCTTGAACTTATCCAGGTCGATGAACATCAGCGCCAGCCGCGCGCCGTTGCGCTGGGCGGCGGCCAGGGCGAGCTTCAGCCTATCGTCGAACAGCGCGCGGTTGGGCAGGTGGGTAAGGTTGTCGTATTGCGCCATGCGCTGCATATGCTCCTCGACATCCTTGCGCTCGGTGATGTCGGTGGAAATGCCGCACAGCGCATAGATGCCGCCGTCATCGCGGCGCAGCGGAATCTTCACCGTCAGGAAAACCTGCGTCAGGCCGGTGAGCATGTTGGTCAGCGTCTCCTCTGCTTCCAGCGGCTCGCCCTCGCTCAGCACGCGCAGTTCGTCCTCGCGCATGGCGGCGGCGGTGCCCGCATCGAAAAACTTGCTGTCGTCGTAGCCCACGATCTCTTCCAGGGGTGCGGCAAAGCGCTCGCGCAGCAGCTTGTTGGCAAAAAGATAGCGCCCCTGCGGGTCCTTCATGTAGATGTGGGCGCTGACGTTTTCCAGGATGTCGGAAAGCATCTGCTCGCTTTCCTTGAGCGAGCGGTCGGAATGCGAGCGCCCCAGCGCGATCTCCGCCAGGTTCGCCGCCTGCTCGACGAGGCGTATTTCTTCATTGCCGGGCTGATGCGCCTCGCGATGATAGACGGCCACCACGCCCAGCACCCGGCCTGAAGCGAACCGGATCACGTCCGCCCAGCAGGCATGCAGCCCGGCCTGGGCCGCCACCTCCTTATAGTCCGCCCAGTAGGGGTGGGATGAAATATCCTCGACGATCACGCGCTGCCCGGTGAAGGCCGCCGTGCCGAATGAGCCCACGCCCATGCCGATCTCCGCGCCATCGAGCGCATCGTTATAGAAATCCGGCAGGCTGGGCGCGGCACCCGTGTAAAGATGCTTCCCGTCGCCATCCAGCAGGAGAATGCTGCACAGCAGATCGGGCCGCTCATGCTCCACCCTGCGCACGATGGCCTCCAGAATTTGCGCATGCGGCGCGCCCCGGCCCAGCAGCTCCAGCACATGATTGCGGGTTTTCTCGCGCTGCTCGGACTGCATGCGGGAGGCAGAGTCGCGCGCCAGCATGCGCCGCATGCGCACGATGTAGAGGATGGCGCCGGCAAAACCGGCCATCAGCAGCAATAAGAAAAATATCAGCAATGCATACCCTCCCGCAGATTGCCTACAGCTACTTCATGAAGTACGGCTCAGTTTCGTAGATACCGCCGCACTGATCAACTGACTTCCGCATAATTTGCTTTGGGGTTTCGTAGGTCGGGCTACGCCCGACGCCCTCCATTTTGATGACCGCGTGTGCAGGCGAAACCTGCCCACCCTAAACTTGCTGGTTACTTGTAACGGTAATTTGGTAAGTGCCATCCGACTGCCGAGGACTGAATCGGTACGCCGTAATCTCAAGCTGATCCCATTCTTGAGTAACCGCAAGAAGCACGCGCGCCAGGTGAATTGCTTGCTCACGAGTCAAGCGAACGCTGACGGTCTTTAAGTCCTCAAGTGTTTTTTTCGAGTCTTCCACCGGATAAACCCGAAGACAGCGAACATTTGGATCGATTGAAATGGATGCTGCTGACTCACGCGACATAATGTCCCCCAACCCATCTTAGGTTCTGTGGGGCGCGTATCACGCGCCAGCCCCATGCTTTTCCCTAAATGCAGCGCGTGGTACGCGCCCTGCATCGCTACACTCGCGTAAAATCACATCCCCACTATACCCGCGCAAATGCCGAAAATCCACGACCCAGCGTGACCAAGGATACACCCATTGGGTGTAAAATGGCCCCTGCCCGCACCCACGCAAGGAGCCATGCCATGAAACACCTGAATCGCATCACCGCCGATCCCGCCGTTATGGGCGGCAAGCCGTGTATTCGCGGGCAACGCGTGACCGTGGGCATGCTCACCGGGCTGGTCGCCAGCGGCAAGAGCATTCCGCAGATTCTTGCCTTGTACCCTTATCTCGAAGCAGAGGACATTACGCAGGCATTGCGCTACGCCGCATGGCGCGCAGAGGAAATTGATCTGCCGTTAACCCCCGCATGACCCTGCGCCTGCTGATAGACATGAACCTCTCGCCCTCGTGGGTGGATGTTTTACGCGAGGCTGGTTTTGAGGCGGTGCATTGGTTCAACATCGGCGCACACAACGCACCGGACAGTGAGCTTTTTTCCTGGGCGAGGGAAAACGGGTACATCGTTTTTACCCACGACCTCGATTTCGGCGCTTTGCTGGCCGCGACCCGCGCCGAGTCCCCCAGCGTTTTCCAGATACGCACCGATGATGTCAGCCCCGATGCGCTTGCGCCGCGCGCCATTGAATTGTTGAATCGCTTTACCCCGCAGCTCTCGGCTGGCGCTCTGGTTGTGGTGGATGAAATGCGCGAGCGTGTCAGGATATTACCGCTGGGCAGCAGTCAGCCATAGCAAGGATAGCTTATTCCTGAATACTCGGATCACTCGTCCGCGTCCGCCGAAGCAAGCGTAGGGTGCGTACCACGCACCAGCCCGGCTTTATAAACGGGGTGTGAATTAGCGCCCTCGCCCAGATTCCATTGCATTTCGCGCTGGCTGGCTGCCGGACGAATCAAGCTCCTTTACCCGCCGCGAGTATGCGCTCTTAAGGCAGGCCACGCTATCGCAATGATTTTCGGTATCGTCCAGCCACTCGCGTTGCTGTTTTTTGACCGCTTCCGGATCGCTCGCTGTCTTAAGGGCGCGGGCATAGGCGGCGGCCAATTCCTCGTCTGCCCTGGAAAGCTCGGCATCGCTGCAGATCATTTGCTCCATTTTCGTGGCCGCGATGTCGCAATCGAAGCTTGCCGCAAGGGCGGGCAGCGGCATGAGCGCAAGCAATAGAACCGTCAGCTTCTTCATCTCACCTCTCCTCGTAACAAAGGGCGCATGACCGGCGCCGCGATTTCATTCGGGCCCGGCTTCTCATTCATCCAAGGCCCGCTCGATGCGCCTATCCGGGATCAGCCACATGATGGCGACCGCGACATACAGGGCGCCCGCCACCCACTCTTGCCAGAAGGCCGCCGGAATCGCGACGGCATACATCAGCATGGAGCCCTTGCCCTTGAAGTCACGCCCCACCGCCCGGGCGAGCAGGGCATCCTTGCCGCCGCTGGCCGAGATGATGCAATTCTGCAATATCCAGTAAGCCACCGCCGCCATGAACAGCACCACCCCATACAGCGCGACCGGCAGGGCGGCAAAATGGTTTTCACCCATCCAGCCGGTCACGAAGGGCACCAGCGAAAGCCAGAACAGCAGGTGCAGGTTCGCCCACAGCACGCGGCCGCTGACATGCTGCACGGTATGCAGCATGTGATG
>JBGPSQ010000107.1:0-9278 GCA_041490205.1 Gallionellaceae bacterium
CATGAATCAGCTATACCGGATCGCCCGGCATCCGCGCATCTACACGGCCCTCTCCGCAGTGCTGGTGCTGCTGGCGGTGACCGTGGCCGCCTGGACGGTTGACAGCAATATTGAGTCAGAGCTCGATCTTGCCCAGCTCAGGACACTCGGATCTTATGCCGCCACCCTGGAAAGCGGCACGACCAACAGCCGGGTGATGGGCGCTGCGATCCTGTTCGGGCAGGCGAACCCGGAGGCCAAGCAACTGGCCCTGGGTAAGCTGCCGCTGGGTGCGCCCAAGGTGGTGGCTGCGCTGGACATGTTGCGCGGGATGTATACCGCCGACACTGTTTTCCTGGTGAACAAGCAAGGCGTCGTCGTCGCATACAGCAATAAGGATAGTGTTGCCGGCGCCGGGCGCGATCTGTCTTTCCGCCCCTATATAAAGATGGCGTTGCGGGGCATACCCAATGTTTACCCGGCAGTGGGCATCATTGCGCCCGATCGCGGCATTTTTCTCACCGCCCCTATGCGTGCCGCAATGGATAACACCTCAGAGCCGATCGGCGCCGTAGTGGTCAAAATCGGCGCGGACAAGCTGGATCTGCTGCTCAAGAGCTGGCCCGATGGCATCGCCATGCTGTTATCGCCGCAAGGCGTGGTGTTTGCCGCCAGCCGCGATGACTGGCTGTTTCGCGCGGCAGGCACGATGAGCGCCGAGCGGCTTGCAGGCATCCGGCACACCCGGCAATTCGGCAAGGTATTCGATCAAACGCCCTTTCCTGCCGCGCCCTTTACGCTGGATATGCCCGAAACCCGCATTGACGGCGTGCGCTATGCCGTGCACAGCCAGCAACTGGAGTGGAACGATCCGGAAGGCGACTGGCAGCTCACGTTCATGGAGCGGCGCGCCCCGTGGTGGAGCCACGGAAGCGTGCTGGGCTTTGCGGCGCTGGCCGGACTGATTACTGCCTGGGTGTTGTTCTGGTTTTACACCCTGACGCGCAACTCGTTCCTGCTCGAAAACATGAATGCACAGTTGCGGCATAACGATGCCCTCCTCCAGGAATCGCAGTTCATCGCGGGACTGGGCTTCTATACGCTGGATATTGCCAGCGGGAAAGTCGAAAGCTCGGATGTGCTGGATATGTTGTTTGGAGTGGACAAAACCTACGAGCACACGCTTGCGGGATGGCTCGCCAGGATACACCCCGACGACCGCGAGATGATGGAGCGCTACCTCAGTGGTGATGTGATCGGACATGGCAGGGCATTCGACAAGGAATACCGCATCATCCGCCTCAATGACCAGGCCGAGCGCTGGGTGCACGGCTTGGGCAAACTGGAGCGCGATGCCGGGGGACAAGCGGTGACCATGCGCGGCACTATCCAGGACATCACGGAACGCAAACGGGTCGAGCAGGAAATACACCGGGCGATGCGCGAACTGGAACAGAAAGAGCTGGCCAAGAGCCGCTTCCTCGCGGCAGCGGGCCATGACCTGAGACAGCCGCTGGCTGCGGCCAACCTGTTCATCGACGCCCTCAAGGCCACCGGCCCGAATACCGGCCAGGCCCAGATCCTGCATCGGCTGGATCAGGCCATGGCGACTTTCAACGGGCTGCTGGAAACGCTGCTGAACATTTCCAAGCTCGATGCAGGCATCGTTAAACCGGAATACGCATCGATCAAAGTGAGCGAACTGATCGTCTGGCTGGAGCAAAATTTCGCGGGCCTGGCCAACGAGAAGCGCCTGGGCTTCAAGCTCTACTTCCCGCTGCGCGAGCCGCTGGCCGTTCGCAGCGACATCGGCCTGGTCAGGTCGGTCTTGATGAACCTGGTTTCCAATGCGATCAAGTTCACTTCGAAAGGCGGCATCCTGGTCAGCGCGCGGCGGCGCGGCAACGAGGTGCTGTTCCAGGTGTGGGACACCGGCATGGGCATTCCGCAGGATAACATCGGCCAAATCTACGACGAGTTCTACCAGATCAATAACCCGCAACGCGACCGCACCAGCGGCCTGGGGCTGGGGCTGGCCATCGCCAAACGCGCCTTGGCGCTGCTGGGCGCCAACATCACCTGCCGCTCGCAACCCGGGCGCGGTACCGTGTTCGAGTTCAGGCTGCCGCTGGCCGACACCCCCAGGAAAAGCTTATACCGGGACGCAGCGCCCTCCGTGCGGGAACACGCGGACAACGACACTTTTGCGCAAGGCAAGCGCTTCATCGTGGTGGAGGATGACACCATCGTCGCGCAGGCCATGATATGCGTGCTCGAGAAAATCGGCGCGGAGGTGAAGTGCTTCCAGAAAGCCGAGGACGCCCTGCACGACGCCACCATCGAGCACGCCGATTTCTTCATCGCCGACTACATGCTGGCCGGAGAGATCAACGGCATCCAGTTCCTGAACCAGATCCGCCGGCGGCTGGGCAAGCCCATCAATGCCGTGCTGATGACGGGCGATACCTCGCCCAGCTTCCTCGCCGAATCGACGGATTTTCCCTGGACCGTGCTGCACAAACCCGTCAACCTATCCAGCTTGATGAACAGCCTCAGGGCATATGAGCCCTGAATATAGCAGGCCGGTTCAGCGCAGTGTCTCGTCCCCGAGGGGAAACCCGTCCTGCGGAACTCGCCACAAACAGGGACTCATTCAGCATTCCCTTAGTTGATCTGCCTGAAGCTGCCAGAAAGTGGATACCACTCGTTATTGTTAGAAACGATTCCGTGGCATGTTCCATCGCTGTAATTAAGCACAATGGTCACTGTGTAGCCGGATTTTTCCAGCCAGGAAATCATTTGAAGGTCACCGGCAATAGCGATGGATTGATATTGCTTTTCGGTAGCCTGCTTTCCTGTCACCGCACCTTGAATGCCCTGCCATTGCAGCCGGCCATCAGGCAGGAATGAGACCCGAAATCCCGCATCCTTGAAAGCGCCCTGTTGCCAAAGCCATTCAAAGGTGTGGCCGGCAACGGCATGTTCAGCATCATTGGGCTTCCCCGCAAAGGCTGACATGGAACTCAGCACCGAAACAAGGAATAATGCATACGCCATGACTATTTTCATTTGATTCTCCGAAGATAAAATTGTTGTACTCATCCGGTGAGCATTGATAATGTTAACCGCTGAATCATCATTTCGTAAGAACGCACAAATTTAGCCGATAGACACATTTTGTATACTGCCGAGGCCACATGAAACACAAGAACTACGACAAGAACACGGGTTGTCCGGTCGAGGCGACACTTGAGGCCATCGGCGGAAAGTGGAAAGGTGTCATCCTTTTTCATTTGCTTGGTGAGACAAGACGTTTTAATGAATTGAAACGGCTGATGCCTGGAGTGACGCTGCGAATGCTGACCCGCCAACTCAGGGAGCTCGAAGATGCGAAAATTGTTGCCCGAAAAGTTTATGCGGAGGTGCCGCCAAAGGTTGAATACTCCCTGACGGAATTCGGGGAGACACTTGAACCGATTCTCATCAGCCTAAGAAATTGGGGGCTCCACTACCTGGAAAAGAAAAAACCCATGTAGCAATGTAATATCGCGGGATACCGTGAATGAAATGAACCGCATTGTCCGAGTGCGCGAACGATGCGCATCGTGCCTCGGCACATGCAACGAGGCCGACGGCGCGTGCATGATAGTTCGGAGCGGGGGGATTTTCTCCATCGCGCCCCCAGCCCGGCAAGCCGCGCGGGATATGCGAAATGTATAGCTATTGCGGATTATCTAGACATTTCGGTCTATTGTGGATGCCGGGCATTGTTGATAGTGTGCTGATTTCGCTGAATGGGTGCAGGCAGGGTTCGAAGGGCACCTTTATCAACGAAGGGAGGGTGATGAAATACGCCGGATGGATCATTTTGGGCTGGCTGCTGTTCGGGCCGGCGAGCGCCGCCAGTTTCGATTGCGCCAAGGCACAGACCAACGTTGAAAAATTGATATGCGCGGATGATGGCCTTTCCAAGCTGGACGAGTCGTTGGAGGCTCAGTACCAGCAGGCCCTGAAGCGCCCCGACATAAAGCGGCAGGTGGTGGAAAGCCAGCGGGATTGGCTGAAAAATGCCCGCGACATCTGCCAGACTGGCGAATGCGTGAAAAAAGCTTACGATACCCGCATCAAGCAACTGGGCCTGACCGCCTCCTTCGGCATCGTGATCATGTCGCTGCCGCCGGGCAGCAAACGCTCCGCAGCGGGGGCTTCCGCGCCATCGGCTGAGCGTGCTGCACCACCTGCCCCAGCGGGGAGGGCGGGCTGAATCGCACCGCTTGGGCGCACCCGCGCTGCGTGCAATTCAGTCCATCAGCTCTTGCGAAACATCGCCTGTTTCGAAAAATTCCCGGAAGATTTTGACTACAATCTCAAAATCACGGCAGAGGTCGTTGTAAGACCACGGGTCACCCAATATGTCCACTTGCACTCCCGCCAAGGCGGTGTCCCTGGACGGTTTGTTATAGGTTCGCACCTGGTGCTCGCCATCCACAAGCTCTCCCAGCATCAGCATGTAGTAGCCTTTGTCCGCATGCACCTGGAGCGAGTTGACGGGCTCGCCCAGCGACCGGTAGCGCTTGCCGTTCAGATACGTCACTTCAAGACCCTTGGATTGGTCGAGAACGTGAATGCTTACCCAACCCGGGCCGTCGCGGACTGTGCCAAGCGCGTCCTCAATTTCCGGCCAGGAGGGATTTTCTCTTTTCTCTGGCTTGCGGCGGATGACGGAACGCGCCGACCAATGTAATCGAAGCATTAGATTCCCCGAAAGATGAACAAGGATTGATACATGAATCCAATGGCCTCAGCGCATCCGCCGGGCTAAACCTCTGGCCTCGTCTCCACCATCATCTCGTCACCCTCAAGCTTCTCGTAAAGCGCCGGGGGCACGGTCCATTTCGGTCTTCTCTCCATCAGTTCCTCCAGTTCGTCCTCCGGATCAAAGGCAATCTGGCAACCGTGGAAATCGTCCTTCTTGTGCTTTTCGAGTATCTTCCGCAGCACTCTCAAAACCTCCAGATCATCGTCATAATCGTCCGTTTCGTTGACCGCATTCAGGTCGTAGCGCGTGTAGTAGTCCGGCCTGACCAGCCAGAAAATCAGGTTGGCCGTGGCCTTTGAGCAAAGCGGACTATCGACTATCCACTCCATCACAACCGGGCCATCGTCCCAGTTGTAAATATAGGCAAGATAGTGGAGCTCGGCGGGATGCGTAAGCATTTCGAATTTATCCCGGTCCGGAAGTTGATCGAGCGGCCTGCCGAACGACCACTCGAGAAAGTGCTTATGGATAAAATCAGCTCGGCTCAATGTAAGAATGTAATCGCCCATATCACCCTCCGGTTCTCATCGATGCTGACAGGAAACATATCAGCAATCAGGCGGGGAAGCAAAACGAATATTCAACATGCTGAACGCATAAGTGGCGCGGGGTGCGCTTCTCACTTCAGTACATCCCGCCGGGCTTTGGAAATTGAAGTATCGTAGGATGGGTGGAGCATAGCGATACCCATCGCGGCTATCAGGAACGATGATGGGTATCGCTACGCTCCACCCATCCTACGCATGCTACGTACCCGCCCAACAGGTCATCTTCACGCAATCGCCGCCACCACCTCGGCCACCAGCTCGCCCGTCAGGGCCAGCCGCGATGCGCCATCCTGATCCAGCACGAATACGCCCCGGCCATTGGAATAGACGATGGTGCCGTCCGGGCTGATGTCGTATGAGGCGACATTGGTGGCAAGCACGCGCTCCGCGCCATCCGGATTGCGGCTGATGAGCTGCCAGGTGTCGGGCACGAGGGAGGGCACGCCCTGCACGGGGCGCGCGCCGCGCACGGCTTTTTCCGCGTCGATGCGGCGGCCCTGCAGCAGGATGTTCTTGATGTCGGCCTGCACCGCCGGGCCGTTGGCGCTGGTGAGCGGCTTGCGGGTATACATCAGCGAAAAGAAATTGAGGTAGTGAAACGCGGCGCGCAGCAGGCGGAAGGGAAACAGCAGCGTATCCATGAGCACATTTCCCGCGCCGTAGTGCGGCGCCTGATAGGGCCTGCGGATATACAGCAGATTGCCCGCCGGGGCGACGCGCGGCTTGAGGTGATCGTAGCCGGAATCGTCCAGGATGGGCGTCACGGTGCCCTGCCCCATATCCAGCCGCTGGATGCTGGCGGGGCCTTGCGCCACGATATAGCCCTCGGCATCGCGCGCCAGCCCGGACGACTGGAACAGCAGCCAGTTGGGCGAGCCCGGAATCCAGGCCGGGGCGGAATCCATCGTGTCGCCGCCGGTCACCTCGCGGTAGCCGTTGCCATCGCTATTGAACAGCACAATATTCGCCACCCCGCCTATCTGCTGCGAAGATGCCGCCAGCAGCGCGCCATCCGGCGAAGCGTTCAGGTCGGAGAGCAGCAGGTTTTGCCGGAACAGCACGCGCAACTCCTTGCCCGTGGCCGCCTCGCGGCAAAACAGGCCGCCCATGTTTTCGTTCTTCAGGAAATAAAGCAGATCGCCGTTGGGCGCAAAAGCCGCCGACATCACCTGGATGGGCGTGTTTTGCCCCTCATAGCTGCGCCTGCCGCCGCCCGCCGCCACATTGAAGCTCGTCCCCTCCTTCCAGCTATGCCGGTCGCGCGCCTGCTCGCGGCGATCCATCGCCTCTTCAATGTAAGGGCTGTGCACCTGCTTCAACTCGCCCCCGCGCTCGCGGTGGAACAGCAAGCCGTTTGAAAGGAAGGCAAAGCCCCGCTCGCTGCGGGAAGTTGTCACCTGGGCGGGAGCCGCCGCGCGCACAAAAAAAGCCCGGTAGATCACATAACCCGCTATCGCGGCGAACAGAAATTTCAGCAGTACAGACATGCCACATCCCCCTTTATGCAGTGCAAACAACAAACGCGCAAACAATTGCGGCAAGGCAGCGTTACTTCTAAAACCCAATCCGCCAGCCGCATCGGCCCGCCCCCCAGGCCGCCTCCGGTATTCTACCGGATTCCGAATATGGCCGGCATGGCGGCAATGGCGCAGGATGCGGTGAATCAAATGAACCGCACCGGTCGAGTGCGCACGATGCGCTTCATGCCTCAGCGCATCCTGCCGGGCTACACGGGCTTGACGGAGGGCGGCCTTGTCAGCCCCGTGGGCGGAACGCTTGCGGTTCCGCCAGATGTTTCTAAATTGGCAGAACACCCCTGCGGGGCTTCGGCCCCAGGCGGGTTACAGCAGCCGTGCAATCGTGTGGTAGCTGAGCCCGACCAATATTCCGTATATGCCGAGGAAGCCAATGACCTTGTACCAGAAGAAATAATCAACCCGTCCGAACCGGATAAACTTCCACCAAATATCATCTTCATCACGATAGCCGGCTTCTTTCAGGAATGCCTCCAAATCCTCGAAGAACCACCGCGCCAAATAGAACAGCGCAGGACTGCACATGAAGGCGACTACGATTAGCAGGACTGGATGTTCGATGCGAGCTGACAGGTAATCTGACATGGGGCGGGCAGTCTGACAAGGCTTGGACGGCCTCATTGGCCGGTGCAATTATAATCTATACGACCTGACTCACGACTGTCCCGGACAACTCAAACAATTATGGTCACACTCGATGCATCCCGCAATTCGAGCAGGCTCAGAGCGGAAGCCCCCTTGCGGGGCGTTCCACCCTTTGCAGAATGGATTTACTTCTCTGCCTTTTCGATGGTGCCGAGCGTCAGCGTCTTCACGTGATACTTGCCCTCGTAATCTTCGATCTTGGAGATCGTGTTGCGGGCCATGATGAAGCCCATGGAGGCGTCTTGTTTGATATAGATGACATCGCCAGCCTTGGCGGAGACTTCCGCATCCGCCCAGTTCTCGGCCTTGGAGAATATCTTGTGGTTACCCGGCACCACGCTGAAATAGATGTACTGGCTGCCACGCGTAAAGCCGACTTCCGACGCCGCCGCCTGGTCGTCCACGAACACATTGAACCGGACCAGCCCGCCCGTGTCGGATGGCCGCACTACATAGATCATGGCCTTGCCGCTCTCGGGCAGCTTGGGCAGCTGAAATGAAGCTGTAGCTTCCTTCATCGCATCCGGCGACGGCATGCTGGCGCAGCCAGACAAGGCTGCAATGAGAATAACGACAAGCATGGAAATGGCCTGCTTACTGACTTTCATTTGATACCCCCTTCTTGTGATGGTCAAAATAACCTTGAGCGAAAAAAACATCGAAACCCGCCGCGCCATGCTCTGCCGCCACTCCATCGGCCACATACACCGCGCATTGGCTTTTGGTTTTGTGTTGCGCAGCCCGCAGCAAATTATTCATGGCGCATAAGGGTTGCGAACGATTCGAACGCAGCTTACCAGAAATGCGGGGGGCGGATGTACAAGGCCGGAGAAACCACGCAGGGGTGTTCCGCCAATTTAGTGACATCGAACAGCAATTACATGGCAAAACGAATAGATGACAAACAGGTCAGACCGGCGAAAGTATCTCGCTTATTGGACGGGCTCCCTGCCGGAGAAGCGTACGGCAAAGCCGCCAGGGCGATTTGAAACTTGTGCGCGAATTCCATCATGGCTCGGGTGGCTCGCCACCCTACAGGAAGCCGGATCTACGGAAGCAGTTGCCCCCAAACCATCAACGCGGGTTGCTTGCAAAACGGGAGGTGTCCATATACGTCAATAAGCGTAGCGCATTGCGCCGAATGAGTGCCGTTACATCCGGCGCAATGCCAGTTGGTTGTTACCCCCAACGCGGACTTGTCGGAACGCGGCCCATGGCCGACCCCATCAGTTTGAAATGTTACACTTGTAAGCGCTTGACGGAAGGGGTACGCTTCAACCATTCGGCATAAGTAGCAGCCAGAAGAGCGTACTAAACTAAAGGGGAAATACAAAATGGCAAAGCCCAGCAAGCCTGATTATCCAGCCAAGGTTCGGAACTTGAATGCAGAAGAAGCCGAACGTTTGTTATCCAGAATGTCCGACAAGCTCGCGGCCCGCCTGCATAAGAAAAAACTAAGCAAAGAAAAAGCGATGGCCGTGCAAATGGAGCGGGAAGATAAACAACTCCTCGAATGGCGCAAAGCCATGGAGAAGGCCAAGAAAAAGGAAGACGCCAAGAAGAAGGCGCTGGCCGCGAAAAAAGCAAAAGCAGCAGCGAAGGCGAAGGCCGTCAAAAAAACCAGTACCGCAGCAAAGCCCAAGACCACCGCAAAGCCCAAGACCCCGGCAAAGCCCAAGGCCGCCCCGAGAACCAAGGCCCCCGCGAAGCCGAAGGCAGTTGAACCAACCTAGGCGTATCGGCGCAATCAGC
>JBGPSQ010000108.1:0-9249 GCA_041490205.1 Gallionellaceae bacterium
TGCGCCTGATGCGGCTTGCCGAAAAATTCAACATCCCGGTGCTGACCTTCATTGATACGCCCGGCGCCTATCCGGGCGTGGGCGCGGAAGAACGCGGCCAGTCCGAGGCCATAGGCCGCAATCTTTATGAAATGGCTGAACTGCGCGTGCCCCTCATTTGCACCATCATCGGCGAAGGCGGCTCTGGCGGCGCGCTGGCGATCGCGGTGGGCGACACCACATTGATGCTGCAATACGCCACCTATTCAGTCATTTCACCCGAAGGTTGTGCATCCATCCTGTGGAAGGATGCCGGGAAAGCCGCCATAGCGGCAGAAACGCTGGGTATCACCGCTGAGCGCCTGAAGAAACTGGGGCTGATAGACAAGATCATCCCCGAGCCGCTAGGCGGCGCGCACCGCGATTACCCGGGGACCATGCAGGCGGTACAGAAAACATTGCGCGAGGCACTCAAGAATGTGCAGGGAAAAAGCACGGAAGAACTGCTGCAGGAGCGCTTCAATCGCCTGATGGCTTATGGCAAATTCAAGGAAGTCGAAATCAAGTGATTTGCCGGGGCGCGCAGCCGTTGCGCTCGCGCCCCATGTCCCCGCGGGCAGTTCCATCCTGATTGGTTTGAGCGGCGGAGTGGATTCCGTCGTACTGCTGCACCTGCTTGCCCAGCTTGCCCCGCAACATTCCTGGAAACTCTCCGCACTTCATGTGCATCACGGCATCAGCCCGCATGCCGATGCATGGGCGGCATTCTGCGGAGAGCTGTGTACGCAGCACGGCATTCCCCTTCACATCGAACGTGTAAACATCGCCCCGCTACGCGGCATGGGCATCGAAGCCGCAGCGCGCAAATTGCGCCATGAGGCGCTTGCCCGCCAGCCCACGGATTTCATTGCACTCGCCCATCACCAGGACGACCAGGCCGAAACCCTGTTGCTGCAACTGCTGCGTGGCGCAGGCGTGAAGGGGGTTGCGGCGATGCCGCCCGTCAAGAACGTCGCGCACGGCGCCGTCTTGCTGCGCCCCCTGCTGGACATCTCCCGCGCCGAACTGGAAGCCTATGCGAGAGAACACGCTCTGGCATGGGTTGAAGACGAGAGCAACGCCGATGAGAGCTATCCGCGCAATTTCCTGCGCCGCCGCGTGCTGCCGCTGCTGGAAGAGCGTTTCCCTGCCTGCCGAACCACGCTGGCGCGAGGGGCGCACCACTTCGCAGAGGCGGATGCACTGCTGGATGTCCTCGCGGAACAGGATGCGCAGGGCGCGTTCGACGGCGCAACGCTGGCCGTGACACGACTGGCGGAATTCGACGCGATGCGCGCAAAGAACCTGCTGCGCTGGTTCCTGCAGAAGCGCGGCGCATTGATGCCCGAAAACCCGCGCCTGGAAGAAATGCTGCGCCAGCTTTGCGCTGCCAGAGAAGACGCGCAAGTGTGCATTGCATGGGGCGATTGGGAAATGCGGCGCTTCCGGGGCCGTGCGCATGTTTGCCCTGCCCGGGCTGAACCTGCTGTGGATTTCAGTGTCATATGGCGCGGCGAGGGACTGCTTTCGCTACCGGGCGGAGTCTTGCACTTCGTGCATTGCAGCGGTGAGGGCATCAGTGCGAAAAAGCTCGCAGCCGCGCCAGTCACCGTACGGCTGCGGCGCGGGGAAGAAACGCTCCGCCCGGATGCCGCGCGCCCGGCGCGCTCGCTGCGTTACCTGTTTCAGGAATATGGCATCCCGCCCTGGCAACGCGCGGGCTGGCCGCTGCTATATTGCGGCGAAACACTGGTGGCAGCGCCCGAAATCGGCATGGAATGCGCGTGGCGCGTGGCGCCGGGCGAAGAGGGCGTGGTTTTGCGATGGGCGCAAGCGTGACTGGCCCACAACGGGCTTAGGACTTGGGACATGGGGCACAAATCCTGTTAAAATGTCAGGCTGAATTCCCTCTCAACCCTATAATTTTTAACATTTGGAGAAAGCAGCATGGCTGTTCAACGCACCCTGTCCATCATCAAACCCGACGCCGTCGCCAAAAACGTCATCGGGCAAATTTATTCCCGTTTCGAAAAAACCGGACTGAAGATCGTCGCCGCGCAAATGCGCTACCTCACTCGCGCCGAAGCGGAAGGTTTTTATGAAGTGCATCGCGCCCGCCCGTTTTTCAACGACCTGGTGAATTTCATGGTCTCCGGCCCAGTCATGATCCAGGTGCTGGAAGGCCCGAATGCCGTCCAGAAAAACCGCGACCTGATGGGCGCCACCGACCCGAAGAAGGCCGACAAGGGCACCATTCGCGCCGACTTCGCCGACAGCATCGACGCCAACGCAGTGCATGGCTCGGACTCCGCTGAAAACGCGGCCACCGAGATTGCCTATTTCTTTGCGCCGAAAAATATCCATTCCCGTTAATGACACAGAACCTCCTCAATTTTGATGCGCAGCAGCTCAGCGCCTGGTTCGCGGAAATGGGCGAGAAGCCCTTCCGTGCGCGCCAGGTGTTGCGCTGGGTGCACAAGTCCGGGGAGGCCGATTTCGATGCGATGAGCGATCTTGCGCTCTCGCTGCGCGGCAAACTCAAGGAAACCGCCTTCGTGCAATCGCCGCAAGTGATGCGCGAGGAACTGTCGGAAGACGGCACGCGCAAGTGGCTGTTGGACGTGGGCACGGGCAATGCAGTGGAAACCGTATTCATCCCGGAGACAGACCGGGCCACCCTGTGCGTTTCGACCCAGGCCGGGTGCGCGCTGGACTGTGCTTTCTGTTCCACCGGCAAGCAGGGTTTCAACCGCAACCTTTCCACGGCGGAAATCATCGGGCAGTTGTGGTGGGCGAACCGCGAAGTGGGCCGCCACGCCAACGGCAACTGGCCGGTCACCAACGTGGTGATGATGGGCATGGGCGAGCCGCTGCTGAATTTCGACAATACGGTGAGCGCGCTGCGGCTAATGCTGGACGACAACGCCTATGGCCTGTCGCGCCGCCGCGTCACGGTATCCACTTCCGGCATCGTGCCCGCGATGGATCGCCTGCGCGAAGAATGTCCGGTAGCGCTGGCAGTGTCGCTGCATGCGCCGAACGACAGGCTGCGCGACGTACTGGTGCCAGTCAACCAAAAATACCCGCTGCGCGAACTGATGGCGGCCTGCCAGCGTTACCTGGAAAAAGCGCCGCGCGACTTCATCACGTTTGAATACGTGATGCTGGATGGCGTAAACGACTCCGTTGAGCATGCGCGCGAACTGCTGTCGCTGGTGCGGGACGTGCCGTGCAAATTCAACCTGATCCCATTCAATCCGTTCCCTCAAGCGCCTTACGCGCGTTCTTCGCAAGGGGCGGTGCTGCGTTTCCGCGACGTGTTGATGGAGGCGGACATCGTGACCACCATGCGCAAGGAGCGTGGCGGCGACATCGCGGCGGCCTGCGGGCAACTGGCAGGGCAGGTTCAGGACAAGACCAAAAGGACGCAACGACTGATGGAGGTGCGCACATGAAGTGGCTTTCGATCATGAAATGGCTGGCTTTAGCCGTGGCAGCCTGTGGATTGACCGGCTGCGCTTCGGATAGCAGCGAAGAGCGCCCCCTGGATGCAGAACACGCAAGGATGCTGGCCAAAGTTCGCACTGAACTGGCTGCCGACTATTACAGCCGCAAGAATTTCAAAATAGCACTCGAGGAACTGGCAAAAGCAATGCGCACCGATCCACACTATGCACCCGCCTACAACGTGCGCGCACTGGTGCACATGGCGTTGCTGGAGGATCCCGAGGCGGAAAGCGATTTCCAGCACGGCCTTAACCTGGATCCGGCCAATTCCGACACACACAATAACTATGGGCTGTTCCTGTGCATGCACGGGCGTGAGCGCGACGGCATCAAGCACTTTCTGTCCGCCGCAAAAGACCCGCTTTACTCTACACCGGGGGCGGCATACATGAATGCAGGCGTCTGCGCCAAGAAAATCGGGCAATACCAGGATGCCGAGGTGTACCTGCAAAGAGCCATGATCCTGCAGCCGGAATTGACGGATGCGTTGGTTGAAGTGGCAGACTTGGCGTTTTCCGTCGGCGACTATCCAAGAGCCAAGGCCTCCTTTGCACGCTACGAGAAAGCGGTTTCTTCACGCCTCAGCCCGGAAAACCTGCTGTTGGCGGCACGCATTGAGCACAAGCTCGGAAACAGCAGCGCGAAAGCTGCTTATTCCGCGCGTTTGAGAAAAGAATTTCCCGATTCACGCGAATCGGCAATGGTGGGGCAAATACGATAATGGAAAGGCAACAAGGCATGGAACAGGCGCTGGGCGCAACTAAATCCGGCGTGGGGGCAACACTGCGCGAAGCACGCGAGAACATGGGCATGAGCGTGGAGGAAGTCGCCATACGGCTCAAGTTCGCTCCACGCCAGATTACGGCACTTGAAGAAGAAAATTTCGAGCGGCTTCCGGAATTGACGTTTGTCAGGGGGTTTGTGCGCAGCTATGCCCGTTTGCTGCAAATCGCCGAAGCACCCTTGCTGGAAGCCTTGCCGGGTGCGCCTGTGCAAGAGGCAGTTCCTGTAAAACGTGCCAGGGAAGATGTCCTCCCCGGCGATTCTGGAACGCGCAAACAGAACCTGATTTGGCTGGCCGGTGCATTGGCGGTTGCCGTGGTCATCGTTTTCCTGGCCTGGAAATATGATGCCGGAGAAGCCATGCCCAAGCCCGCAACCGGCGCAAAAACTGGAGCGGAAGTAAAACCCGCCACCGAAACGCAAATCGGTACAGCAACCCAGCCAGGCGGAGAACACAAGGTTGGCCCGGAAGCGCAAACAGGTACTGAAACCCAAACAGGATCGGAAACAAAGGCTGGTCCGGTTATGCAGCCCGCAAAAGAAAGCGTTGCTACTGCTCCCGCACTGCCCGGAACATCCGTTATAGCGGCGGCCAAGCCCGCTGCTCGCAAGGCCTCTCCCGCCTCCGCTGTCTCGGCCAACAATGAGGCCGTGCCGCGCAAGCAGCGCCCCGCACGGCCGGTTCGCCTGGAATTCGATGAGGACTCGTGGGTGGAAATTAAAGACGGCAATGGGAAAATATTGCTGTCCATGCTCGGGAAACAAGGCACCAGCCAGAGCGTTTCGGGTTCCCCGCCGTTTTCCGTGACCATAGGCAACGCCAAGGGAGTAAGGGTGTACTATAAGGACGAAGCCCTGGACTTGGGGACGCATGCCGACCAGGATGTCGCTCGCTTGAGGCTGGAGTAAGCGCGTGAGCCACACCCACATTGCGCGCCATGTCACTCAGCGTGTCATGGTCGAAAGCATCGCAATCGGCGGCGGGGCGCCCATCGTGGTGCAGTCGATGACCAACACCGACACCGCCGATATCACCGCCACCGTAAAACAGGTGCAGGAACTGGCGCTGGCCGGTTCCGAACTGGTGCGCATCACCGTGAATACCTCCGAAGCTGCCGCTGCCGTGCCGCACATCCGCGCTCGGCTTGATGCCCTGGGCTGTACCGTGCCGCTGGTCGGCGATTTCCACTACAACGGCCACCGCCTGCTCACCGAATTTCCCGATTGCGCCAAGGCGCTGGCGAAATACCGCATCAACCCCGGCAACGTGGGAAAGAACCGCAAGGGCGAAGACCAGTTTGCCATGATGATCGGCGTCGCCAAACAATACGACAAGCCGGTGCGTATCGGCGTGAACTGGGGCAGCCTCGACCAGGACCTGGTGGTACGCATGATGGACGAAAACGCCAAGCTGGCGCAGCCGAAAGAAGTGGCCGAAGTAACGCGCGAAGCCCTGATCGTCTCCGCTTTGGATAGCGCTAAACGCACCGAAGAGCTGGGCATGCCCCATGACCGCATCGTGCTCTCCTGCAAAGTCAGTGAAGTGCAGGATCTGATCGCCGTCTATCGCGAACTGGCCAAGCGTTGCGACTACCCCCTTCATCTAGGTCTTACCGAGGCGGGCATGGGCTCCAAAGGCATCGTCGCCTCCACCGCCGCCATGTCTGTCCTGTTGCAGGAAGGGCTGGGCGACACCATCCGCGTATCGCTCACCCCCGAACCGGGCGGAGACCGCACCCGCGAAGTACTGGTGGCACAAGAGATATTGCAGACCATGGGGCTGCGCTCCTTCGCGCCCATGGTCACCGCCTGCCCCGGCTGTGGTCGCACCACCAGCACCGTTTTCCAGGAACTGGCGCAGAGCATCCAGAACTACCTGCGCACCCAGATGCCGGTATGGCGCACCCAATACAGCGGTGTGGAAGAAATGAGCGTCGCCGTGATGGGCTGCATCGTGAATGGCCCCGGCGAAAGCAAGCTGGCCAACATCGGCATCAGCCTGCCAGGTACCGGCGAGAACCCCGCCGCCCCGGTATATGTGGACGGCGAAAAAGTAACAACGCTGCGCGGCGACAACATCGCCCAGGAATTCCAGAAAGTCGTGGATGACTACGTGGCAAGGACATATCGCAAGCTATGAGCAATCCGACGCTACAGGCCGTAAAAGGCATGAACGACATACTTCCCGACGAGGCTGGGCTGTGGCTGTGGTTCGAGGACATCGTGCGCGAGTGGCTGGAATCATACGGCTACCGCAATATTCGCATGCCGCTGCTGGAGCCGACGGCGCTGTTCAAGCGCGCCATCGGCGAAGTGACCGACATCGTCGAAAAAGAGATGTACAGCTTCTCCGACGAGCTAAACGGCGATGAACTGACCATGCGCCCGGAAGGCACAGCCTCCTGCGTGCGCGCGGTGTTGCAGCACAACCTGCTGTACAATGCGCCGCAGCGTTTGTATTACAGCGGGCCGATGTTCCGCCACGAGCGCCCGCAGAAGGGTCGCTACCGCCAGTTTCACCAGTTTGGCGTGGAGGCCATGGGCTTTGCCGGGCCGGACATCGATGCCGAGATGATTTTGATGTGCGCGCGGCTGTGGCGCAAGCTGGGCATCCGCGACGTGAGCTTGCAGATCAACACGCTGGGCGACACGGCGGCGCGGCACCGCCACCGCGAGAAACTCATCGCGTATTTCAGCCAGCATCAGGATGCGCTGGATGCCGATGCGGCGCGCCGCTTGCACAGCAACCCGCTGCGCATCCTGGACAGCAAGAACCCGGCGATGCAGGACATCATCGCGGGCGCGCCCAAGCTGATGGACGAATTGGATGCGGAAGCGCTGACGCATTTTGAAGCGGTGCAGGCAATTTTGCGCCGCCACGACGTAGCATACGAGATCAATCCGAGGCTGGTGCGCGGCCTTGATTACTACAACCGCACCGTGTTCGAGTGGGTCACGACCAGGCTGGGCGCACAGGGCACCATTTGCGCGGGCGGGCGTTTCGACGGACTGATTGAGCAGATCGGTGGCAAGCCGCAGCCCGCATGCGGCTTCGCGATGGGCATCGAGCGCCTGCTGGCGCTGTTACAGGAAGACGGCATGGAAAATCCGCCCGCGCCGCTGGATGTGTATCTGGTACACCAGGGCGAGCAGGCAGACGGCATCGCGCATGTAGTGGCGGAGCAATTGCGCGATGCCGGATTGAAAGTATTGCTGCACTGCGGCGGCGGCAGTTTCAAGTCGCAGATGAAAAAAGCGGACGGTAGCAATGCAATTTGCGCGGTCATCATAGGCGACGACGAAGCCGCCGCCGGGGATGCGACGCTAAAGCCGCTGCGCGGCGGAGAACAAGTGCGGGTGGCGCTGCCGGAATTGCCGCACAGGATCCACGAATTGATCAAACAATAGACATATAGAGGAAGAAACATGGCAGCTCTGGATATGCACGAACAGGAACAGGTTGATGCGCTCAAGGCCTGGTGGAAGGAAAGCGGTACGCGCACGCTCATGGCTGTGTTGCTGGTGGCGGCTGTACTTGGCGGGATATTCGGCTGGAAATACTGGCAGGGAAATCAGCAAGCCGAAGCGGCTGCGCTGTTTGAAGAGGTTGCCAGGCAGGTTGGAAGCAACGATCCCAAGCACGTTGATGACGCTGCGGCAATCGTGGTCAGCAAATACGGCCAGACGATTTATGCAGCACGCGCCCAGCTGGTTGCCGCACAGATCAACATCGATGCCAAGAATACCGCTGCCGCCGCCACCCAGTTACAATGGGTGATGGAACATGCTTCCGAACATAGCTTGCAGGATGTGGCGCGCCTGAAGCTGGCCAGCTTGCGGCTGGACGAAAAGAAATACGACGATGCGCTCAAATTGCTGGATGCGGAACATCCCGAATCCTTCAACAGCCTGTACCTCGACCTGAAGGGCGATGTATATAACGCACAAGGCAAAAAAGACGAGGCACGCGCCGCATACAAGCATGCGCTGGAAAAGGCCAACACAAAGGGAAATTACACGGTCGTGCTCCAGATGAAACTGGATGCGCTCGGCGTAACGCCTGAAGGGAAAACGTCTGGAACGGGAGCAGCCAGCGCTAAAGCGCAGAGCGGAAATGTGCCGGGAGTGGCGAAGTGAAATTGCGCCTTGCCGCACCTGCCTTGTTGATCCTGCTGGCCGGATGCTCTTCTGCGCCGGAACAGGACTCAACAGATTTAAAAGTCACCTCTACCGAAAAACCGGGAGTTGCAGAAAAGACGGCAGCCGACAATGAAGCCATCCCTGATCCCGGCAACTTCAAGCCGAGCGCCGCCTTCACCCTGCGCTGGCGCCGCAACATCGGAAACGTGGGATTTTCGACCGACCAATCGGCCAATCCAATCGTCCATCCCGGTCAGGTACGCTGGCGCATGAAGCGCGACTACGGCGAAATGGGAAACAGCATACTGCGTCCTATCATGCTGGACGGTTCAATTTATGTCGCCAACGCCAAGGGAAAAATATTACGCCTGAAACCGGATGGCGGTGAACAGCAGTGGCGGGTCGATAGCGGCATTACCATCACCGGTGGGCTGGGCGGAGGCCACGGACTGATTCTTGCAGGCGGTGAAAAAGGCGAGGTGCTGGCTTATGGCGAAGACGGCAAGCTGCGCTGGCGGACCGTGGTTTCCAGCGAAGTGCTGGGCCCGCCTCAAATTGACGGAGAAGTCGTGGTGGTACGCAGCGGCGATGGCCGCATAGCGGGCCTCAACATCGCTGACGGCAAGCGCCGATGGCTGTACGAACACTCCATGCCTGGATTGGTGGTGCGCAGCAGTGCCGGGGTGACAATTCGCGGCGGCACGATATTCGCCGGCTTTGCCGGGGGCAAGCTGGCGGCAATAGACCTTGCCAGCGGAAACCTCAAGTGGGAAGCTACCCTCTCTGAGCCGCGCAGCAACA
>JBGPSQ010000109.1:0-9180 GCA_041490205.1 Gallionellaceae bacterium
CGCACGGCGATCAGGCGGTGTACGACGCGCTCGTGCGTCTCGCCCAGCAATTCGCCCAGCGCTATCCGCTGGTGGACGGCCAGGGCAATTTCGGCAGCCGCGATGGCGACAATGCAGCGGCCATGCGTTACACCGAAGCGCGGCTTACTCCTATCGCCGACCTGCTCTTGTCCGAGCTGGACATGGGCACGGTGGATTTCATCCCCAACTACGATGGCGCGTTCCAGGAACCCGCCATGCTGCCTGCACGCCTGCCCATGGTGCTGCTCAACGGCGCATCCGGCATCGCGGTCGGTATGGCGACCGAAATTCCTTCGCATAACCTGAGGGAAGTCGCCAAGGCTGCCGCCGCGCTGGCGAAGAATCCCAACATCAAGGACGACAAGCTGCTGTCCTATATACACGGCCCGGATTTTCCCGGCGGCGGGCAGATCATCTCCTCTCACGAAGACATCCGTGAATGCTACGTAACCGGGCGCGGCTCGCTCAAGATGCGGGCGCGCTGGAACATCGAGCAGCTCGCGCGCGGACAGTGGCAGGTTGTCGTTTACGAATTCCCGCACGGCGTATCGGCCCAGAAGGTGCTGGAAGAAATAGACGAGCTGACCAACCCCAAGGTCAAGCTGAACAAGAAATCGCTCACGCAGGACCAGGTGCAGAACAAGCAACTCATCCTCTCCGTGCTGGATTCGGTGGCGGACGAGTCGGACAAGTCACAGAAGACGCGCCTGGTGTTCCAGCCCAAGTCATCGCGCCAAAACCCCGACGACATGATGGCCGTGCTGCTCACCCACACCAGCCTGCAAACCTCGGCGCCAGTCAACCTCACCATGATCGGCCTGGATGGCCGCCCGCAGCAGAAATCCTTGACGCAGGCGATCCGCGAATGGGTGAATTACCGCCTGCATACCGTGACGCGCCGCTGTGAACACCGGCTGGTGCAGGTGAATGACCGCCTGCACATCCTTGCGGGCCGCATGATTGTCTTCCTCAACATAGACAAGGTGATCGCTGTGATCCGCGCCTCGGACAGCCCCAAGGAAGACCTGATGGCGAAGTTCAAGCTGTCGGAGCGGCAGGCCGAGGACATCCTGGAAATCCGCCTGCGCCAGCTTGCGCGCATGGAAGGCATACGCATCGAAAAGGAAATCAAGGAGCTGGAACAGGAAGGCAAGGAACTGAAACGCGTACTGGGCAGCGAAGAGGCGATGCGCGAACTGGTCACCGCCGAAATCGAGGCCGATGCCAAGACCTACGGCGACGAGCGCCGCACGCTGATCGAGGAAGCGGAAGTTTCCAAGGTTGCCATGCCGGTGTCCGACGAGCCGGTGACGGTACTCATCTCCCAGCGCTTCTGGGTGCGCATGCGCCAGGGACACGGCATTGATGCCACCTCCATCGCCTTCAAGGACGGCGACAGCGTGGCCGCCACCTACGAATGCCGCACCACCGACCAGTGCATCGTGATTTGCAGCAACGGGCGCGTGTGCAGCACCCCCGTTTCCCAGCTTCCATCGGGCAGGGGCGACGGTTCGCCGCTGGCCACCTTCATCGAACTGGCGCCCGGCGCGCGCATCGTGCAGGCCCTGTGCGGCAAGACCGATACCCCCGTGCTGATCTCCACCGGCGCGGGCTACGGCTTCCCCTGCCTCCTCGGCGACATGGTGGGCCGCACCCGTGCGGGCAAGCAATTCATCACCGTGAAGGACGAGGTCATCTTGCCGCCCGCCATCATCCCGCTCTCGGATACCGCGCTGGTTGCGGTGCTCGCCAAGAGCGGCAAGCTGCTGCTGTTCGCGTTCTCCGAACTGAAGCCGTTGCAGGGCGGAGGGAAGGGCATGATGCTGATGGACCTGAAGGGCGACGACGAACTGGTGGGTTGCCGCGTCATCAACCAGCCATCCGTTACGCTGCACGGCACATCCGGCAGCAAAACCCAGCAACTCGTCATCGAGAATGCAGACCTGCACAATTATTTCGGTCAGCGGGCGCGCGCAGGCAAGGCAGTGGAGACGAAATTGAAGGTGTTGCGGCTGGGCTGATTTGCACCAGCCGCAAATAAAGGTGTCATGCCTTGGGCTGGCGCTTTGCTCGCCTCCATTTGCCATGGCGGGGCAGGGCGGGCTCAGCCCGCCGCCTCTGGCTGCGTCCGCACTGCAAAGTATCCTCCGTCTGTATCCGGCAACAACATACAGACAAACCCCCTGCACAGGAGTAGCATAAAACCGCAATTTCCCTAAATTCCTGTAAAGGAGAGCGATCATGGGCAAGCACCACGAAACCCTGAAGCAGGCGAAAAAGAAACCCCTGCATACGTCCAAGGAAAAGAAGGCTGCCAAAATGGTTAAGAAGCACCAGCGTGAACATCCGATTGTCCCTTTGATCACGCGTTGATCGAGCAGCCGCTGTTTCAATACCGCATGACCGAATAGCGCCTGAGCACTATTCAGGGGTTGGTTTGAGCTTTTCCTGCGCGGTGAGATGGAATACGAACCGCTTCGTCCGCGTCCCCCGCATATATTCATACGCCCTCCGTAAGCATGTTGTAAGCCCGCACAGGTATAATGCGCGCCATTTGTCACTGCGCCTTGGGTAAGGGCGTAGTGGTTTCCCTGGGTGCATTTCATGGGCTTGCGTCACATGGTCAAAATTATTGCAACCGGCAAGCTGCGCCTTTTTGCGCTGGCGCTTTCGGCGCTGCTCGCCGGATGCGCGGTGGGGCCGGATTTCAATAAGCCTGCGGCGCCTGCCGCTGCGGGCTATGCCCCAGCTTCCGCACCCATGGCCGCGCAGACGGTGGCGGCGTCCGCACCGGTGGGTGCTTCGCAACGCCTGGACCCTGCCAAGGATATTCCCTTCGACTGGTGGCGGCTGTTCCAGTCGCCGCAGATCAATTCGCTGATCGAGCGGTCGTTCAAGGCAAACCCCAGCATCGAGGCGGCACAAGCCTCGCTCCGCCAGGCAGAGGAATATGTCAACGCGCAGCAGGGTTTTTTCTATCCCACGGTCGGGGTGAATTATTCCGCCACGCGCAACAAGCTGGCGGGCAACATGGGCGGCAACTCTCCGGGCACGCAGGGCAATGGGCAGGTGATCCAGACATATTCCAATCCCGCCGGCCCCGCGCCATACAATGCGCCGGTTTATTACAATTTTCACACCGCGCAGTTGACGGTGGGCTATGCGCCGGATTTGTTCGGCATGAATCGCAGGGCGGCCGAATCCCTGCAGGCGCAGATGAATGCCCAACGCTACCAGTTGGAAGCAGCCTATATCACCCTGGCCTCCAACGTGGTGGCCGCCGCGCTGCAGGAAGCCTCGCTGCGCGCGCAGATTGCGGCGAACGAAAAGATTGTCGCCGCCAACCGCGAAAATTTGGCGATTCTGCAAAAGCAGGAGAAGCTTGGGTATGTCTCGGCGCTGGATGTCGCTGCACAGCAAGCTGCGCTGGCGCAGACCGAGCAATCGCTTATCCCGCTGAAAAAGCAACTCGACCTGACGCGCGACCTGATACGCGCGCTGGCCGGTAATCTGCCCAATGAGGATGTGCCGGAGACTTTCGAACTGGCCTCGCTGCATCTGCCCGAAGAGCTGCCGCTGAGCCTGCCCTCCAAACTGGTGGAGCAGCGCCCGGACATTCGCGCCGCCGAGGAACAACTGCATGCCGCCAGCGCCCAGTATGGCGTGGCAATTGCCAACACACTGCCGCAGTTTGCCATCACGGGTGCTGTGGGCGGTATGGCCGCCACGCCCGGCTGGATGTTCAGGAGCGGCGGCGGTTTCTTCAACCTGGGGGCGGATGTGGCCTACACCATTTTCGACGGCGGCGCGCTGCGCGCCAAATCGCGCGCCGCGCAGCAGGCGCTGGTGCAGGCGGGCGCGCAGTACCGCGGCACGGTGATTGCAGCCTTGCAGAATGTGGCCGATACGCTGCACGCGATCGAGGCGGACGCCGAGGCGCTCAAGGCCGCCGCCAGCACCGCGCAGGCCATGGAGCTGACGCGCGACATCACTCGCAAGCGCTACGAGGCGGGCGATGTGAGCTACCAGATGCTGCTGCTGGCCGAGCAGAATTACCAGCAAGCCCTGGTGACGCTCATCCAGGCGCAGACCAACCGCCTGGGCGATACGGCGGCGCTATACCAGGCATTGGGCGGCGGTTGGTGGAACCGTTCGGAGAAGAGCGTCCAGGCAACCCAAGAGCCCGCCGTAACCCCAACGTCCCGGAAGGCAGATGAACCCAATAACACACAAGAGCCCAAGCAATGAACAAGCCGGATAAAAAAATTATTTTGATAGGGTGTGTGCTCGCGCTTGCCGTGGCCGGGGGTGGGTATTGGGGTTTCAAGAAATTTCGCGGCGCGGAACAACCGGAAACCACGGCAGCAGAACCGGCGAAACAGGGCGATGCAGATACCCTGCATTTCACCGCCGATGCACCGCAGCTTGCCTTCCTGCGCATCAAGCAGGTGGAGGCGCTGCCCGAGCCGCTGGCCGAGGCGCTCAACGCGCGGCTCACCTATGACGACAACCACACCGCGCGCGTTTTTTCTCCTATTGCCGGGCGGGTGCTGAGCATCGGCACGGAAATGGGCCGGTGGGTGAAGGCGGGCGACCCGCTGGTGGTGCTGGATTCTCCGGATTTTGCCCAAGCGGTGGCAGACAGCGCCAAGGCCGATGCGGATCTGGTGCGCAAGCAAAAGGCGTTTGAGCGCGCCAAGCAATTGCTTGAAGCCCAGGGCATCGCGCGCAAGGATGTGGAATCTGCCGAGGCAGACATGCTCCAGGCCGATGCCGAGGCCAAGCGCGCTCACGCGCACATGAAGAACCTGAACAGCAATGCGCTGACACAGAAGGGCGAATTCATCCTGCGCGCCCCGGTGGCGGGCATCGTCAGCGAGCGATTGGTCAGTGTCGGCAGCGAGGTGCGTCCGGATGCGACCAGCCCCCTGTTTGTCATCACCGACCCCAAGCGCTTGTGGCTGCAGATCGACCTGCCGGAGCGCCAGCTCGGCAAGGTCAGGGCCGGGCAGCCGGTGTTCATCGAGGTGGATGCCTATCCGGGTGAAACATTTCCGGGTAGGATTTCCGTGGTCGGCGAGACGCTGGATCCGGTGACCAGGCGCATTACTGTGCGTTGTGAAGTCAGCGACGCGCAGCAGAAACTCAGGCCGGAAATGTTCGCGCGCGCCACGCCTATCGCGGACGCCAGTTCGCGCCTGCCGCGCATTCCAAACACCGCCCTGGTGACGCAAGGACTGTATAGCTACTTGTTCGTGGAAAAGACACCCGGCGTGTTGCAGCGCCGCCGCGTGACACTGGCCATGCAGGGCAGCGAATACAGCTACGTGAAGGAAGGTTTGCAGGCAGGCGAGCGTGTGGTGACCAGCGGCGCGCTGTTGCTGAACTCCGAGCTCTCTGCTACCGAGTGACGCCCGGTAATCTGTGATGACAGTCAAAAGCCCATGCTCGAAAAACTGATTACTTTCGCCTTGCAGCAGCGCGTGTTCGTGCTGGCTGGCGTGGTGGTATTGCTGGTGGCGGGAATACGCGCCGCCGACAATTTGCCGGTGGAGGCATTCCCCGACGTGCAGGACGTGCAGGTGCAGATCATCACGCAGGCGCGCGGCCAGGCGCCGGAAGAGGTCGAGCGCAGCGTGACCCTGCCCATTGAGCGCGAAATGAGCGGCGTACCGCGCATGACCCAGTTGCGCTCGGTCTCGATCACCGGCCTGTCGGTGGTGACGCTTACTTTTGCGGACAACACCGATGATTATTTTGCACGCCAGCAGGTGACGGAGCATTTGCAGAACGTCACTCTGCCACCAGGCTTGCAGCCGGGCCTGGCACCCCTCTCCAATGCGGTGGGTGAGGTCTATCGTTATGTACTGGACGCACCGACCTCCATGCCGCTCAACGAAGTGCGCGCGGTGCAGGATTGGGTGATCCGTCCTGCCTTGCGGCAGGTTCCCGGCGTGGCGGATGTGAACAGTTTCGGCGGCACCATCAAGGAATATCAGGTGCACGTCAATCCCTACCTGCTGCGCAAGTTCGGGGTGACCATAGACCAGGTGTCAGCAGCGCTGGGGGCCAACAACGGCAACGCCGGCGGCGGCATCCTGAGGCGCGGCGATGAGGCGCTGGTGGTGCGCAGCATCGGCCTGTTCCGGAACCTGGACGACATCGCGCGCGTGGTGGTCAGCGCGAAGGACGGCAAGACTGTGCTGGTGGGCGATGTCGGCGAAGTCGCCATCGGCGACCGCCCGCGCTCCGGCATCGTGGCGTTCAACGACCGCGACAATATCGTGGAAGGCATCGTGCTGATGACCAAGGGGCAGAATGCCACCAAGGTGGTGGAGGGCATCAAGCAGCGCATCCAGGAACTCGGCCTGAAGCTGCCGCCCGGCGTGAAAATTGCTCCCTACTACGACCGCACCGACCTGGTGCACCACACCGTGCATACCGTGGCTGAAAACCTGGTGGTCGGCGCCTTGCTGGTGGTTTCCATCCTGGTGATTTTTCTGCGCAACTGGTATGCCGCACTGGCGGTGGCGGTCATTATTCCGCTGGCGCTGCTGTTTGCCTTCATCCTGATGGACAGCAGGGGCGTGTCGGCCAACCTGATCTCACTCGGCGCAGTGGACTTCGGCATCATCATAGACAGCGCAGTGGTGCTGGTCGAGGCGCTGATGGTGAAGCTGGCGTTCGCCAAGCTGGATGCATCGCCGCAGCGCCATACCTACGGCTGGCGCCTCCACCTGATCAAGCAGACCTGCATCGAGATGGGGCATCCCATCCTGTTTTCCAAGGCCATCATCATCCTGGCCTTCCTGCCGATTTTCACGTTCCAGAGGGTGGAGGGGAAAATCTTTTCTCCCGTGGCATTCACCTTGAGCTTCGCCCTGCTGGGGGCCATCCTGCTGACGTTGACGCTGGTGCCCACGCTGCTTGCCTATGCGGTGAGGAAGAAGGACTTGGCGGAAAAACACAGCGTCTGGATGCATAAGTTACAGGACAAGTACCGCCATTTGCTATTGTGGGCGGAAACCAAGCGCAAGCGCATTGTCTCTGCCTCCATCGGTGTGCTGGCACTGGCGCTGACCGGCGCGTTGTTTCTCGGCACCGAATTCCTGCCCAAGCTGGACGAGGGCAACATCTGGTTGACCATCACCCTGCCGCCCGCGACTGCGCTGGAGACGACCAAGGGTGTGGAGCGCCGGGTGCGGGACATACTCCGCTCCTACCCCGAGGTGAACAACATCGTGACCCAGGTGGGCCGGCCCGATGACGGCACCGACCCAAAGGGCCCCAATAACATGGAGATCATGGCCGACCTCAAGCCGCACGATACCTGGCGCTTTGCCGACAAGGAGGACATGATCGCCGACATGACGCGCAAGATACATGAGGTACCCGGGGTACCAACCAATTTTTCGCAGGTGATCCAGGATAACGTGGAAGAGGCGCTGTCCGGCGTGAAGGGTGAGATTGCCATCAAGATTTTCGGGCCTGACCTGGAAATTCTGGAGGACAAGGCCGGCCAGGTGGCGAGCATCATCAACGGCATTCGTGGCGCAACCGACGTATCAGCGATCAAGGTGGGCGGACAGACCGAACTCAACATCACCCTCGATCGCGGGCGCATGGCGCGCTACGGCATCAATATCAATGATGCGAATGCAACGATACAGACCGCGCTGGGCGGCAGCGCGGTCAGCTCTTTCTATGAGGGCGACCGCATTTTCGACGTCACCTTGCGCATCGCCGAACCTTACCGCGATGCGGTGGACGACGTGGGCAACCTGCCCGTCAACTTGCCGGGAGGCGCAGGCACGCTGCCGTTGGGCGCCATCGCCAACATCGAGGTGCGCCAAGGCGCGGCGCGCATCGGCCGTGAGGCCGGAGGCCGCATGGTTGCAGTGAAAGCCAACCTGCTCGGGCGCGACCAGGGCGGCTTCGTGGCCGAGGCGATGGAAAAAGTGAAACAGCAGGTGAAACTGCCGCCCGGCTACACCATGACCTGGGGTGGCCAGTTCGAAAACCAGCAGCGCGCCGCGGCGCGGCTCAGGGTGATCGTGCCGCTCTCGGTGCTGATGATTTTCGTGCTGCTGTTCTGGGCGTTCCGTTCCATGCGCAAGGCGCTGCTAGTGATCCTGATGATCCCTTTCACGCTGATCGGCGGCTTCGCCGGCCTGGCTCTGGCTGGTTTGCACCTGTCAGTTTCCGCGGCGGTCGGCTTTATCGCCGTGGCGGGCATCTCGGTGCAGAACGGCGTCATCATGGTGGAGCAGTTCATGGAAGGGATGCGCAACGGGGCTGGCCTGCGCGAAAGCGTGATGGAGGGCGCGGTCTCGCGCCTGCGCCCCATCCTGATGACCGCGCTGATGGCTGACATCGGCCTGTTGCCCGCCGCGCTTTCGCACGGTATCGGCTCGGAAACCCAACGGCCCTTCGCGGTGGTGATTGTCGGCGGCATCATTTCTGCAACGCTGTTCACCCTGATTTTGTTGCCGCTGCTATTCCCTGTGTTCACCGAAGAGTCCCGGATCAGTGAAGACACCCCCACGGAAGACTGATGACCGGCTTGGTGCGAGGCAACTTCCACGTTATTCATCCAAGCAGGTATAATTCGCAGCAACAAGATACTTTGTAAGGAAAAATCGTGCCTCTTTCTGCCCGTGTAAAAGCCATCAAACCTTCACCCACCCTTGCCGTCACCGCCCGCGCGGCGAAGCTGAAGGCCGAGGGCAAGGACATCATAGGATTGGGCGCGGGTGAGCCGGATTTTGATACGCCGCAGCACATCAAGGATGCGGCCATCGCAGCGATCAACAAGGGCTTCACCAAATACACCGCCGTGGGCGGCACGCCCTTGCTCAAGGCAGCAATCATCGCCAAATTCAAGCGCGACAACGGGCTGGATTACACGGCCAAGCAGATTCTGGTTTCCTGCGGCGGCAAGCAGAGCTTTTTCAACCTGGCGCTGGCGGTGATCAACCCCGGCGATGAAGTGATCATTCCCGCACCGTACTGGGTTTCCTACCCGGACATCGTGATCATCGCGGAGGGCAAGCCGGTGATCGTGCAGGCAGGCATCGAGCAGGGGTTCAGGATGACGCCCGCGCAACTGGAGGCGGCAATCACCCCGAAAACCAGGATGGTGGTGATCAACAGCCCGAG
>JBGPSQ010000110.1:0-9176 GCA_041490205.1 Gallionellaceae bacterium
GATCGAACTCAACGAGGCTTTCGCCGCTCAGTCGCTGGCGGTGATCGGCGATGTCGGCCTCGATCCGGCCATCGTCAACCCGCTTGGCGGCGCGATTGCGCTCGGCCACCCGCTCGGGGCGACCGGTGCGATCCGCACCGCGACGCTGCTGCACGGCCTGCGCCGCCGCAAGCAAAAATACGGCATGGTGACCATGTGCATAGGCACCGGCATGGGGGCAGCAGGCATTTTTGAATCGTTGTAAACTTACGCGCGCTGCATTCCGGCACGGCAACACCCGTTATGAAAATCGGGGGCAATTACCCGGAAACAAAGGGATTTTCTGTTATATGATGGAGCGCGCAGGGCGGTATTGAAAATAAAAGGGGAAAATATGAAAAAAATCATGGGGGCGTTATTGTTGTGCCTGTCCGCGCAGGCGTTTGCGGGAACCGTTACCGTTGGCGGAGTGAAGCTGGAAGACAAAATCACCTTGGACAAGAGAACGCTGGTGCTGAACGGCGCAGGCATGCGCAGCAAGGTGATTTTCAATGTTTACGTCAGCGCCATGTACCTGACCCAGAAAAGGGCTACCCCCGAGGGAATATTCACTGACAAGGGCCCAAAGCGCGTGGAGCTTCATATTCTGCGCCACCTTTCCGCCAGCGACTTCATGGACGCTTTTAACAAGGCCATCAACGCCAACCATACGCCCGAGGAATATGCCCCCGTGGCTGCACGGCTTATCCGGTTTGGGCGCGCATTCCGCGAAGTGGGCGAAGTGGACAAGGGCTCGATCATCATCCTGGATTACATTCCGGAAACCAACATGACCTTGCTGACCGTGAACGGCAAGGAAATACTTCGCATAGATGGCGCGGATTTTTATACTGCCATGCTGAAAATCTGGCTGGGCAAGAACCCGGTGCAGGACAACCTGAAAAGGGCAATGCTGGGTGGTTGATCAGGCCATCCGCCTCAACGCAGACTGCCATTCCGCCGCCATAGACCGCGCCGCGCTCGATACCGCGCAGCACCGGCAAGGGCCAGAATTTTATCAGGCCGTGAATGAAAGGCCGCACTTGTTCTCGAGCGCGGCCTTTTTCATTTCCCCGGCACAACTGGAGAAAATGCGCAGGGTGATTGCGTCCGTGGAAAGCGTGACAAAGTTGCCGGGATGGGCAAGCTCACAGGCGCCGGTGCAGGGCAACGCACTGGGCGTGTTCTACGGCTACGATTTCCACCTGAACGCGGAGGGCGCCCACCTCATCGAGATCAACACCAATGCGGGCGGCGCATTCCTCATTGCCCTGCTGCAACAAAGCCAGCTTAATGCGCAAATACCGGGCGCAACCTTTGCACCGGAAGAACCGGAACAGGCATTTCTCGAAATGTTCCGCAATGAATGGCGGCTGGAACGCGGCGATGCGCCGCTGCAGACCATCGCCATCGTGGACGAGCAGCCGCCGCAGCAATACCTCTACCCCGAGTTCCTGCTCGCACAGCGCATGTTCGAGCGCGCAGGCATGCACGCCCTGATCGCCGACCCATTGGAACTGGAGACTCGCGCCGACGGCCTTTATTGCGCGGATCGCAGGATAGACCTGATCTACAACCGCCTCACCGATTTTTTGCTGCAACAACATCCGGCATTGCTCGCGGCATACGAAACAAAACTGGCCGTGGTCACGCCCCACCCGCACGCCTACGCCCGCCATGCCGACAAGCGCAACCTGGCAAGGCTATGCGATGCAGAAGCCCTGCGCGCGATGGGCGCAACGGAAGAAGCCATTTCTGCATTGCAGACTGGCGTGCCGCTGACCAGGGCCGTGCATGCGGAAGATCACGATCAATGGTGGAACGAGCGCAAGCAGTGGTTTTTCAAGCCCGCCACGGGGTATGGCGCAAAAGCCGCCTATCGCGGGGAAAAAGTGACGCACCGCGTGTTCGAAGAGATCATGCAGCACGACTACGTGGCGCAAAAATTCGCCGCGCCCGGCGAGCGCATGATGTGCATCGAGGGCGCGGAACCCGCGCCATACAAATCCGACGTGCGCTGCTACGTATATGACGGCGAAATTCAATTGATCGCCGCGCGCCTTTACCAGGGCCAGACCACCAACTTCCGCACGCCGGGCGGCGGCTTTGCCTTGGTGCGTATGGTGGGCTGATCCATCCGGGGCTGGCGCAGGAAAGCCAGCCCGGCGGATTGTTCCTGCTCTGGTTTTCAGTACTTTACTTGCACCCGGTATGACAGGGTGGTTTTCCCTTCCGCGGGGATTTCAATTTTCCAGGATGCCGTATGGGCGGTGGGCTTGGCGCTGCGATGGCTCTCGCTCTCGATCTTCCAATCGCCGGGTATGGGTTCCAGGACAGTGACGGTGGTTACCTCTTTCTTTGCGTTCTTTAGTACGATTTCAAATGCGGCCTCGACCAGGTGGCCGCCTTTTGCCGGGTTAGGCAACATCTTGAAATCGGTTTGCTTCTTGTCCGCGGTGACATCGAATGACTCGCCCAGCTTGAGACGCACTTTTTCATTCTTCGGGGTGTGGTCTATATTGTCCTCACCCACGAATTGCGCATTGCCCTCCTTGTCTTTCTTGTAAACCCGGATGATGCCCTTGGGCAACGGCATGCCCAGATGGGCGGTTTCCTTGTTCTCAAACTCGACGAAGACATCCACTTTCATTTTCTGGCCCAAGTCGCCGTAGCTGCTGTAATAGTAATAATCCCTTCCATACAAAACCAATTCCTTGTGCGCCGGAACGTTGCTGGCGGACAGCAGGGCAACTTGCTTGGTCTGGTTCTCGGCGATGGTGGTGGGATGGCCCAGCGTATAGAGGTGGTATTCCATCAGGGATTGTTCGGCCATGTCCGCTGCCGGCGCTGCTGCCACCATTCGCATTTCAGCCTTCCTTGCCATTAAAAGCCCCGAATTGAATTCTTGAACCCGATTCACGTCCCCTGCCACCAGTTGCAGCTTGGCATTACGGTAACTGGCACCGCTGGTATTGGTCAGCGTCACCCAGCCCGATAAATCAACAGAGTCATCCTTAGCACTGAGTTCGGCCACGTAGTCGGCCTTCCAGCCCAGGCCGCCGGTCAGGTAGCTGAGCTCTACGGTTTGTTCCCCCCCGTCGCCGTTGTTCAGCCGGGTGACGAGCGTGGGGCGGTCGCGCAGGTTGGCGGGCACGTCGTCATACACGATGCGACCGGGGAGGCCGGTCTCAATGCGGTTGCCGATGCGCAACACGATGCCGTTATTGGCGGCCAATACGGTCGCCTGTTCGGTGGTCTCGGCCCCTGTGGCCGGGTTCATCCGAATGATGGAGACGTTCTTGCCGACATATTTTTCCAGCAGTTTCTGCGGCGTCAACAGGTCGAAATCGAAATTCTGCTCCAGCACCGAAATGCTGCCCGGCTCGGACAGGCTGCGCAGCAGGGCGGTTTCGGGGCGGATATGGGCGCTCACATCGCGTAGCGCTAGCCTGCTCAGGCCGCTCCTGAGCTTGATCTTGCGCTGGTCTTTCACCAGCGCAAGGTCGTCGTTGTAGATGGTCACGGCGACGGATTGCTGGTCGTTCAGGGTGCTTCGAATTTCATCCGGCTCGGCGGCGTGTGCCGTTGTGGTTAACACGGATAAAACGGCCAAAATGACGATACGATGTCCGCTCATGATCGATGGCTCCTGATTATGGGCTCCCGGATTGGGGTAGATGGGGAAATTAACATTAGCCGCCCAATGTCACAATAAGAATAAGATATTGACAAAGGCTTAAGCTCTCTATGTGTATTTTTCCCGGAATAGAGGGGAGAGGAGGTTGACCTGCTAAAATGCCCGGGATTTTTGGCCAGGATAAAACTACAATTCCCCAATGCATACCACCGGCGAATCCATGAACCCGATTGAGCAAAGCTCCAATATGGGTTTTGCGGGTCAACTGCTGAGATACGGACTGCCGGTGCTCGCCGCACTGCTTTCCGGATGCACGCATTTGTTTTTCTACCCCCAGGAAACGCTGGTCGATTCTCCTGACCGGTACGGAATCAAATATCAGGCGGAAAATTTCAAGGCGGCGGATGGCACATCGCTCAATGCGTGGTTCTTTCCCGCCCAGGATAAAGCGGGGAATAAGGACGTTGGCAATGCAAAGGCGACGGTGTTATTCCTCCATGGCAACGCCCAGAATATCAGCACTCACTTCCGCACTATTGCGTGGCTGCCTGCTGAAGGCTACAACGTGCTTGCGCTGGATTACCGCGGCTATGGCGCATCCGGGGGAAGTCCTGATTTGGCAGGCATGCAGCTTGATATAGATGCGGCCATGCGCCGCTTGCTTGTGCACGAGGGGGTCGATCCGAATCGCATTGTCATTTTCGGGCAGAGCCTGGGCGGCGCACTTGCCATCCATTACGCGGCCCACAGCCATTTTCGGGCTAACCTGCGCGCCGTCGTCATAGACAGCTCATTTTACGATTACCGCCAGGTTGCACGGGAGAAACTGGCCGGTTCTGTGCTTACCTGGCCGTTCCAGTGGCTGCCATGGGTGGCGATAAACAATGATTATTCCCCGGCAGACTCCATCGCCGCGCTCAGTCCCATTCCATTGCTGCTGATACACAACGAAATTGACGGGGTGGTTCCCTCACACCATTCCCGGCAATTGTTCGAGCGGGCCGGAGAACCCAGGGAAATGTGGATCGTCCCCGGGGCGGGGCACACCCAGTCCATGGGTAGCCAGGCGATGCGCGACAAGTTAGCCGAATTTTTGCGGCGGAACACTGACTAGTGTGCCGCACGAGACGCGGGATGGGGCAAATTGCCTGAAGCGCATGCATCTGACAACAGCCGTGACGACCTGCTAAAATGCGCGAGTTTTTTGGTCAAGATAACGCGATAACTCCCCGATGCAGACCCCCGACGATTCCATGACCCCGATTGAGCGCCGCGCCAGCATAGGGTTGGCTGGCATTTACGGCTTGCGCATGCTGGGCATGTTCATCATTCTGCCGATTTTTGCCATCTATGCGCAGCAATTGCCCGGCGGAGCGAGCCACACCCTGATTGGCTTGGCGCTCGGCGCTTATGGCTTGACGCAGGCTATCCTGCAAATCCCGGCGGGCTGGATGTCCGACCGCTACGGGCGCAAAACGGTGATTTACGCCGGGCTGGCGTTGTTCGCAGCCGGGAGTTTCATTGCGGCGTCGGCGGACAATATCTACTGGATCATCTTCGGGCGCGTGATTCAGGGCGCGGGCGCGATCAACGCGGCGGTGATGGCGCTGACCGCAGACCTGACGCGCGAGGAGCATCGCACCAAGGCAATGGCGATGATAGGCATGACCATCGGCATTACTTTCAACCTGTCGCTGGTGCTTTCGCCGCTGTTGTTTCACTTGATCCGGATGCCGGGCATCTTTGCCATGACCGGCGTGCTGGCGATCGTGGCGATAGGTGTGGTGGCCTGGGTGATTCCCAACCCGAAGATCACGCGCTTCCACTCCGAAACCGAGGCCAGCACGAAAAAGATCGGCGAGGTGCTGCGCAACCCGGATTTGCTGCGCCTGGACTTCGGCATTTTCACCCTGCACGCGATCCTGATGTCGGTGTTCATGCAGGTGCCGCATGTGCTGGGACGCGACGGGCTGGAAGCGGTGCAGCACTGGAAGGTTTACCTGCCGGTGACGCTGATCGCGTTTGCGCTGATGGTGCCGCCCATCGTCATCGCCGAGAAGAAGGCGAAAATGAAGCTGGTGTTCATGGGCGCGGTGGCCTTGGCCGCAGTGTCCCAAGCGGCGCTGCTGCTGATGCAGAATAGTGTCTGGGGAGTGGCGCTCTCCCTGCTGCTCTTCTTTGCGGCTTTCAACGTGCTGGAGGCGACGCTGCCCTCCTTGATCAGCAAGATCGCGCCGCTGGCATCAAAGGGTACGGCGATGGGGGTTTACAGCAGCGCGCAGTTCCTGGGCGCCTTCTTCGGCGGGGCCATGGGCGGGCTGCTGATGGAACACGTGGGCGGCAACGCGGTGTTCATTTTTGCGATAGGATTACTGTTGTTGTGGCTGGCGGTGTCGGCGGGGATGAAAGCGCCTGCAGCAGTTCGTACGAAGCTGTATCATTTACCGGAAATGAGCGATGGGCAGGGTATGATATTGCAGCAGAAATTGGCGCAATTGCCCGGCGTGCGCGAGGCTATGGTGGTTGGTGCGGAAGGCTTGGCCTGCCTCAAGGTGGAGACGCAGGGATTTGATGAATCGGCAGTTGAAAAACTTATAGAGGGGGCATGAAATGTCGGTGAACAAGGTGATATTGGTGGGGCGTCTGGGCAAGGATCCGGAGACGCGCTACATGACCAATGGCGAGGCCGTGACCAACTGCACGCTTGCCACTTCGGAAAACTGGAAGGACAAGAACGGCGAGAAACAGGAAAAGACCGAATGGCACAACCTGGTGTTCTACCGCCGCCTGGCCGAAATCGCGGGCGAATACCTGAAGAAGGGCTCGCAGGTTTACGTCGAGGGCAAGCTGCAAACGCGCAAGTGGCAGGACAAGGAAGGCAAGGATCGCTACACCACCGAGATCATCGTCAACGAAATGCAGATGCTGGGCAGCAAGTCCGGCGGTGCGGGCAGCTTCGAAGTGGTGGAAAAATCCCCATCGTCCGGCGCATCATCCCCAGCGCCGAAATCCGCCCCGGCGGCGAAGGGTAACTTCGACAACTTCGACGACGATATTCCGTTCTGACGAATACCTGGAGTAGATGTGCCCAACAAGGCCCGCCGCGGTGACCAAGCCGCGGCGGGTTTTTGCTTTTGGCTGTGACCTTCTTTCCCCGGCTATCCCAGTGCTTATCTCAGGCTATGCAAGCGGCAGGCTATGCTGACCGGCAATGTAGCTCTTCGCCATTGCAATATTTAGGGGAAAGCCTGAGAAATACACCTATCAGTTCTGATAGGTGCGCCCTGATTGAATCGAGAGTAGCATCGGCAGATGTCGATGCGAAACTACGAAAGATCGCTCCATAGTCCTGCATGCAGACGAATTCATGAAGGAGAAAAATCATGCCGAAATACCAGAAGGAAGTTCAGAAGCTGAGGAATCCCGAAAACATCAAGGAGGCGGTTTACGCCAGCAGCCCCTATGTGTTGAGAAAAGCCTTCCTTGCGGATCCCACGGTGCAGAAGCTTGTGCAAGCGGGTCCCGCCGCCGTTGCCGACATCAAGCAGGAATTCGCGGCGGGAGCCGACAAGCTCTCTGATATTACCCTTGCCTGTTTGGCCCATATCCTGTCGCAAGTCGCGCCCGCCGAGGGGGCGGCGCTGCTGGCGCCGGTGCTGCGCAAAACGATGGACAAGGGAGGGCCATTCTTCAAGCACTTCGCGACCCACCTTCTGCGACAGGAAGTGCGGCTGCCCGTACGGCCGCTGGAGATGGTGTACCGGCGCGAGGAGATGCAAGAGGTTTTGGGCCGCTACCACTAGCACAGGAGAAGATCATGACTATCACGACTGCAACGGGTGTACCGGTCAGCTACGGCATTTATGGTACGACAGTGACCAACGACAGCGATCCGCGCACCTGCAGCTACACGCATTTTGACCTTTCGTCGGAGCAGCTTGGGCGGACGCGACGCTACAATTGCTGGGGTTTCACCTTTCTGCCGCGGCGCTACTGGATAGACAGCGACACCGATGTGGACAATATCATCCGGGACAACTGTGTGCCGGTGGTGCCGGGAGATGTCCGCCCCGGCGACGTAATACGCTACCGTGACGATTCCAACATCACCACCCATACCGGCAGGGTTTGGGAGGCAGATGGCGCCGGTAATGCGACCCTGATCAGGAGCAAATGGGGTGGATGGGCTGAATATCTGCATCTCCCCCCGGACGTGCCCTCGATCTACGGCACGCATCGAGCTTTCTTCCGCCAGGTGTTGCCGCTGCGCGGCATTGCCGATCTCTGGATCAAGGATTCGCCCGCCGACAACGGTGAACAGTGCTCTCAGGCTCCATGGTGGACCAGCCCGGACATTTTGGTTGACGTGCCGCCCTACGACGGAGCGCCTGACATGAATCCGGTGTTCGGCCAGGCCAACCGCGTGTGGACTCGAATCTCGAATCGTGGCGACGCGGCGGCGACGAACGTCTATGTCCGCTATTACTGGGCCGATCCGTCGGCAGGGCTGTCGGCAGGCAACTGGAACCTTATTCCGGGCACGCCCGGACATCCCAATCCCGCGGGGCCTTTCACGGTTTCCGCAAACGGCACGATGGAAGCGCCCTATGTTGAGTGGACGCCCACTGCGTCTCCAGCACACCAGTGCCTGCTGGCGGTGGCCTACATCAACGACAATCCGCAAGACAGCAGCAATCTTGATCCCCTGGTCTATCCGTTCGACGTGCCATGGGAAAATTCGGTTGGACAGCGCAACGTGCATGTCATCTCGGCGAAGGCGGGCTCCAAACATAAATTCACGATCTTTACGAGCCTGCCCTGGCTGCAGAAGGCCGCCAAGCTGGGAGAGATTCAGGTGGTCCTCGCCCACGCACCCCGTGCAGCCGTACAGGGGCAACCCGCAAAGCAGGTGGCGTTGAATGTCGGCGTGTCTATCGAGGGTGGGAAGGCAATAGCAGTAAAGGCATTGCCTGCGGCCAAGCGCCCCGGCATGCTTGATCTGCCTGACCATCGCCTGCTGGGCACGCCCATCGCAATGGGTTCATTGCCGAAAGTCGAATTTGCGCCGAGGAAACGGCAGCGCCTCAATGTAGACATAGCCGTGCCGAAGACTGCCAGGGCAGGCTCGACCTATTATGTGCACCTCGTTCAGCGCGTCGGACAAGTGGTTACCGGCGGCTACACCGTGGCGGTCATGATTGACTAGGGTGCCAGCACCTGCTGGCGCAGGCGCTCCAGCAGGCTTGCGGCGGGCATCGCCGCACCGATGTAGTAGCCCTGGGCTTGGTCGCAGCCGAGGTGGGCGAGGGCGGCCAGGATTTCTTTGCTTTCCACGCCTTCCGCGACCACCGAAAGCTCGAGGTTGTGCGCGAGCTCGATCAGTGAGCGCACGATTTTTGCGCTGTTAGGCGCATCCAGCATGTCGCGCACGAACGACTGGTCTATTTTCAATTCGTCGAGCGGCAGGCTGGCGAGATAGTACATGGAGGAATAGCCGGTGCCGAAATCGTCGATGGAAATC
>JBGPSQ010000111.1:0-9171 GCA_041490205.1 Gallionellaceae bacterium
ATAAACAAAACAAGCAGAAAGAATAAAACAGGGGCAGGGCGAGTTACCCGCAAGGGATGCTCGCCTACGCCGCCGGTTTGAACACCATCATTCCATATACTGCCAGCATCGCGGGAAAGGCCAGCATGCCGAGCCGTTCCCAGATCAGTGCGTAGCGCCAGTAGCGTTGCGGCAAACTGGCGCTGTTGTCCGCCGCGAATCTTGCCATTTCCGCCATCTTGATCTGCAGCCATACCACGGGCAGCCAGCATAGTCCCGCCAGGATAAACAGCGCATAGGTTGCCAGCAGCCAGGACTGACTCAGCGGATAACCTGCGATCGTCGCCAATGCAATGCCGGTGGCGGGCTGGATGATGGCCGTGGGTGCAGTGAACCAGTAGTCCGCGCGGACGACCAGCCTGGATACTTCCGCAATTGCGGCCACGTTGCGCGTACGGTTGGCGAAGTACATATAAAAGGCGCTGCCGAATCCCACCCCGACAAGTGCGACACTGGAGAGGATGTGTATCCATTTGAGCAGCAGATATGCATTCATGTCGATTTTCTCCCGTATTGGTGCAGCAGCCAGAGCATCATCAGGATAGGCAGGTTTTTCAGCACCGGGCCAAATGGGTGCAGCCAGTATTGCGGCAGCCAGATGGTGATGATCGCCGTGTAGGCGGCGATCAGCGCCGCCTGTGCCCGCCAGAGTGCAGGCACAGGGCGGGCGAGGGTCAGTATGCCCAGCAAGATGTCCAGCAAGGCAGCGGCGTAAAGCGCGATCTGCGCGGTTGTGCTATGCAGTCCCACCCGGGCCAGCATCTCCAGGCTATCGCTCCTCGGATAAATGCCCAGCGATAGCGCGCCGGTTGCCAGCCAGATGATGGCGAGCGTGTAGCGCATCAGCTTGATGTCCTGCGGCTGCATCAGGCAATGAACTCCCGGTAATTGCGCGGCGTGCGTCCCAGCAATCCGGAAAATCCGGATGCGGGTGCAGTATTGCCCGCTGCGAGCATGGCGTAGGTATCGCTGCACAAGGGGCTGGAAGGTATATGGTCGCCCGCCCGCGCCGCCAGCCGCACCATGCATGCGGGCATGGATACATGCCATGCGTGACCTGAGCCCATTTGCTCACGGTAACTGTCCAGCATGCTGCGCATGGTCGCCGGTTCAGCACCCACCGCATTCACGGTCTGGCTGGCCGCTTCGGGATTTCCCAGCCAGCGCGTGACAGCCAGGCAGATGTCGTCGATATGCACGGGCTGCATGGTTTGCTGGCCGCCCATGGGCAGGAAATGAACCGGGAGCTTCGCCTGGTTCCGGAACATTTGCGCGCTCGCACCATCTTCGCCGTAGATCACCGAAGGACGCAGGCACAGCCAGCGCACTTGCTGCGGCAGTGCATGCAAAGCCTGTTCCGCCGCAATGCGCGTGGTGAAGTAGGGCACTTGCACGCCGCTGTCGATTCCCAGTGCGGAAACATGGACTACGCGCTTTACCCCGGATTCCGCGCATGCGGCAAACAATGCGGCGGGCGTTTCGGCATGCAGCTTTTGCATCGGATTTTTTTCGCTGTCGCGCAGCACGCCCACGGCATTGATGACGGCATCCATCCCCGCCAGCCTGGGAGTCCATATCTCCTGGGCGGTGTCATTGCGGAAATCGGCTGCAATATCGCCCGGCTCGATGGGCGTGCGCACGGCGCGGATCACGGTGTGACCCGCCTCGCGCAACGCACGGGTGAGATGCCTGCCGACGAACCCGGATGCGCCGCAAATGAGTATTTTCATGATGGTCTCCTTTCGTGCCGGTTTATGCGGATATTGTGGGACTACCTTGTTCCGGCTGTAATTTGGCCAAGCGCATACCGCTCCAGCAATCGCGCACTCCCCAGATGAATACGCCCGTGCCCAGCATCGTCAATATCCAGGACAGGATCCCGTAATCCGCGCCAGCCAGCCCGGTTGGCAGTTGGGACCAGCGCAGCAGTTCCGGAACCAGCAGCGCCACATATGCGCCGCCGCCCATGCTCAGCATGAGGTGCAGCACACGCTCATTCGGGCTGAGTATGCGCGTTTTGTCCTCCACGACGAAATCCCACGCGGTCAGGATTATTTCCACGGCCAGCAGCCCGAAAATTGCCCACGCCCAGAGTCCATTCCAGGAAAACCATGCCAGGCCGATGAAGATGAAGGCATACAGCAGTTCGCGCACGCCATGGATATTCTGCTCCTGGACGGCGCTCAATTTGTGCGGCAGATTTTCTTTCCATTCGTGATTCCAGAAAACGTCGAAACAACCGAGAAACCCCTGGCAAATCAAAACATACAAGACGGTTTTCATTGCTGCCTCCATAGGATGATTAAGATTGGACCTGTTCTTTCAAGCTGGCCGCACGCGCCCTCAGTATGAGTACCGGGGGAACAAGCGCCAGCAGCACGACTACATCTATTTGCACATGCAGCCAGAAATGCTTCATGAGGGTGATGCCAATATCGCCGGGCGCCCAGATCGCCAGGGCGATCAATATTGCGTTCCATGGCCAGGGCTCGGCATATCTGATCCCGGCCTTGACCAGATAAACCATCACCACGCCCACGCTGGCGATGGTCGGGCCGAATAGTGCGGCGAACCAGCGCTGGAATTCGATGGTAGCCATGGGCACCTCCTGGCCCGGCCAGAATGCCTGCTGCAGCAGGCCGCTGTAATAATCGAATGCCGATGAATAGGTCACGAAGGGAATGACAATTCCAGCCACGATATGGCCGTATGACAGCAGCAACAGCCACTTTTCCATGATGCCTTTTGCCTGCGACATTGCTGTTCTCCTTATCGGTGTGCGTTTCCTAAATCGAGCACTTGCCGTCCTTGCATGCGCGGCTGCGCTTGTGGGCGCGACGCGCTGCGCACTTGCCCCACAGGCTGAACAGTATGGGTAGCCCGGTCAGCGACAGGCCATGCCGATGGCGCGCGATCCACGGATAGAGCCGCTCCATCAACGCGCGCGAGCCCCATAACCTGGCCATGCGGTGCATCCCGATGGTGCGGTAGATCAATTCGAAAGCGGGCACGCCCTTGATCCACGCGCCCTGGTTGTCGCGCACATGCAGGCGATCCATCATGTCCGCACGGGTGATGCCGTCTGCCCGGAACGGCGCATCGTCAAAATCCGGGGCGGAGCAATCCACCAGGCGCAAGTACTCTCTGGAGTCGTGCGCCTTGATGTTCATCATTTCGCTGTGGCATAGCCCGCACGAGGCGTCGAAATATACGGTCAACGGTAAATCGCTGCGCATAATACCCTCCATTGCTTTCGTTAATTTCTGTACAAACAGAAACAAATGGGCAAAAAAACACCCTGCCTACTTCTGGGACAGCAAATTCTGTATCTTCGCCCCCAGTTTCATCACCTTCATCAGCGTGGACGGTTCCAGCTTGAGCATCTGGTCGCCCCAGGTGGACAAGGATTCCATCAAATGCAGGGTCTCCTTGATGCGATGTTGCGCGGCGGCGTCTTCCTTGCTCAAATCCTTGCTGTCCAGGCATTCGCGCAGCACGTTGATGGTCGGATCGAACTCGCGCTCCTTGCGCTCGCGCACCACGATGCGGAACAGTTCCCACACATCGGTGGAAGTCCCGAAATGGTCGCGCCGGTCGCTCATCACATGCACCACCTGGATCAGGTTCCAGGCCTGTAATTCCTTCAGGCTGTTGCTCACGTTGGAACGGGCCACGCCCAGCGTCTCGACGATTTCATCGGCAGCCATAGGCTTGCCGGCCAGGTAGAGCAGGGCATGGATTTGCGAGACGGTGCGGTTCACGCCCCACTTGGAGCCCATCTCCCCCCAGTGGAGGACAAAGCGCTGTGCGACTGGATGAAGTTTCATGGCTGCATCCTAACCGCGTCTGTTATTTCTGTCAATACTGAAATAACGGAATATTTCATGCGTGTGGGATAATCATTTGGCCGTTATCAATCAGGGGGATATGATGAAGCAGTGGATATATAACACCTTCCGCCAGGCGGCATGGGCTCCCCTCGCGGTATTTGTTTTCTATGTCGTGGCGGCCAAGGGCTTCAATGCCTATATTCTCTACCCCAGGCTCGACATGCCGACCCACTTCTGCGGCGGCATCGCCATAACCTATTTCTACCTGGCTGCTGGCGCCCATTCCCGGGCGCTGACCGGCCCCATTCCCAAGCCTGTACTCTTGCTGATGTCGCTCGGGCTGACAGCCATCACCGCCGTGTTTTGGGAATTCTTCGAGTATTCATCGGATGTGCTGTTGCAGACAAAAATGAACCTCGGCGTTTCTGACACGCTATCAGACCTGTTCTTCGGGCTGCTGGGAGGAACGGTCATGATTTCCGCAGTTGCTTGTTCCGCTCAATTGTTTCGCAAATTTATTCGCGAAACTCCGCGCGAATAGCCGGCAGATCATTCAAAGTGCTAGACAGCCATTTTCCGAGATGAGCTGCTTATCCTCTCATTGGCTCATTACATAAGCTATTTAATCAAGAATATGGACACCCATATTTATTACAGCAAGGATATAATTCATATATCCACTGTCTAACCATGGGTTTCATCGGCTTGATCGGGTTGGGAAAGGGGAATCGCTTGTCTAACGTGATGCCGCATTTCAAGTTCCACTACGTGGATATTTCCGGCAGACGTAGCCTGTGCATTGAGACAGGCGGGCGCATTATTCATGAAATTCTCAACCTTCAGGAGTTTTACAGTGAGTTTGGCTATCGGGCTGCGCCCGGCCAGCCTGATGAGCTGCCGGACGAGTTCATCTGGTCCGAGTATGTCAACAATCCAGCCGCCGACTTCAGTCCTTGCATCCAGATACATATACTCCAATATCTGAAAAAGCATTCTGACGTCTTCAACATGGAATTTGCCGGACAGTTTGAAAACTTGATCGCTGACCATGTCAAAGCCAAGGGGAAAACCGGTATTTCCTGCATTGCGTGCAGGTTAAATCCCGCGCATAAAATCTGATTTTGTTTTCCATACCAGCCAAGCAATAAAACAAAACTCAATAAAACAGCTACATGCAATATATTACCCCTTCCTGAAAAAATACTTGAGTAAATATTGACAGTATTTTAATTGTTGAGTAGAATCCTCAACAATGATTCAGGAAATGCAATAACTGGATCATGGACAGAAGCGCAAATCTGTAAAAGGCAAACCTTCCGAAAGGTTGGGACGCAAAGTTGCCGGTCTAAAGGGCTATGGCCCCATGACAGCGGGATCGCCGGATAAAGCACTCACAAATGGCATGGCTGTAGTTGTGCGCATGTGTGGTCACTCTATCTTCCCGTTGGTTCATCCGATAACGCTGCTGGGCGGGCGGGGGTGCGTTTGTTGTTCAGGTTTCGCTTGTTGACCGGTAGAGGGCAAGTTTCAACCGGGAGCAAGGAGACCCAAACAATCTTTTGATTGATTTTTGATAACCTTTTGAGAAGAAAGAGAGTACTGAAATGGCTAACAATACTTTGGAAGGCGCACTGCAAACTGCAATCGCATCTGTTCCCGAATGCCTGGCCGCAGGCTACATCGACCTCAACAGCGGTATGCTGCTTGGGATCAAGTCGGTGGATTCACAACCGAACGAAGTCGTGGAATTGCTGGCCGCAGCCACGGCGGATTTGTACCAGGGCACCAACGTCAAGATGATCGAGAGCATCTTCAAGAAGGCGCGCGGCCTGAAGGACGACGGTCACCACTACTTTCAGGAGTTCCTGATCAACAGCGACAATTTGATTCACGTATTCATCCGCGGCAAGAATCAAGAGCACGTTTCGTGCTTCGTATGCCGCAAGTCAGCCAACATGGGCATGGTGCTGACCAAGGCACGCAGCGCAATGCCCACTCTGGAAGCGGCGATCTAACCTTCCGGCTGGCATGAAAAAAGCCCGGCAACGTCATGTTGCCGGGCTTTTTGTTTCATCTGGATATTCAATTTTCCTTGCACTGCCCGGTTTTGCGGGCTTCAGCCTGGCCCGTCATCGTGAATTTGCTGCCCGGCGTGTCCTGGGTGGTCACAGCCATCAGTGTGTAGTGCATGCTGAATTTGTCCCCATCCAATTTTGCATCGCCGGTAACTTTCATGGCGGATAGCTCCGGGGGCATGCCTTGCATCTTGCAGGTCATGGAGAAATTCATGGCGGCATCATCGCCGCTCTTCGAATCGAAAACGCAATTGCCCATGTTACCGAGTGCTTGCGATGGAGTCATGCCGTCCTTCGGCAGGCATTTCTTTTCGGTGAAACTGATCGGGGCACCATCCGGCCCGGTGGTCATCGAGGTGATTTCCCACAGATCGCCAGCCAGGGCAGGGGCCGCCATCGCGGCAAACAGCAGGAAACATATTTTTTTCATCGCGAACCTCTGGTATTTGTAAATGGCAGCATGACCCTGCCGTACATTGCGGTATGGAATCTAACAGTAAATTTCATAATGGGGAAGAGGGGGTTGTCCCATGCGCCAACCGGCCCATGCGTCAACCCAATGGCAATTTCCGGTTGAACAGAATCCGATAGAGATAAACCCGCCAGGTGGGGATAAATCCGATGGACATAACGGTTCACCGTTGGCACAATCCGCCAATAAAGCCTGGAATTTTGAAGGCCCCGGATACGGAAGGACTCTTAAATGAGCAAGTTCATGCGCAGCGCAATATCCCTCGTGTTTTACGTGCTACCCCTGTCGTTGCTGGTACTCTCCGCGTGTGGCGGCGGCGGCGGTGGTGGGGGCGGAGCATTCACTCCCGTGATGCAGTTCAGTTCCTCCGGCGGCGTCATGGTCAGCACCTTTTCCGGCACTGCCAACTCCGGGGCGGATGGGACTGGAACCGCAGCAAGATTCCAGGGGCCGAACAACGCCGTTTCCGACGGCACCAACCTGTACGTGGCGGATACCCATAACCACACCATCCGCAAGATCGTCATTTCCACCGGGGCGGTTTCCACCCTCGCGGGCCAGGCGGGCGTGACAGGGGCGGCGGACGGCACAGGCACCTCCGCCACCTTCAATAATCCCACCGGCATCACCATAGATAACACCAATGCCAACCTTTACGTAACGGATACCGGCAACAATAAAATCCGCAAAATACTGATTTCCACCGGGGCGGTGACCAGCCTAACAGGCATGGCAAATACCGCCGTCGCAGCAAGCGCGGTGGATGGCCCGGGCACGGCAGCTTCTTTCAACGGCTCGCGCGGCATCACGATCATCGGCAGCACGCTTTATGTGGCGGATACTGGCAACAACAAAATCCGCAGCGTGGACAGCGGCACTGGCTTTGTGAGCAGCTTGACGGGTTCTTCCAATATCGCGGCTGCGTCCGGCGTGCTGGATGGCTCCTTCTTCAATGCAACCTTCAATGCCCCAGCTGGCATTGCCGCCGTCGGCACAAGTCTATATGTGGCGGATACCGGCAACAACAAAATCCGCAAAGTGGACACTGTTGCCGTATCGGCGAGCAGTTTAACTGGCGTGATCAATACGCTGGCCGCATCTGGCGCGCTGGACGGCGCCGCCGCATCGGCGGCATTCGCCGCGCCCGCAGGCATAGGCACCGACGGCACCAACCTGTTCGTTGCGGACACCGGCAACAATAAAATCCGGCAGGTCACCATCGGCTCCCTGACGGTAAGCAGCCTCACGGGCGCATCCAGCGTGTCCGTCACGGCGGGGTATGCCGACGGCGCGGCTTCGTCGGTGAGCTTTTCTGCGCCTGCGGGAATTGCCTTTTCAGCTAATACAATATACGTGGTGGATGCCGGGAACAACACCGTCCGCAGCTATAGCCTGGGGAGCCTGCTGACCTCCACGCTGGCGGGCAGTCCGCTGCTCAACACCGGCGCGAATGGCACGGGCGCCGTGGCAAGATACAAGCTGCCTGGAGCCGTGGTTTCCGACGGCATCAACCTGTACGTGGCGGATACCGGCAATCACACCATACGCCAGATCGTCATCTCCACGGGAGCGGCGACCACGCTCGCGGGCCAATCGGGCGTGGCGGGTGCGGCAGACGGCACGGGTGCGGCGGCCACATTCAACAACCCGGTTGGGCTCGCCATCGGCGGCGGCAATCTGTATGTCGCGGATTCAGGAAACAACAAAATCCGCGTGGTGACGATTTCCGGCGGGACGGTGACCAGCCTGACTGGCGTGGCGAGCAGCGCAGCTGCGTCGGGCGTGCAGGATGGCCCGGCTTCCCTGGCGACATTCAATAACCCTTCCGGCATCGCCACCGATGGCGTTAACCTGTATGTGGCTGACACCGGCAACAATAAAATCCGGCAGATTACAATCAGTTCCCCAACCGCGACCAGCCTGACGGGCGCATCAAGCGTCGCCGCAGGCGTGGGTGCGGCCGACGGTGCGGCATCGTCTGTGTCGTTCTCTGCGCCGTTTGGCATCGTCATCGATCCCGCCAAGACCAGCCTGTATGTTGCGGACACGGGCAACAACAAAATCCGTCAGATTGTCATTGCCACCGGGGCTGCAAGCAGCGTGACGGGCGCATCCGGCGTGGCCGTCACGGCGGGTGCCGCGGATGGAGCGGGTTCCTCTGCCTCGATGAACAGTCCGCGCGGCATTGCCACCGATGGCGTCAGTCTCTACGTGGCGGATGCGGGTAACAACAAGATCCGCCAGGTCACGATTGCCGGTGCGCTGGTAAGCAGCGTGACGGGCGCAGCGAATGCGGCGGGAGCAGCCGGGTATGCAGACGGCCTGCCTGCAGCGGCCACCTTTTCCGGCCCTTACGGCATCGCCGCAGTCGGGGCCAGCCTGTATGTGGTGGACAGGGGCAATAGTGTCATCCGAAGAATCCAGTAGTGCTCAAGACGGTCTTGTTGAAAAGCAGGGCCAGGCGGCAGGAATACCTGTTTCCGGGTATTAATCAAAGGGTGATTGTTGGATAGACTGAACATTTCTCAAGGCAGCCAATCAAGGAGAAATGAAATGAACAAGCTCATACTTTGCGGAATGGTGGCGATGGCCTGCATGTTGAATGGCGTGGCGGTGGCCGACGATTACGAACATGACGGGATGGGTTCCGGTCGTGGCCCGGGCAAGATGATGAAAGGAATGGGCCGCCACTGGATGACAGGCAAGGTGGATAGCGTTGACCATAAGACCGGCTGGATCAAGGTGAAGACCGACG
>JBGPSQ010000112.1:0-9071 GCA_041490205.1 Gallionellaceae bacterium
CCATCATGGGCGGCGTGGCCTACCTCACGCTGGCCGAACGCAAGATACTTGGCTTCATGCAGGTGCGCCCCGGCCCCAACCGCGTGGGCATCTGGGGCCTGCTGCAGCCGGTCGCCGACGGCATCAAGCTGCTGCTGAAGGAAGTCATCATTCCCTCCAGCGCCAACAAGTTCCTGTTCGTCTCCGCCCCCGTGCTGGCGCTGACGCCCGCGCTGGCGGCCTGGGCGGTGGTGCCGTTCGGCGACGGTATGGAACTGGCTAACGTGAACGCGGGCCTGCTCTATATCCTGGCGATGACTTCGCTCGGGGTGTACGGCATCATCATCGCGGGCTGGGCCTCCAACTCCAAATATGCCTTCCTCGGTGCCTTGCGCTCCGCCGCGCAGATCGTTTCCTACGAGCTGGCCATGGGCTTCGCTCTGGTGTGCGTGCTGCTGATGGCGCAGAGCATGAACCTGGGCGACATCGTGCGCGGCCAGCAGGAGGGCATCACCCTGTTCGGCTGGCATTTCACCGGACTGGCCGGCTGGTATTTCATTCCGCTGTTCCCGATGTTCGTGGTGTATTTCCTGTCCGGCGTGGCCGAAACCAACCGCGCGCCGTTCGACTTGGCGGAAGACGAATCCGCGATCGTGGCGGGCTTCCATACCGAATACTCGGGCATGGGCTTCGCCCTGTTCTTCCTGGCCGAATACGCCAACATGATCCTGATCTCGGCCTTGACCTCCGTCATGTTCCTGGGCGGCTGGCTAAACCCGTTCCACGGCTGGCAGGTGGTGGGCGGGTTGACCGACAAGGTGCCCGGGCTGTTCTGGATGCTGGGCAAGATGTCGTTCCTGCTGTTCCTGTTCCTGTGGTTCCGCGCGACTTTCCCGCGCTACCGCTACGACCAACTGATGCGCCTGGGCTGGAAAGTGTTCATCCCGTTGACATTGGTGTGGCTGGTGGCGATCTCCGCCTGGATGCAGACGCCATATTGGTTGTGGTGAGATGAATATGGAAAAGATCACGAATTTCTTCAAGGCATTCCTTCTGATTGAGCTGCTCAAGGGCCTGTCGGTGACCGGGCGCTATTTCTTTGCCCGCCACGTCACCATCGAATACCCGGACGAAAAGACCCCGCTCAGCCCCCGTTTCCGCGGGCTGCACGCGCAGCGCCGCTATGAAAACGGCGAAGAGCGCTGCATCGCCTGCAAGCTGTGCGAGGCGGTGTGCCCAGCGCTGGCGATCAACATCGAAGTGGCCGAGCGCGCCGACGGCACGCGCCGCACCACGCGCTACGACATCGACCTGGTGAAATGCATATTCTGCGGCTTCTGCGAGGAATCCTGCCCGGTGGACGCCATCGTCGAAACGAAGATATTCGAATACCACGGCGAGCGGCGCGGCGACCTGTTGTACACCAAGGAAATGCTGCTGGCCACCGGCGACAAATATGAAGAGTTCATCGCCAAGGATCGCGCGGCGGATGCGAAGTACAGATAAAGGGATGTGTTAATGGCTGAGACTCTGGTCTTTTATTTTTTCGCGGCGCTGACGCTGTTTGCCGCCGTGCGCGTGATTACCGCGCGCAACCCGGTGCATGCCGCGCTGTTCATGGTGCTGGCCTTTTTCAGCACTGCGGGCATCTGGCTGCTGCTGGAGGCGGAATTCCTCGCCATGACGCTGGTGCTGGTGTATGTCGGCGCGGTGATGGTGCTGTTCCTGTTCGTGGTGATGATGCTGGACATCAATATCGAGCGGCTGCGCGAAGGTTTCTGGCGCTGGTTCCCGTTCGGGCTGCTGCTGGCGGCGGTGATGGTGGGCGAGATGATCTGGGTACTGGGCAGCCGCCAGACCGCCGAGACGGCGGGCGCGGTGCACCATGCCGCGAATTACAGCAATACCCGCGAGCTGGGCCTGCTGGTTTATACCCAATATGTCTATCCGTTCGAGCTGGCGGCGGTGCTGCTGTTGATCGCGATCGTTGCGGCCATCGCATTGACCTTGCGCCGCCGCAAGGACAGCAAGTCGCAGGACGTGGCGCAACAAGTGGCGGTGCGGCGCGAAGACCGCGTGCGCGTGGTGCAGGTTGCTTCTGAACCAAGGGCTGGCTCGCCTAAAGCCGGTGCGGAATCCGGCCCGGAAGCCGGAAAATAATAAGGGGGAGGGGAGAACATGCTGAATCTGGGGCTGTCGCATTATCTGGTGCTGGGGGCGCTGCTGTTCGCCATTAGCGTGGTGGGCATATTCCTCAACCGCAAGAACATCATCGTGCTGCTGATGGCTATCGAAATGATGCTGCTGGCGGTGAACACCAACTTTATCGCGTTTTCCCATTACCTGAACGACACTGCCGGGCAGGTGTTCGTGTTCTTCATCCTCACCGTGGCCGCCGCCGAAGCGGCCATTGGCCTTGCGATACTGGTGGTGCTGTTCCGCAACCTGCGCACCATCAATGTCGACGACCTCGGCAAGCTGAAGGGTTGATATGAGTTCAAAATTCCTCCTTCTTCTGGTTCCCATGGCCCCGCTGGCCGGCGCCATCTGCGCCGGGCTGTTCGGCAAGCTGCTGGGGCGCGCCTGGTCGCATCGCATCACCATTGCACTGGTGGCGGTGTCGTTCTTCGCCTCGGTGCGCATATTTTTAAACGTGCTGGATGGCTATGCTTTCGACGGCACGGTGTACCAGTGGATGACTTCCGGCGGCATGCATTTCGACGTCGGCTTCCTGGTCGACCGCCTGACCGTGATGATGATGCTGGTGGTGACCTCGGTCTCGCTGATGGTGCACATCTACACCATCGGCTACATGCAGGACGATCCCGGCTACCAGCGTTTCTTCAGCTACATCTCGCTGTTCACCTTCTCCATGCTGATGCTGGTGATGTCCAACAACTTCGTCCAGTTGTTCTTCGGCTGGGAAGCGGTGGGCCTGGTTTCCTACCTGCTGATCGGCTTCTGGTACACGCGCCCCACGGCGATATACGCCAACCTCAAGGCCTTCCTGGTCAACCGCGTCGGCGACTTCGGCTTCCTGCTGGGCATCGGCCTGGTGCTGATGGTGTTCGGCACTGCGGAATATGGTGCGGTGTTCGCCAATGCGGCCAAGCACGCCCATGACATGGCGCCCATTCCCGGCGTGTCGTGGAACCTGATGACGACGATCTGCATCCTGCTGTTCATCGGCGCCATGGGCAAGAGCGCGCAATTCCCGCTGCACGTATGGCTGCCCGACTCGATGGAAGGCCCGACGCCGATCTCCGCGCTGATCCACGCCGCGACCATGGTGACCGCCGGTATCTTCATGGTGGCGCGCATGTCGCCGATGTTCGAGCTGTCCGAGACCGCGCTGTCGTTCATCATGGTGATCGGCGCGATCACCGCGCTGTTCATGGGTTTCCTCGGCATCATCCAGAACGACATCAAGCGCGTGATCGCCTATTCCACCCTGTCCCAGCTCGGCTACATGACCGTGGCGCTCGGTGCATCGGCCTATTCCGCCGCGCTGTTCCACCTGATGACCCACGCCTTCTTCAAGGCGCTGCTGTTCCTGGCGGCGGGCTCCGTCATCATAGGCATGCACCACGACCAGGACATCCGCAACATGGGCGGGCTGCGCAAGTACATGCCGATCACCTGGATCACCTCATTGATCGGTTCCCTGGCGCTGATCGGCACGCCTTTCCTTTCCGGCTTCTATTCCAAGACCAGCATCCTGGAGGCGGTTGAGAAGTCCCACTTGGCGCCTGCGCACATCGTCTACGGCATGCTGGTGCTGGGCGTGTTCGTCACCGCGTTCTATTCCTTCCGCATGTACTTCCTGGTGTTCCACGGCAAGGAGCGTTTCGGCAAGGCGCACCACGACCACCAAGGCGACCATGCGGACGAAGAGGTCTCGGCGGACCATCACCACGGCCTGGCCCCGGGCGAGAAGCCGCACGAATCGCCATGGGTGGTGTGGCTGCCGCTGGTGCTGCTGGCCATCCCCTCGGTAGTGATCGGCTTTTTGACGGTGGAACCGCTGATGATCGGCAATTTCTTCAAGGAGGCGATTTTCGTCAGCGAGGATCATTTCCGCGTGATAGAGCATGTGCGCGAGGAATTCCAGGGGCCGGGGATGATGGCGCTGCATGACGTGGACGATGTGGCATTCTGGTTTGTGCTGGCTGGCGTGTTTTGCGCCTGGGCCTTCTACATGAAGTGGACGGACGTTCCCGGGAAAATCCGCCAGATGATCCAGCCGATATATACCGTGCTGGAAAACAAATACTACTTCGATCGCTTCAACGACTGGTTCTTCGCGGGCGGCGCGCGCGGCGCGAGCCGTTTCCTGTGGAAATTCTGCGACGTGAAAATGATAGACGGCCTGATGGTGAACGGCACGGCGAAGCTGGTCGGCATGTTTTCCGGCGTGCTGCGTCTGGCGCAGACCGGTTATGTCTATCACTATGCCTTCTGGATGATCATCGGTGTATCGGTATTACTCACCGTGCGCGGTTGGTTTGATTAAGGCGCGGGGCGGAAATGAGAACAACAATTAGCCACGGATTGACACGGATTCACACGGATATTGGCATGGCGGACTTTGCAATGAGAAAAGTCTCGCATGGAGTTGCTGTAATCAGGCGCACGATCAACCAAGGTTTTTTATCCGTGTTTATCTGTGTTAATCCGTGGCTGAGTTGCCCTTTTGGCATGAAGGATCAAGCATGATTTTCGGATTACCTGTACTAAGCGTCGCAATCTGGCTGCCCATCGTGTTCGGCCTGCTGGTGCTGGCTACCGGCGACGACCGCAACGCACGTCTGGCGCGCATCATTGCCCTGCTCGGCGCGGTGCTGGGCTTCCTGGTGACGATCCCGCTCTACACCGGGTTCGACAAGTCCACCAGTGCCATGCAGTTTGCCGAAAACCTCCTGTGGATCGACCGCTTCACCATCCGCTACCACCTGGGCGTGGACGGCATCTCCATGCTGTTCATCCTGCTCAACAGCTTCTTCACCCCGCTGGTGGTGATCGCCGGGTGGAAGGTGATCGAAAAGCGCGTGGCGCAATACATGGCGGCCTTCCTCATCATGTCCGGCCTGGTCAACGGCGTGTTTGCCTCGCTGGATGCGATACTGTTCTATGTGTTCTGGGAAGCCATGCTGATCCCGATGTTCATCATCATCGGCGTGTGGGGCGGCCCGAACCGGGTGTATGCGGCGGTCAAGTTCTTCCTCTACACCCTGATGGGCTCGCTGCTCATGCTGGTGGCCTTGCTGTACCTGTTCGTCCAGGCCGGCAGCTTCGAAATCCTCGATTTCCATGCGGTGCCCCTGACCAAGGTGGCGCAGATACTGATTTTCATTGCCTTCTTCATGGCGTTCTCGGTCAAGGTGCCGATGGTGCCGGTGCACACCTGGCTGCCGGATGCGCACGTCGAAGCGCCTACCGGCGGCTCGGTGATATTGGCGGCGATCATGCTGAAAGTGGGCGCCTACGGCTTCCTGCGCTTTTCCCTGCCGATCACGCCCGATGCCAGCCACACCCTGTCCGGCGTGATGATCGCGCTGTCGCTGATCGCGGTGGTGTATATCGGCCTGGTGGCGCTGGCCCAGTCCGACATGAAGAAACTGGTGGCGTATTCCTCCATCTCGCACATGGGCTTCGTGACCCTGGGATTCTTCATATTCAATGCCCAGGGCGTGGAGGGCGGGCTGTTGCAGATGATCTCGCACGGCTTCGTTTCCGGCGCGCTGTTCCTGTGCATCGGCGTGATGTACGACCGCATGCATTCGCGCCAGATCGCCGACTACGGCGGCGTGGTCAACAGCATGCCGGTGTTCGCCGCCTTTTTCATGCTGTTCGCCATGGCCAACAGCGGCCTGCCGGGCACCAGCGGCTTCGTCGGCGAATTCTGGGTCATCATGGGGGCGGTCAAGGCCAACTTCTGGTATGCGTTTCTCGCGGCGAGTACGCTGATTTTCGGCGCGGCCTATACCCTGTGGATGTACAAGCGCGTGATCTTCGGCGCGGTGGCCAACCGCCATGTCGCCGAATTGAAGGACATCGGTTCGCGCGAAAAACTGGTGCTGGGCATCCTGGCGTTTACCGTGTTGGCCATGGGCCTCTACCCCTTGCCGTTCGCCGAGATCATGCACGTATCGGTGACCGACATGCTGGTGCATGTCGCCCGCACCAAGATACCGACACTGAACTGAGGACGATATGGATTACCTCTACACCCTGCAGCCCGCCTACCCGGAAATTTTCCTGCTGACGATGATATGCGTGCTCATGCTCGCAGACCTGTTCTTTGCGAAACAGAACCGGATGATCACCTACATCCTGGCGCAAACCGCCTTGCTCGGCTGCTTCCTGATCACCGCGCTCACCCATCATCCGGGGGTGCAGCACCTGTTCCACAATATGTTCGTGGACGACCTGATGTCGGACATGCTCAAGCTGTTCAGCTACATGGCAGTGTCCATGATGCTGGCGTATTCGCGCAATTACCTGCTGGCGCGCGGCCTGTTCACCGGCGAATTCATGGCGCTGGCGCTGTTCGCGCTGCTGGGCATGATGGTGATGATCTCCGCCAGCCATTTCCTCACCCTGTACCTGGGCCTGGAGCTGCTTTCGCTTTCCCTGTATGCCATGGTCGCGCTGCAACGCGATTCCGCCACCGCCACCGAGGCGGCGATGAAATACTTCATCCTGGGGGCGCTGGCCTCCGGCCTGCTGCTGTACGGCATGTCCATGCTGTACGGCGCGACCGGCACGCTTGAAGTCAACGCAGTGTCCGATGCCATCTCGCAGGGCGTGAAAAACAAGGAACTGCTGGTGTTCGGGCTGGTGTTCGTGGTGGCCGGGCTGGCGTTCAAGCTGGGCGCGGTTCCCTTCCACATGTGGGTGCCGGATGTCTATCACGGCGCGCCCACCCCCGTGACCATGCTGATCGGCACCGCGCCCAAGCTGGCCGCGTTTGCCTTCGTCATGCGCATCCTGGTGGAAGGATTGCAGCCCTTGATGATCCACTGGTCCGGCATGCTGGAAATCCTCGCCGTGCTTTCCATGGCGGTGGGCAACATCACCGCGATCGCGCAGACCAACCTCAAGCGCATGCTGGCATACTCCACCATCGCACACATGGGCTTCCTGCTGCTCGGCGTGCTTTCCGGCACCCACGAGGGCTACGGCTCCGCCATGTTCTATGCGGTAATCTACGTGCTGATGAGCCTGGGCGGCTTCGGCATGATCATGCTGCTTTCGCGCGAAGGGTTCGAGGCCGACAACCTGAACGACTTCAAGGGACTCAACCAGCGCAGCCCGTGGCTGGCCTTCATCATGCTGCTGCTGATGTTCTCCATGGCGGGCGTGCCGCCCACCGTCGGCTTCTACGCCAAGTTCGCCGTGCTCAATGCGGCAGTGAGCGCCGGGCACATCGCGCTGGTCGTCATGGCAGTGCTGTTCTCGCTGATCGGCGCGTTCTATTACCTGCGCATCGTCAAGCTGATGTATTTCGACGCGCCGGAAAGCCATGTGCCCATCTCGGTGCAGCCGGACAGCAGCATCCTGATCTCGTTCAACGGGCTGGCGGTGCTGGCGCTGGGCATCTACCCGAGCAACCTGATGTCCATGTGCGCGGTGTCGGTGCAACAATCGCTGCTGTTGCATTGACCCCCACCCGCGGCGCGAGCGCCCGGATGCGCATATGAACCTGGCGGAAGCAAATATGGACCTGACCGAAACCTGCCTTGATTCCGAGCTGGTCTACAACGGAAGTTTCATCAAGGTGCGCCGCGATCACGCGGCCCTGCCGGACGGGCAGGTGCATACCCGCGAATACATCGTGCATCCCGGCGCGGTTGCCGTGCTGGCTTTGCTAGACAACGGCAAGCTGCTGATGGAGCGCCAGTTCCGCTATGCGCCCAGGCGCGAATTCATCGAAATCCCCGCAGGCAAGATAGACCAGGGTGAGGACATCCTGGTTTGCGCGCGGCGCGAGCTGCTGGAAGAAACCGGCTATGCCGCCCGCGAATGGACCCACCTCGCCACGGCTTGGCCCGGCATCGGCTATTCCGACGAGCGCATCGAATACTTCCTGGCGCGCGGGCTGGCCCATGAGGGGCGCCAGTTGGACGATGGCGAATTCCTGGAGGTGCTCGAACTCTCCCCGGACGAGGCCATGGATTGGGTGCGGCAGGGGAAAATCAACGACAGCAAGACCATAGTCGGCCTGTTCTGGCTGGAGAAGACACTGCGGAACTGGAAGTGACCGCTGTGCCATGCATTTGCAACGAATCTGAAAGCAATCAAAGGGGGTAACACATGGAAGAATTGAGAACAGCCAGCGATGCCTTGTTCATTCTGCTGGGCGCGATCATGGTGCTGGCGATGCACGCCGGATTTGCGTTCCTCGAGCTGGGCACGGTGCGCAAGAAAAACCAGGTGAATGCGCTGGTTAAAATCCTGGCCGATTTTGCCGTTTCCACACTGGCCTATTTTTTCATCGGCTATTTCATCGCCTACGGCGTCAGCTTCTTCAGCGGCGCGGAAACCCTGTCCCAGAAGAGCGGTTACGAACTGGTTAAGTTCTTCTTCCTGCTCACCTTCGCCGCCGCCATTCCCGCCATCGTCTCCGGCGGCGTGGCCGAACGCGCGCGCTTCAATCCCATGCTTGCCGCCACCTTCGTGCTGGTCGGATTCGTGTATCCCTTCTTCGAAGGCATCGCATGGAACCACCGCTTCGGCATCCAGGGCTGGCTGCAAGCCACCTTCGGCGGTGAATTCCACGACTTCGCGGGTTCCGTGGTTGTGCATGCGGTGGGCGGATGGGTCGGCCTTGCGGCCGTACTGCTACTGGGCGCGCGGCGCGGGCGCTACAGCAAGGAGGGACGCATTGCGGCGCACCCGCCTTCCAGCATTCCCTTCCTGGCGCTGGGCGCATGGATTCTCACCGTCGGCTGGTTCGGCTTCAACGTCATGAGCGCGCAGACCATCGACAAGGTCTCCGGCCTCGTCGCCATGAACTCGCTGATGGCGATGGTCGGCGGCACGCTGGTCGCGCTCTGGGCCGGCAAGAACGACCCCGGCTTCGTGCACAA
>JBGPSQ010000113.1:0-8973 GCA_041490205.1 Gallionellaceae bacterium
CCCCTTGATTTAAATGCATATTCGGGTATCCTTGCCCCACTAAATATTAATAATGCATTTTTTGGGGAGAGCACCGTGAGCACAAAAACTCTAAAACTGTTGTTTATCGCATGCGCGCTGGGGGCGCTGGCCGCACCTGCCTTGGGAGAAGAAGCCCGTGCCAAGCCGGCCCGTGCGACCAAAGTCGCGCTGCACAATTCCACCGCGCCCAACCTGCGTTCCGGCATTGCGCTGATATACGACGAGACGACGCAGCGCCCGCTGTATGCCAAGGGCGCGGACACCGTGGCGCCCATCGCTTCCATCACCAAGCTGTTGACGGCCATGGTGATATTGGACGCGCACCTGCCCATGGACGAAAAAATCACGCTGACCCGCGAGGATGAAGACCGCTACAAGCTTTCGCGTTCGCGCATGCGCCGCGGCATGACGCTGACGCGCGCCGACCTGCTGAAACTTGCGCTGCTTGCCTCGGAAAACCGCGCGGCGGCGGCACTCGCGCGCACCTTCCCCGGCGGCACCGGCGCCGTGGTGGCGCTGATGAACGACAAGGCACGCATGCTGGGCATGATTGACTCGCATTTCGTGGATCCCACCGGGCTGCACAGCGACAACGTTTCCACCGCGCAAGACCTTGTGAAGCTGGTGCTGGCGGCGCAAGGCTATGAGGCGATCCACCAGGCCACTACCTCCACTTCGCATAGCGTGGATATGGGCAATAACCGCCAAATGAACTTCCGCAATACCAACCCGCTGGTGCGTAACGCTTCCTGGGAGATCAGCCTTTCCAAGACCGGCTACATCAGCGAAGCCGGGCGCTGCCTGGTGATGAAGGTCCGCATCAACCAGCGTCCGGTCGTCATCGTCCTGCTGGATTCATGGGGCAAGCGCACCCGCGTCGGCGACGCCAACCGCGTGAAGCGCTGGGTGGAAAACATCCCGGCGCCTACAGAAGTCCTGGTGCGGACGGACGCATAGCGCGGATCAAGAAACCCGGCACTCTTGTTGAGTGAGAACGGCGGGATGTAAAAAAAACCGGGACAGGGCTATCGCAGCCCTGGTTTTTTGAGAAGGCCGGGGTTTTCGAGAAGAAACACCCTAAGCTTGCAATCGGAGAAACCCTCCGGTTGGCGCACCGGTTGGCGGAATCCGGTTTTGGCCAGCAGGCGCTTCATGCTTGTGGTATGTGTTGCAGTGAAGGTAGCAATCCTCCTGACATCGGCGGGAAGGCGCTCGATCAGGCAGCGCATCATCTTGGTACCGTACCCTTTTCCCCTGTATTCTGGCGCGATGCCGAAGAAACTGATGACCACGGTGTCTTTGAGTTCGTCATTTTGCCTGGGGGAACACAACCCGGCAAAACCGATTTCATCCCGGCCATTGCGGAATATGTGGAAATCATAGTGATTTCGTTTGCCGAGCAGCTTGCCGAACGGCAACAGATCCACGAACAGGAGGCGGAACAATACAACACTGCCGCTCCCGCACAGGAATCGGTCGGTAAAGGCGCCTTCCGCGCAACCATCCATGATCTGGTTAAAAATGAACGGCAGGTCTAGCAGACCTGCCTTGCGGAACTCCGTCTGTGCGGAAATCCCTTTCCCGGAAGCCTGTTCCTTTTTGCCAGCCCAACCCGCGCTACCCGATTGTGGCGCCGCATGTGCTTTGGTGAAATGAACACTGGCAGACATTCAGGAACTCCTTCCTAGCCCAAAAGGAAAGCAAGCACCAACAATGTATTGCCGCCAATACGCCTAGTGCATTGCTATCAATATAGCATAGGAGTTTCCTGTAAATGTACAGGGATACCCCTATTTTTAGAATAATAGCATAACAATAGGGGAAATCCACAACTGCAATAATGTCTTACTTTTTCTACATAAACCTCACCGCCCCGCCACGGTCATGCCTTCCACCAGGATGGAGCCGCACTGGCGCGAGCCCTGCACCAGCACGTCGTTGCCCACCGCCGCAATATTCCGGTAGATGTCCTTCAGGTTCCCGGCAATGGTGATCTCTTCCACCGGATACTGAATCTCGCCGTGTTCCACCCAGAAGCCAGCCACACCCCTGGAATAATCGCCGGTGACGTGGTTCACGCCCTGGCCCAGCAACTCTGTGACCAATAACCCGCGCCCCATCTGTTTCAGCATGCCGTTGAAATCCAGGCTGCCCGGGCGCAGGATGAGGTTGTGCGTGCCGCCCGCGTTGCCGGTGGTTTGCATGCCGAGCTTGCGCGCGGAATAGCTGCCCAGGAAATAGCCCTGCAGCACGCCGTCTTCCACGATGGTGCGGCGGCTGACCGCGACGCCCTCGTCGTCAAACGGGCAGGAGGCCAGGCCGCGCCGGATGTCCGGCGCGTCTTCGATGCGGATGTGATCGGCAAACACCTGCTTGCCGAGCTGATCCAGCAGGAAGGATGACTTGCGGTACAGGCTGCTGCCGCTCACCGCGCCGACGAAATGGCCGAGCAGGCTGGCGGCCACCGGCGCTTCGTACAGCACCGCGCACTGCATGGTGCCGAGCTTGCGCGATTTCAGGCGGCGCAGGGCGCGCTCGGCGGCGATGCGTCCGATCTCTTCCACCTTGAGCATTTCCGCGGCATTGCGCGTCTCGCTGTACCAGTAGTCGCGCTGCATCTCGGCGCCCTTGCCCGCGATCACGGCGCAGCTCACGCTGTGGCGCGAAGTGGGGTAGCCGCCTGTAAAACCCAGGCTGTTGGCATAGACGAACTGCGATTCGAATACGTTGACGTTGGCGCCCTCCGAATTGCTGATGCGCTTGTCGCGGCCCAGCGCGGCCTGCTCGCAATCGCGCGCCAGCTCGATGGCCTGCTCCACGTTGAGATGCCAGGGATGATAGAGGTCGAGTTCGGGAATGTCGCTGGCGAGGCGCTCCTCGTCCGCCAGCCCGGCGCAATCGTCGCTGGCGGTATGGCGCGCGATGGCCAGCGCGGCATCCACCGTGTCGCGCATGGCTTGCGGGGAAAAATCCGAGGTACTGGCATTGCCGCGCCGCTGGCCGAGATACACCGTGACGCTCACACCCTTGTCGCGGTTGTATTCTATGGTCTCCACCTCGCCGTGGCGCACGGTGACGGCCTGGCCGAAGCCGTCCGACACTTCGGTCGCGCTGGCGGTGGCGCCCTGCTGGCGGGCATAGGCGATGATGTCGCGCACGAGTTGGCCAAGATGCTCCTGGGTATGGGAGAAGCGATGCCCGGTTTGAACGCCGGTTTGAACGCCAGTTTGAACGATGGGTTTCATGAACTCACAAACGGTTTGATCGGAAAGGCGTTATCATATCAATATCTATCCATTATTTCGCCGCCATGCATCACAATCACCCCAAAAGGCAGTTGACCGAGGAAGAACTCGAACTGCCGCCAAGCAAGACCAAGATCAAACAGCAGATGCACGACCTGCAAGACCTGGGCGAGCAATTGGTCGGCCTCACCGCCGACAAGCTCGCCGAGCTCGACCTGCCGGAAAACCTGCTGGACGCCATCCGCGACATTAAGCGCATCAGCCACAGCAAATTCGGCGCGCAAAAGCGCCAGCGCCAATACATCGGCAGGCTGATGCGCGACCTGGAACCCGCCCCCATCATCGCCAAGCTCGAAGCCTGGAGCGGCAGCTCGCGCGAGCACAACGCCTGGCTGCACCAGGTGGAACGCTGGCGCGACCGCCTGCTGGAAAGCGAAACCGCACTGACCGAACTGCTCGCCGCCCACCCCGGCGCCGATGCCCAGCGCCTGCGCACCCTGATCCGCAATGCGCACAAGGAAAAGGAACTGAATAAACCGCCCAAGAGCTTCCGCGAGATTTTCCAGGTCTTGCGCGAGATCGTTCCCGAGCACGGAATGGAAAAGCATGATTAGCCACGGATGAACACGGATTTACACGGATAACTGCAAGACCCAATTTCGGCGGGACTTCATCAAATGGATGGCACTGGCACCGGGTGGATTTTATCCGTGCTTATCCGTGTTAATCCGTGGCTAAATTGATTTTAGAGATTATTATGCCCCTGCTCCCCCACATCACCCTGGATACAGCCCAAAACCCCACCCACAGCATCATCTGGCTCCACGGCCTGGGCGCGGACGGAGAGGATTTCCTGCCCATCGCGGAGGAGATGACCCTCCCCGTGCCGGTGCGCTACATATTCCCGCATGCGCCGATGCGCCCGGTGACGCTCAACGGCGGCTTCGTGATGCGCGCGTGGTATGACGTCTACGCCGCAGCACCTACGGGCGGGCTTGATCTGGAGAGCGGGAGGCAACAGGACGACGCTGGCATCCGCGCCTCGCAGGCGGAGATCGAGAAGCTCATCGCGCAGGAGAAACAGCGCGGCGTCGAGGCGCGGAACATTTATCTCGCGGGGTTTTCCCAGGGCGGTGCCGTCGTGCTGCACACCGGATTGCGCCATGCGGAAACGCTGGGGGGCATACTCGCGCTTTCCACCTATCTGCCGCTTTCAGCCACGCTGGCGCAGGAAGCAAGCAACGCTGGCAAACAGACACCCATCTTCATGGCGCACGGGAAGAGCGATCCTGTCATCCCCTATGTGCTGGGACGATCCTCGGCGCAGCAATTGACCGCTGGCGGATACCGGCTGGAGTGGCATGAGTACCCCATGCCGCACTCGGTATGCCAGGAAGAAGTGAGCGACATGGAGCACTGGCTGGGGAAGATGGCCGGGGTGTGACCGGGAAGTCCGTGGCTGGGAAGTCCGTGACGGGGAGATTATTCCGGTTCGGGGCGAACCGGAATTGAAATCTACTCGGTCACGCGATACTTGACCATATCGTAGTCGTCAGTCTTTTCCACCAGCCCCTGGGGGGCCAGCGTATAGCGCTTGCCGCCCATATGCATGTGCAATTCGCGGCTCTCGTCGACGCTGCCGGGCTTGAGCAGCACACGGGCTTCGCCCGTTTCCGAACCGGGCGTCCACAGCCACAGGGCAAAGCTGTCGAAGCTTGCCACGGGGCCGCTTTCCTCGCCCAGCTTCACGCGCACTGCCCGGTTGGAGAGTATCTCGATGCCGACATCCACTTTGTTCTCTTCGTCGCGGCGCAGGCGGCGCACGATGCCCGCCCCCCAGTTCGCCACATTTTCCGGCCTGAAACCGATCAGCGAGCCGATCTTCAGCCCTGCACCCTGGGCGGTATCCAGCATACAGCGGAACCCGGTGGCACTGACATCTTCCGCAACCCAGACGACGGAATCCCCGGCCTGTCCTTCGGCCAGGTTTGCCACGTCTATCAGCCCCGCATAGCCTTTCACGACGCTCAGGTTCACGTCCAGGGTGCGCCGCACATGCCGCCGCGATGGGGGCTCGGTCAGCCAGCCCACGAACAGGCGCTTGACCACTTCTTTCACTGCATCGGCGCCGTAGGTTCCGCCCAGGTTGACTTCGCCGGGCACCATGTCCTTTTCCAGTTTATCGAGCAAGGGATCGAGCTGCACACGCACGGCCCCATGGCCGATGAAGCGCAAGTTGGGGTGCGCAACGGTATCGATGTTATACCTGGCAGGCGACCGCGACTGGGTGAGATCGAAGGAATACAGGGCATCCTCGCCGGGCTCCGGCCCCATGGTGAGGCTGCTGCTCAAATGCGCGGTCAGCCGCTCGGCAAGGTGGATTTGCAGCGGCTTGAAAGAGCCGGTGCCGGAAACCCACCACAGCAGCACGCCCGCGCATTGGTGGCGCACGGAAGATTTCACGCTGGCTCCCGGATAGAGCTCTATTGCCTCGTCCAGGCATTTTTGAGTTTCGGCCTCGGCATAGTACGCCCCGAGATGCTCCCAGATTCGCGCCTCGACCGGGGCATAGTGCACCGCCGCGCATTTCAGGCGGCCCACTGTGGCATTGATGCCGCGCGCCACGATCAGCGGGCGCAGGTCCTTGAGCGCGGATGAGCCTTTTTCGCCGTTGTGGCAGCCCAGCAGCACGCCGTTGTAGGCTTCTCCCAGGCCCGCATAGTATTCATTCAGCGCATTCCACTGGCGTTTTTCGAGCACCGGGGAATTCACCCCGTTGGTGAAATATTCGCGCAGCACCTTGATTTCGCTCGGGCGCGCCGTTTCATCCAGCAGGCGCAGCACGGCAAAATAGGTGTCCAGCCGGATGTGCTCGTCGCTTCGCACGGACTCTATCCAGGCGGTGATCTCCATCAGCGCCTTCAATGCGTCGTTCTTGGGCACCTCTTCCAGCAATTGCCGAGCCGACTCCAGGTCGGCCATCGGGTGACCGGATTTCCTGCCGAACAATCCAAACATGAACCTTCTCCGATTTGAATCCGCGATAATTTTTTCCGCCACACCCCGGGAAATCCCCTACAGCCCGGGGCTTCCGCTATAACGTGGGAATATACCCCTAAACCTCCCACTTGGCTATACGGCGTGCCGCATATACACTGCGCCAACTCATGCTTACTTTGTTACAAGACGGCACTCCCTTCCCGCCCGTTGAGAGTGCCCTGCGCAAACCGAACGGCCTGCTCGCCGCGGGCGGCGGCCTCTCCCCGGCGCGCATACTGGACGCCTATCGTCACGGCATTTTCCCCTGGTTCAACGAAGACGACCCCATCCTGTGGTGGAGCCCGGACCCGCGCATGGTGCTGTTTCCGCGCGAATTCAAGGTCTCGCGCTCGCTGCGCAAGACCCTTGCCAGCAAACAATACGAGGTGCGCGCCGACAGCGCCTTCGAACAGGTGATGCGCGCCTGCGCCGCGCCCCGCAAAGATCAGGACGGCACGTGGATCAGCGAAGAGATGATCGCCGCCTACTCCGCGCTGCACCGCATGGGATACGCGCATTCCGTGGAGATATGGATGGACGGCGAACTGGCGGGCGGTTTATACGGCATGGCGCTCGGCCGCATGTTCTACGGCGAATCGATGTTCAGCCGCCGCACCGACGCCTCCAAGATCGCGCTGGCGCACCTGGCCGCGCAGCTCGCGCGATGGAACTTCGGCATGATAGATTGTCAGATGAATACGTCCCACCTGGCTTCGCTGGGCGCCCGCGAAATTCAACGCACGGAATTCATCGGACGGCTGCAAGAATTGGTAAACTACGGGGATGTGAAATCCCCCTGGGAGTTCGAGCATGACCTTGTTGCGTGACATTCCGCTCTCCACCCTGCAGTTTTACCTGACGGCACCCTATTCGTGCAGCTACCTGCCGGGCCAGTTGGCGCGCTCGCAGGTGGCGACGCCCAACTTCATGATCGACACCCCCGTGTATTCGGAGCTGGTGCAGCGCGGCTTCCGCCGCAGCGGCACCTTCACCTACCGCCCGCGCTGCGATGCCTGCCGCGCCTGCGTGCCGGCGCGAATCGCCGTCGAGGGATTCACCCCCAGCCGCACCCAGCGCCGCACCTTGGTGCGCCATGCAAACCTGGCAGCCACGCCGCACCAGCTGGAAGACAGCGAGGAATATTTCAATCTATACCAGCGCTACCAGGCCGCCCGGCACCTCGAAGGCGAGGCGGAACAGGACAGCCGCGATCAATACCGCAATTTCCTGCTGCAAAGCCATGTCGATTCCGTGCTGGTGGCATTCCGCGAGGACGGCATCCTGCGCATGGTCAGCATCATAGACATCCTGGCCGACGGGCTGTCGTCGGTCTATACTTTCTACGACCCGGACGTGGCGCACGCAAGCTACGGCACTTACAATGTGCTGTGGCAGTTGGACTTGTGCCGCGAAATGAAGCTGCCCTACCTGTACCTGGGCTACTGGATCAAGGAATGCCGCAAAATGTCCTACAAGGCCAACTTCCGGCCATTGCAGGGGCTGGTGCAGGGCGTTTGGCAGGAACTGCCCGCAATCGAAAAGGAAACCTGATGTATTCGCTGTTCAATCCGCTGCTGTTCAAGCTGGAACCCGAAACCTCCCACCACGCCACGCTGGATGCGCTGGACAAGGCATACCGCTGCGGCGTGCTGGCGCTGATTGCGCCACGCGTGCCGGACGATCAGCGCACCGTAATGGGCCTGTCCTTCCGCAACCCGGTGGGCCTGGCCGCCGGGCTGGACAAGGACGGCGCATACATAGACGCGCTGGCCGCGCTCGGCTTCGGCTTCATCGAAATCGGCACCGTCACCCCGCTGGCGCAGCCGGGCAACCCGCGCCCGCGCCTGTTCCGCCTGCCGGAGGCGCGCGCGATCATCAACCGCATGGGTTTCAACAACCACGGCGTGGATGCGCTGGTGGAAAACGTGAAGCGCGCGAAATACACCGGGATACTGGGCATCAACATCGGCAAGAACGCCGCCACGCCCATCGAGCAGGCCGCCAACGACTACCTCATTTGCCTGCGCAAGGTTTACAGCCACGCGAGCTACGTCGCGGTGAACATCTCCTCGCCCAACACCCAGAACCTGCGCCAGTTGCAGGGCGGCGATGAGCTGAATTCGCTGCTGGCACAACTGAAAGAGGAACAGGCGCGCCTGGCCGACCTGCACGGCAAATACGTGCCGCTCGCAGTGAAGATCGCTCCCGACCTGGAAAACGAGCAAATCAAACAAATCGCCGCGCTGCTGGTGCAGCACAAGATTGACGGCGTGATCGCCACCAACACCACGCTCTCGCGCGTGGGCGTGATGCACCTGCCGGGCGGCAGGGAAGCCGGCGGCCTCTCCGGCGCGCCGGTGCGCGACAAATCCACCGCCGTAATCCGCCAGCTCGCCGCCGAATTGCAGAACGCGCTGCCCATCATCGGCGTGGGCGGCATACTCAACGGCGAGGACGCGCTGGAAAAAATCCAGGCAGGCGCATCATTGGTGCAGATATACAGCGGCATGATCTATCGCGGGCCGGAACTGATCGCCGAGGCCGCGCGAGCGCTGCGGCAAAAATAACAAACCGGAACTTGTGCTACACCACCTGTAGGTGCGAATTCATTCGCACGCTGCTCCCTATCAAAAATGCCGGGCGAATGAATTAGCACCGACAGGTGAAA
>JBGPSQ010000114.1:0-8850 GCA_041490205.1 Gallionellaceae bacterium
CCAAGGAAATAACGAAGACTTTCGCGCTGCGGGCTCCGTGCCGGGCGCACCCTAGACAGGATCGTCCATGCTCCCGACACAAGCGCTGACTGCCCGGTTCGACCTCGATACGAGCAGCGATGCCGGGCAGGATGGGCGGAAGCAGGGAAGCTACGGTAAAGTTTCAACACTCGTCAGCGGCGCATCGCGGCAGGGATTCCGGATTGGCGGACTGCGCCTGATGATTCCATATGAGGATGGCAGCGAACTGTCGGAAATGTCGCCCATCCACCGGCTGTCCAACGCGCCGGACTGGTTCTGCGGCATGGCCAACCTGCAAGGCAAGCTGACACCGGTGTTTGATCTGGCGCGCTACGTCGGGGTCGAACATGACCGGGGGGCGAAGCGCATGCTGCTGGTACTGGCGCACGGACCCGATGCCGCTGGCGTGATGGTTGATGGCCTGCCGGAGCGGCTGCGCTTGTCCGATGAAGACGAGCGCGCCGATCCCGACGTGGCGCCGAAGCGGCTGTCGCCGCACTTGCGCAGTGCTCGCTACATTGGCGAGCAACTGTGGTTCGACCTGGATACCCGGTCGCTGCTCGATGCGATCGAACACTCCATTGGGGTGCCGCAATGAACGCGATATTTCCGTTTTCGGCCCGCTTTTGGGCGCCCCATTCTCTTATCCCTTTCTGGAGGTAATTATTATGCAATTGAACCTTTCCCGCCGGTTGGGCAACATCAAGATCGGTCCCCGATTGTTGCTGAGCTACAGTCTGATTCTGCTGTTGATGATCTCGACGCTGATCTTTTCCGCTTCCACCATGTATCAGGCCAACAAGCACGCCACCGAGGTATTCCAGAACAACTACGAGAATACGGTCGCCCTGGATAACATTATCGTTTCGATGCAAATTGTGGGCCGCGCGATGCGCTCGATCATGCTGCTGCATAACGACCCGGTTGGGGAAGCGCGCGAGAAAAAGACGATCGCGGATGCGCGCGAACTATACAAAACGGCATATGCGAAGTCCGAGGCGCTCTCCACCGATGACAAAAGCAAGGCGCTGTTGAAGCTGATGAACGAGGCACGGGAAAAGGCGGTTGCGATCAATGACCGGGTCAACTTGCTGTCCGATCAGGGCAAACGCGATGAGGCAGCGAGCTTGCTCCTGAACGAGGGTGTTATGGCTCTGGAAGCACGGCAAGTGACACTTGATAATTACAAGATTTATCTGAATGCACAGTCCCAGGAAGCTGTAGCCGAGGCTGCCAGGAAATTCAGTAATGCAATTTCTATTTCGATAACGGTTTCGGTTGTGGTCTTGTTGCTGGGCGGCTTCTCAGCCATTGTGATCACGCGAAGCATTACGAATCCGCTCAACAGCTTTCAGCAGGCGATCAATGATGTGCGTCAAGGCGCTAACCTTGGCGCCCTGGCACAGATAGATTCCAAGGACGAAATGTCCGACATGGGCTTCGCGGTTAACCAGTTGCTGCAAGACCAGGTGTCGGCGCGCGAAAAGGCCGAACAGGATCGCCAGAAATCCGACCAGGACAGGCAGAAAGCCGAAGCCGAGAACGAAGCCCTGAACAACTCGGTGATTGCGATTCTGCAAGCCGTGAACCAGTTGTCGCAGAAGGACCTGACCGCACGCGCGCCGGTCTCGCAAAACATCATCGGCACCGTGTCAGACTCGATCAACCAGTTGACCGAGGAAACCTCAAAGGTTCTGCACGGTGTGACCCGGATTGCCGGCCATGTGGCGGAAGCGTCCGGCAAGGTGAGGTCGCAGGGTGACCTGGTATCCAAGACCGCTGCGGACGAACGCCAGAACGTGAATGAAATGATCCTGTCGCTCGGTGAGGCGTCGAAAAACATGAATCAGGTGGCGACACTGGCCGAGCAGTCCAACCGTTCTGCGGAGCGTGCGACCCAGGTCACCGAAACCGCGCTCACGACGGTGAACAATACGGTGAAAGGCATGGAATCCATTCGCGAGACCATCGCCGAAACCGAAAAACGCATCAAGCGCCTGGGCGAACGTTCACAGGAAATTTCCGGCATCGTGAACCTGATCAACACCATTGCGGAACGTACCCACGTGCTGGCGCTTAACGCCTCCATGCAGGCGGCGGTTGCGGGCGAAGCGGGACGCGGTTTTGCGGTGGTGGCTGAAGAAGTGCAGCGCCTTGCGGAAAGCTCGCGGAATGCGACGCAGCAGATCGGCACGCTGGTGAACAACATCCAGCTCGAAACGAATGAAACGATCTCGACCGTGAACCGCACCATCGGCCAGGTGGTGCATGGCTCCGAGCAGGCGCAGCAGGCCGGTGAACAAATGCGCCTGACGCAGGAAATTACCGGCGAGCTGGTGGCGCAGGTGCGCCGCATCACCGTAGCTTCGGACCAGCAGAAGATAATGTCGGCTCAGATGCTCGAGGCGGTTCAGCGCCTGGGCATAAGTAACGAGCACACCGCAAGGCAAATTGAAACGCAGGGCAAGGAAACCCAGACATTGATGGATTCCGCGAAACAGCTGGTGGATTCGGTGAACGTGTTCAAACTGCCCAAGTTGGCTTGAGAACCATGATCGGATGGTACCGCCAAGCTACAGGAAGCTGAACCCACATGAAACTCAAAGACCTGATTGAAGCATTCGCCAGCGAGATCGAGCTGGCGCGGACACGGCTGGACTGCAATCTGGCCGACCTGGCCGCGCTGGATTTGGACAATACGGCCTTCATGGATGCGCTTGACCAGTACAGCGGGCAGTCTCAGCGCATGGGAGAAGCAGCTGAACTCGCCGGTTTCACGGGCCTTCAATTGGTGTGCGGCCATGTGGTGGAAAACAGCCTGATGCTGGCGGCACTGCCGCCGGAAGGGCGCGGCACAATGCTCGCTTTCCTGAGAGCCTGGCCGCCCATGATCGTGCACTACCTGCGCAACTTGGGCGACCCGTCCTCTGCCGCAGGCCTGATCGACCTGCTGCGCAGCGCACCCATCCCCATGGGCGCAGAGCAGGCCATGAAAGTGATGCACATGCTGGGCGCGATGCCCCAGCAAGTCGGGCTCCACGGTGAAGGAGAAGGGCAACCCCACCGCCAGATCCTCGCGTCGCCCGAAGATGTCGCGCTGGTCATGCCAGGTGACGTGGATCGTAATTTTCTGGAGGGCTTCTTTCAGGAAGCGCCCAGCCAGGCGCGCCACCTGGTCAATCTTGCGCGTAACATGCTCACTGGGGAAGGCAACAGTTCGGATGTCGTCGCCGCCAAGCGCGTGGCGCACACGCTCAAAGGATCGGGTGCAACCATAGGTCTGCGCGGGATAGCTTCGCTGGGCCACCACCTGGAAGATATCCTCGATTACTTTGAACGCGAGGAATCGCAGTTAACCGGGCAGGTTGCCAATGCCCTGCTTGACGCAGCCTACTGCCTTGAACAAATGATCGGTTTCGTGACCGGGAACGACGAATACCCGCAGCAGGCGCAGTCCGTGCTACAAACAGTGCTCGACGTGGCAAACCGCATCGATGCCGGCGAATCGCTCGACCTGCCCGCTACCCGGGTCGCCGCGGCCATGCCGCGACCGGCTGAACCCACCCCGGCTTCGCTGGCAGATGCGGACAGCGGCCCCGTCGACGCGGAAGCGCCGCGCACCGACGCCGGATCTTCCGCTTCGGCGGCGACGGCGCTGCGAGTCAGCCTGCGGCGCATCGAGGACATGTTCCTGGTCTCCGGCGAAATCTCGGTGAACAGTTCTGCAATGGAGGCAGGCATCAAGGTACTGGTCGAAAGCTCCCGCGAACTGCTGGCGCAAAACCTGCGGGTGCAAAAGCGACTGTTCGAATTGGATACCGTGCTGCAGATGCGCACGCTGATCAAGGCGCGATCGCGCAGCCTGCGCAACGATGGCGCTGAATTCGACCCGCTTGAAATGGATCAGTACAACGAACTGCACAGCACCTCGCATGCGCTGGCCGAAGAGGCGGCAGACGCGCGCACCATGGCGTCGCGCGTGGAAGAAGGTATTGCCCAGATTTCAGCAAAGCAAACGCGCCAGCGCCGCTTGAGCAATGACTTGCAGCATCTGGTGATCGGCACGCGCATGACCGAGGTCGGCGTGCTTGAGTCGCGGTTGCAGCGCAACGTGCGCTCAACCTGCCAGATCACCGGGAAAGAAGCCGTGCTGGTGCTGGAGGGGGGCGACACCCTGATTGACAGCGATTTGCTCAACAAGCTTGCCGAGCCGCTGCTGCACCTATTGCGCAATGCCGTTGACCATGGCTTGGAGACGCCGGACATGCGTGCCGCAGCAGGCAAGCCGCGAAACGGCCGCATTCTGTTGAGCTTCGCGAGGCAGGGGCAACAGGTGGTGCTTCGTTGCCAGGACGACGGACGCGGACTTGACCTGCGTGCGATCCAGCGGCGAGCGATTGAGCGCGGCCTGCTTACCCCGGAACAGGCTATGAGCGACTCGGAAATCTCGCGGATGGTGTTGCTGCCCGGATTTTCAACGCGGCACGAGGTCAGCGAAGTTTCCGGCCGCGGAATCGGCCTGGATGTGGTGCGCGATTGGGTCACCACGATGAACGGCTCGATCCAGATTGCCTCCAAACCAGGGCAGGGTTGCACATTTGAATTGCGTTTCGCCGCATCGCTTTCGACCATGCAATCGCTGATCGTCGAAGTTGCCGGGGAGCGCTTTGCGCTGCCTTCGGTGCAGATCGAGCAGGCGGTTTCGCGCGGCGTGGGCGAGTTTAAGCTGGTCGGCGACCAACTCGTCTACAGCTTCAACAAGTACTCATATCCGGCAATGCGCCTGGCCGATATGGCCGGGCTGGCAGATGAAGCCAAGCCGCTGGAGTCCTATTCTGCAGTGATTATCAAACTGAACGAAAAAACTCACGCACTGGCCGTCGATCGCCTGCTCGATGCGCGCGAATTGCTGGTCAACAATCCCGGACGCTACGCTCGCCATTTGCGCGGCGTGGCCGGATTGTCCATTCTCGGCGACGGGGCGATTGCGGTGAACCTCGACCTTGCCCAGTTGCTGGCCGACGGCGCGCGCACTACCAGAACAGGCAGCATTGCCAAGAACGAAGACCAGCAGATCAAGCTGCCCGGCGTGCTGATCGTCGACGACTCATTGTCCGTGCGCAACTCGCTGGTGCAGCTCATGCGTGATGCCGGGTATCGCGCCGAAACCGCTCGCGACGGTATTGACGCCATTGATACGCTGAACACTTTCAAGCCGGATGTGGTGCTGACCGACCTGGAGATGCCCAACATGAACGGCGTCGAATTGACCTATCATATACGCGAGCGCGAAGACATGAAGGCCATGCCCATCATCATGATTACTTCCCGCTCGCAGGAAAAGCACCGGCGCATGGCGGAACAGGCCGGGGTGGACACATACATCACCAAGCCCTATAACGACGGCGAATTGCTGCAGACCATACGCCGTACCATCACCCAATGATCAAAAGACCGTCAACTCTGATCAATGGCAAAGGAATGAAGCCATGACCACGGTTCAACCTTCAACTGCGGCTCGCGGCAACTATGTGCTGCTGACCGTCGATACGCTGCACCTTCTGCTGCCGCAGGACGAGGTCGGCGCTGCGGAGTATTTGGAAGGCGAACTCGAAGCCTGTGAGGAACCCGGCCTGTTGAGGCTGCGCGGCACAGAGAGTCCGCGCCGATTCGCGGCGCTGTCAACCCAGATGACACTTCTGCCGCAATGTCCGCCCGGCCGTTTTCTTATCACTCCGCTCGGCGATGGAACCGATAACCTGGGCTGGTGCTGGAACGAACTGAAAATACTGATCGACGCCAAGCTGCCGATTCACCCCATCCCGGCGGTGCTGCTCACACCGGCCACCCCGGTTGACCGCTACGTTGAGGTTGAGGGCAAATTCGCTTACCTGTGCAGTGCACGGCAATTGAAATCATTCGCCCTTGGCACGAGGAACTGAGCGATGGAGGCAGCACTGGAGCAGCTATTCAACACAAGCGATTCCGCACCTGTCGAGATTTCGCCTTTAGCAGTCCCTGCTGACGTGGCAGCGGCGGAACCCCGCCCGCAGGTGTCGGCACGCCTCATCGAATACGCGCACGGCCGCAGTATCGCACTGCCGCCGCACACGACCTACGCCCTGATAGAAAACCCGTCCATCACTGTGGTGCCCGGTGCCGCGAACCATGCGCTCGGGTTGCTGATATGGCAAGAGATGCGGCTGCCCGTGCTGAATCTCCACGCGCTGCTGCATCCCGGCACGAACACCGCCGCAGCCAGCGCCCCGCGCTACGCACTGGTGGTCGCCTACCAGCGCGCGGCGCGCGCTCCGTTGGCATACGGCGCCTTCGCATTGGACCAACTGCCGCAGACCATTGCGGTCAGCGACGACGAGCAGTGCGAGCTGCCCGATGACAGCAAGATGTGGGCTCAGCTTGCGCTATCGTGCTTCCGGCACAATGGGGTGGCCGTGCCTATCCTGGATACGGCTCGCCTGTTCAGCACCCGTCCCGATCCCAAGCGCGTTTTCAACCAGACAAGCGCCGAATAGTCCGGCACTCTGGGGTGCCCGGACAACCGCTATTGCGGTTGCACCCGCTTGTAATCCGTTGGCACTTCGAACAGGCTGTCGTGCAGAGGCTCGACCTTGAACTGCTTGATCTCGGCGGTGAACGACAGTATCGGTTCGCCCGCGGCTTCAGCCACCGCTTCCGACGTTTTCTTTTCCATGTACATGCCGGCCAGCCCTGACGCGAGGCCAGATGCGCTTTTGGGAACCGGCCTGCTCTGGGATTCACTCTCCTGCGCTTGAGCCTCCGGTTGCTTGGGGGCGCAGGCATTGCCGTCCATGTTCCAGGTCAACTTGCTGGAAATGGGGTAGCCCTTTACCTTCTGAAGTTGCTTGCCCGCCGCGAAAAATGCGGACAGGTCGCCCGGACTCATGGACTTGGCGAGATAGGAAGCGATCAGTTTAGATGCCTCGTTCGGGACGATCTGCGCCTTGGCCGTCTCGGAGACCGACCCGGCATAAGCGCGGGCGTAGGCCGCTTCCATGTTCATCGCGTCGCGCATGGACTGAGTCAACGGCGTGGTCCAGAGATCCAGCGACAATTTGCTGGTCGTGGTGCGCGCTTCCTGGTCGCGCAGGGCAACCGTCCATACGGCCAGATATTCCTCGGTGTCGAAGCCGTTTATGGTTTTCTTCTGGCCGGTCGCCGTGACTATGAAATTGCTGCTGGCAATGCGCATGGTGCAGCCCTGTTCATGCGGGGCCTCCGGCTGCCTGGAGGCCGCGGCTTCACTCCGTTTGGAAGCAGGCCGTTTTGCCGGTTCGGCGCACCCCTTCAAGGGACATTCCGTGTACTGTTCTTTCTTTGTGTCGAGAGTCCAGAGCAGCTTGCGGTCGATGCGTGCGATCTTGGTCCGCGAGTGGCTGCCGACGAGAAAGCCGGAGAATGTCCCGGTACCTTTGAATTCGGATTCGTCACGGCGCATGTTGGCGCGTACATAGTTCGTGTCGTTGGTTTCGAAAGGGAAGAAACCCTTGATGCCGTTATTGGTGACATGCCTTTCGATGACTGCCGTCGGGTTGAGCGGCGTGTTGTCCAGCGGCTTGGTGGCGCACCCGGCAACGGCTACCGAGATGGCGGCGATTCCAGTGAGCTTGCGCAGCATGGTTTTCTCCTTAATATTGCTATTTTATTGAGCATGTATTGTGCATATTCCTGGATTTCTGCCTGAACCCAAAGGGATCAGGCAATGGTTTCCTTAACCATGGGCTTGCCGGGCATCGCATCATATTTTCAGGAACCAGGCAATAATAGTCCAAGACGGGAAATTTAACACCTGCCAGAAATGGTAGGCGGGTATAGATACCTCACGGCGATGTACGTGCGCCCTATGCATTCTTGCAATCATCAGGGCGAATGGAATGTTGTTTTTGGTTAAACCAGGGTGTAGCATGCGAAAAAACTTATATTTCAAAGGGGGTAAATGATGCAAAAAACGTTGTTTGCAGCGATGCTATTGCTGTCTGCTTCAGCTCAGGCTGACGTATTCAAGTGCAAGACAGCGAATGGAGGAATTGCTTATTCGGAGCATCCATGCGCGGCGGGCGAAGCCGAAGGCCGTATTCGATCCAGCCAAGGCTCCGGTCAGGGCGGTGCGCTTGCCGATGTAAATGCCGTGCCCCTTCCGAATCCGCAGAAGCAACGTGATATTTATCAACAATTCCTGGCCACCCCCAGTCCGCGGGCATTCCTAATATGCAGGAATGGCGGGGTATCGTTAATCAAAGGCGGCGAGACCGGTGTCAAACGAGAGATAGCCAGAATGGCTTCTGAAGGATGCGCGCCCTATGCGATTAATGATGATGTGGTGTGGAAGGGAAACTAAACCCGGCTCGCGGGTTAACCGGGGCTTGCCGGATGGTTGGAAATCCTTGGCATCGTTATCGGCGTCAACCTCTCTCAAGCTTGTAGGCTCGTGCGTTGTATAGCTCGGCGAGAGTTGAAACTTCTGAAGGAACAACCAGATTTCTCGGGTTGTAGCGAGGCAGGTAGGTTTTCCATAACTGCGGAAGCAGGTACTTTCCTGCCAGGCGGGTCCATTTCCAGATTCTGGACATGCGCCCCGCCCAGCCGCCGCGTGCGCGGAACATATCCCGTTCCTGGCGCAGCATTACGCGTGTACAGGCAAACGTGAAGATCAGCAGGTGGCTCTGCGCAATGAGGCTGACCCACAGGCGATACCAATAGCCACCGTGAAGGTGGTGATAGGCATCGAAGGCTACGGTACGGTGTTCCATTTCTTCGAGCAAATGCCATGCATACATGTCGGCCAGCGGG
>JBGPSQ010000115.1:0-8821 GCA_041490205.1 Gallionellaceae bacterium
CATGACTTTCATCATGCGGTTTTTTTCGCTTGGCACTCTTAATCTGGCGAGTGCGTCTCGACCTGTTCCAGCGGCTCATTCGCCGTATAAATCTCGCGCTGACGCTGGCGGCGGCGCGGAGCTTGCTGTTCCTGGGGGCGGAGGTCGGTTGCCGCGCCCGCTTTTTCGGGGGCGGTCTCGACCATCTCCAGGCCGCTGCCGCTGAGGTCGATTGACACTGCGGGAGCAGGGCGGCTGGCTTCTCGGGCAACCGCTGGCTGCGGCTTGCTTTCAGCCTTGACCGCTGGCTCTGCATGTATGGCCACAGGTTCAGCCTGTACCGCCGCAGGCTCCGTGCGATGGGCCATTGGTTCGGCGTGCTGCGCCGGTGCCGGGGAAGTTTCCTGGACGGGGGTTGCCACAGGCGCGGGTTCGGCAAAGACATGCCGCTCTGCTGCAGGTTCGGCCATTTCCGCTGACGGTGCGGACGGTTCTGCCTGCACTGCAACCGCTTGATGTTCTGCGGGTGCAGAGTGGCGCGGCTCGGCCTCCGGGCGATGTGCCGGCTGTTCCACTGCCTGCATCATGTCCGGTGTTGCAGCCTCTGGCGTAGCGTTGATTTCACCAGCCTGTTGCCCGTTGGCTCCGCCCTGGTGATCGCGCTTCTCGCGTTCGCGGCGTCCGCCGCGGCGTCCGCGCCTGCGCGAACTGCCGCCTTCCGTCTGCTCGGCGGCGATAGGAGGGGTGGCTTCCGGGGCGGCCTGCTCAAGCGCCACGCGTTCGCGTTGCTGCGGCTGGCGCGGCGGACGTTCCTGCCGTTCTTGGCCTTGGCGTTCTTGGCTTTGGCGTTCTGGACGTTCTTGGCGCGCCTCCTGTTGCTTGGCGGCGGATTCCGGGCGGCCTTCGGATTCGGGGCGCGGCGCCTTTTCCCGGCGCTGGCCTTCTTCGCGCTCGCGGCGCGGCTTGCCGCCTTCCGGGCGGTCGCGACGGCCACGGCCTTCCTGCCTGCCGCCCTCGCGTCCGCCTTCGCGGCGCTGCTGCTGGCGCGGCTTGGCGGCGGGCTTCTCGGCAGGCGCTTCCGGCTTCGAGGGGCTCATCCACCCGAACAGCCAGCCGAACAGTCCAGGCCCAGCGGGTTTCTTCTCTTCCGCTTTTTCGCGCGCCACAGGGGCGGGTTGCGAGGGAGTGATGCCCTGCACCACTGCATGCGGGCGCTGTGCCGCCTTGATTTCCTGGGCGGCTTCGGCGGCGGCGTCTTTCTCTTCCGGCTTCACGACCATCTTGTAGCTGGCCTGCTGCGTTTCGCCGGTCAAATCGTCCTGGCGCAGCCGGGTCACGCTGTAATGCGGCGTTTCCAGGTGCGGGTTGGGGATCAGCGTGACGTCAACCTTCAGGCGCGATTCGATGCGATGAATGTCCGAGCGCTTCTCGTTTAGCAGGAAAGTGGCGACGTCCACCGGCACTTGCACATGAATGACGGCGCTGTTTTCCTTCATCGCCTCTTCCTGGATGATGCGCAGGATGTGCAATGCGGAAGATTCGGTGCCGCGAATATGACCGATGCCGTTGCAGCGCGGACAAGGAGTGAAGCTGCCTTCTTCCAGGCTGGGCGCCAGGCGCTGGCGCGAAAGCTCCAGCAGGCCGAAGCGCGAGATCTTGCCGACCTGCACGCGGGCGCGGTCGTAGTGCAGCGCGTCACGCAGGCGGTTTTCCACCTCGCGCTGGTTGCGGCTGCTTTCCATGTCGATGAAGTCGATCACGATCAGGCCGCCCAGGTCGCGCAGGCGCAACTGGCGGCCGATTTCGTCCGCCGCTTCCACGTTGGTATTGAGCGCGGTGGCCTCGATGTCCGAGCCGCGCGTGGCGCGTGCCGAGTTGATGTCGATGGCGGTGAGCGCTTCGGTGTGGTCGATCACGATTGCGCCGCCGGAAGGCAGGCGCACTTCGCGCGCATGGGCCGATTCGATCTGGTGCTCGATCTGGAAGCGAGAGAACAGCGGCACATCATCGTGGTAGCGCTTGACGCGGTTAACGTTGGCGGGCATCACCGTGCCCATGAACGCCTGCGCCTGCTGGAAAATCTCGTCGGTATCCACCAGGATTTCGCCGATGTCCGGGTGGAAATAATCGCGGATGGCGCGCACTACCAGGCTGCTTTCCAGATAGATCAGGGAAGGGGCGCGTTCGGTGCGGGCCGCGCCGTCAATGGCATCCCACAATTGCTTGAGGTAATTGAGGTCCCATTGCAGCTCTTCCAGCGAGCGGCCTATGCCAGCCGTGCGCACGATGATGCCCATGCCGTGCGGCACATCGAGTTGCGACAGGATGTCGCGCAGTTCGTTGCGCTCCTCGCCCTCGATGCGGCGCGATACGCCGCCGCCGCTGGGGTTGTTCGGCATCAATACGATATAGCGCCCGGCCAGGCTGATGTAAGTGGTGAGGGCAGCGCCCTTGTTGCCGCGCTCGTCTTTTTCCACCTGAACCAGGAGTTCCTGGCCTTCGCGCAGGGCTTCCTTGATCGAGGGGCGGTTGCCCGCGGCTTGATTGTAATAAAGAGGGCTGACTTCCTTGAACGGCAGGAAACCGTGGCGGTTGCCGCCGTATTCGACAAAGGCGGCTTCCAGGCTGGGTTCGATGCGGGTGATGACCGCCTTGTAGATGTTGCTCTTGCGTTGCTCTTTACCGGCGGTTTCAATGTCGAGGTCGATGAGTTTCTGACCGTCAACAATGGCGACGCGGAGTTCTTCCGGCTGCGTCGCATTGAATAACATGCGTTTCATTTTATATTCTCCCGCGCTCCGGCACGGGCAAGACAAAGCGCCGCGCGGTTAACCGCGCGGTAGGGAAGGGGGCGTACCTGCAATCAAAAGGTTATGATGCCGACTGCAATTCAAAATATATTCCCGTTGTCCGTTTGTCTTGAAAGCTGCGTGCCGCCGATGTTGCCGGGCCGCACGAAAAAATCCACAATGCCTGGAGCGCGTAAATCATTTACCATCACTGCTTGTTTCCGGTGAGTGAGGTTAACCGGGCTGGCGCTGCTTCTCGGGCGGCCAATTACTGGCCTGCCTCAATGGAGGGCGGGGAAATTTATAAACGTCCCGCTTTCTTGATGAAGGCGCGCATACAAACCCAATTATATTCAAAATGAAAGATTTAAGCAAAGAATCCGTAAATTGGGCCGAAATCGGCGAGGACAGCGCCGGGCAGCGCATAGACAACTTTTTGAGCAAATACCTCAAGGGCGTGCCCAAGAGCCACATCTACCGCATCCTGCGCAGCGGCGAGGTGCGCGTCAACAAAAAGCGCGTGGACCAGACCTGCCGCCTGCAATTGGGGGATATGGTGCGCATCCCCCCCGTGCATGTGGAAGAGGGGCGCAAGCCCGATTATGTGCCGGGGGCGGAATTTCCCGTTATATATGAAGATGATGCGCTGCTGGCGATAGACAAGCCCGCCGGTGTCGCCGTGCACGGCGGCAGCGGGGTGAGCTTCGGCGTCATCGAGCAACTGCGCAGCGCCCGCCCGCAGGCCAAATTCCTGGAACTGGTGCACCGCCTCGACCGCGAAACCTCTGGAATCCTGCTGCTGGCCAAAAAGCGCTCCGCGCTCACCGCCCTGCACGAGCAGATGCGCGAAGGCAAGACCGACAAACGCTACCTCACACTGGTACTGGGCCAGTGGAAAAACGCCAAACAGCACGTCAAGCTGCCCCTGCACAAATTTACCCGCCCGGACGGCGAGCGCCGCGTCATGGTGCGCGAAGACGGGCAGGAATCCCATACCATATTTGCCCTGCAACAAGCCTGGGCCGAATATTCCCTGCTCGAAGCCCAGCTCAAGACCGGCCGCACCCACCAGATCCGCGTCCACCTCTCCCACCTCGGCTTCCCCATCGCGGGCGACGACAAATACGGCGATTTTCCGCGCAACAAGGAATTGGCAAAACAGGGGCTTAAACGCATGTTCCTGCACGCGCACAGCATGGCGCTGACGCACCCGCTCACCGGCGAACCGCTGCGGCTGATGGCTCCGCTGCCGAAAGAATTGCAGGGGTTTATTGATAAGCTGGGTAAGGGCTGATTTATTGTCTTGTGGCAGCCGTGCTAAGGGGCTGCGCGTTTTTGCGCAGTCCCGCTTGAGTAGGGTTGGGGCAGACATTGAACTTAAAAAATTGGTCCCGAATGATTTTCCGCAGAAAAGCTGGAGGACGACTCAAGCACGTTAAAGAAGCTCTTTCGCACATTTGGATCATGCAGATCATAGCTGGCTATATGGTGGAATCCAGGCTTCCTGTTATCACTAAATAGTCGGACATTTATATCTTCGGTGTTCAGTTCGACTACGAATGCGATAAAGTCGATGCTGTATAGTGACTCGGTGATCCCATGTGCGCGGTCCGGGAAGTTGTTTTTATATTTGTCGTTGTAACGCGGTTTAAAGTATTTGATAAGCCCCGCTTCGGCTAGGGCAATTTCTGTTTTCCCGTCAATAATCTCTTGTTGCGTGTGAAGATCTTTAATCACATCGCGATCATCTTCCAATCTTAGCGATTTGTCGCGACCATCGAAAGTAATCATTGAAAACGGCGGAGCGTACTGAACCAAGATAAGAAGTGCTTCACTGTCGGGATCATCTGCACTCATGTCTGCGAGAACCTGTTGCAGAGTGGAATGACTCTTCAGCCTGTCCTTCGCCGAACGGTTGCCATCGCCGTATGACATCCCAACGTAGGCGACCTCTAGGTCTCGCAGGCTTTTATCACTAATTTCGTCGCACATAAAGCTGAGCAAGTGTGCAGGCAGTGGGCCGATGGTTTGGTGGCCGTTAACTATGGTAATTGTGTTATGCGGGTAATCGCTGTACTGGATAGTTCCATTTGGCTCCCCAATCATCATAAATTCGATCTCTGTTTTCTCGCCAGCTCGATGGTAGTACATCATCCCTTTCCAAATACCGTCTTTCCACTTGATGGAATCTGGCACAAACCCAAGTCTCGGACGCTTTGCAATGAGATAAATGTGGCAGTCCTTGGCTAATTCGCATATCTCCTCAGACTGGTCATCGATTTTCGCAATGTCCTTCGGGTGAGTAATCATCACGCTTTGCGAAGCAAGGTTGAAAGAGATTTCAGTAAGATACTTACGTTGCGCCATTTTCGATACCTAACAGGCTGTTGAAATTCGAATTAAAGGGGCTCGGCTCGAATTATTTTTTAAAGCCCGTGTGGTTGGGCTGAATAATCGGTCAATGCACCATCTGGTTCATCTCAATAATCGGCATCAATATCGCCAACACGATAAGCAGGACGACGACACCCATCGTCAAAATCAAAACGGGTTCGAGCAGCGATGTGAGCAGCGAGACGAAGCTGCCCACTTCGCGTTCTTGCTGGGTGGCGGCGCGATCCAGCATGGTGTCGAGTTTGCCGCTGGATTCGCCGCTGGCAATCAGGTGCACCAGTATGGGCGGGAACAAGCCGGAGGCGGCCAGCGAGCGGCTCAAATTAACGCCTTCCCGCACTTTCAACGATGCCTCTTCCAGCCAGGTAGGTCGGGTTAGCGTAGCGTAACCCGACAATTTCCGTGGATCATTGATGCTGCCTTGTCGGGTTACGCGATAAAACCGCTAACCCGACCTACATATAAATTTTAGTGCACCATCTGGTTCATCTCGACAATCGGCAGCAGTATCGCCAGCACGATCACCAGCACGATCACGCCCATGGCCAGAATCAGCATGGGTTCGAGCAGTGCGGTCAGCACGGAAACGAAGCTGTCCACTTCGCGCGCCTGCTGCATGGCGGCGCGTTCCAGCATTTTGTCCAGCTTGCCGCTCGATTCGCCGCTGGCGATGAGGTGTACCAGTATCGGCGGGAACAGACCGGATGCGGCCAGTGCGCGGCTCAGGGTGACGCCTTCGCGCACCTTGAGCGATGCCTCTTCCAGCGCGCGGCGCATCGGCAGGTTGCTCACCACTCTGGCCGCTTCGCGCAGCGCCGTGAGCAGGGGCACGCCGCTGCCCGCGAGTATCGCCAGCGTGCTTGCCATGCGCGCGGTATTGATGCCGCGCAGCAGGCGGCCGATGAGCGGCAGCCTCAGCAGCCGGGCATGCAAGCGGAATCTCAATTCCTCCTGCTTCAGCAGCGCGCGCACGCCGAATGCCGAGGCAACCGCGGCGAGCAGGATATACGGCCAGAAGGTTTGCAGCGCTGAGCTGATGAACAGCATCATCCTTGTCAGCAGGGGCAGGGTTTGCTTGGAATGCACGAACACGCCCGCCACTTGCGGCACGACGTAGATGAGCAGGCCGGTCACCACTGAAAGTGCCACCACTGTGACGATGGCGGGATAGACGAAGGCCAGCCCAACCTTTTGCTGCAAGGCATGGCGCGATTCGGTGTAGTCGGCCAGCTTCACCATCACTTCTACAAGGTTGCCCGAGCTTTCCCCGGCGCGCACCAGTGCCAGGTAGATTTCCGGGAACACCGTGCCGTAGCGTTCCATGGATTTGGCGAGCGAATTTCCCGCCAGCACTTCGGCGCGCACCCCGGCCAGCACCCGGCGCACTTGTTCGGCCTCGGTCTGTTCGATCAGCGCGGACAGCGCCTGCTCCAGCGGCAGCCCGGCTTCCAGCAGGGTGGACAGTTGCCGCGTCATCAGCCCCAGTTGCGCGGAAGAAATGCCGCGCCGGAACTGCCAGGATTTGCTTGCGGCACCCGGCGCATCCTGGGTGATGGCCTGGGCATCGAGCACGGTGAATCCAGATTCGCGTAACTGCTGCCGGGCCAGGCGCAGGTTGTCCGCCTCGATGACGCCTTGCACCGCATGGCCGCCGCCGTCAAAGGCTTTGTAGTGGAATGCGGTCATTTTGTTGAGTATTGACTAAATAGTGATGATGAAAATTCATCGTTCCTTCCCTCACCCTCGATCCCTCTCCCGTAGGGAGAGGGAAGGCAAGCCCTTCTCCCTCCGGGAGAAGGGTGGGGATGAGGGAGGGCGCTTTCATTATGTAAATCCCGGTAGCTTTTTAATCGCGCGTCACGCGCAGCAGTTCTTCCAGCGAAGTCTTGCCGGACACGACCAGCCTGATGCCGTCCTGGCGCAGGCTGCGCATGCCGCCTTGCTGGGCGCGCTTCCATAGCTGTTGTTCGGGGGCGCGGTCGTGTATCAGGCGGCGCATCTCGTCGTCCACCTTCATCAGTTCATAGATGCCGGTCCTGCCGCGGTAGCCGCTTTGGCTGCAAGCAGCGCATCCGCGCGGGCGGTAGAGGGCTGCAGGGCTTGCCCCGTCCAGCCCGGCACCTTTCAATAATTCCAGTTCGGTCGTATCCGGCGTGTAGGCTTCGCGGCAATCCGGGCACAGGCAGCGCACCAGGCGCTGCGCCAGCACGCCGATGAGGCTGGAAGAAAGCAGGAACGGCTCCACGCCCATGTCGGTCAGGCGCGTCACGGCGCTGGCGGTGTCGTTGGTGTGCAGGGTGGCCAGCACCAGGTGGCCGGTGAGGCTGGCCTGCACCGCGATCTGCGCGGTTTCCAGGTCGCGGATCTCGCCGATCATGATCACGTCCGGGTCTTGCCGCAGAATGGCGCGCAGCGCGCGGGCAAAGGTCATGTCGATGCGCGGGTTCACCTGGGTCTGGCCGATGCCGTCCAGGTCGTATTCCACCGGGTCTTCCACCGTCATCACGTTGGTCACGGTCGCGTCGATGCGCGACAGCGCGGCATACAGCGTGGTGGTCTTGCCGGAGCCGGTGGGGCCGGTCACCAGCACGATGCCGTGGGGCTGGCGCACCAGTTGGTCCATCTCCGCCAGCGTCGTCCCATCCATGCCGAGGCGGCTCAGCTCCAGCCTTCCCGCTTCCTTGTCGAGCAGGCGCAGCACGGCCCGTTCGCCGTGGCCGGTGGGCAGGGTGGAAACGCGCACGTCCACCGGGCGGCCGGCCAGCCTGAGCGTGATGCGGCCATCCTGCGGCAGGCGCTTTTCCGCGATGTCCAGGTCGGCCATGATCTTGATGCGCGAAACCATCGCGGCATGCAAGGCGCGGTGCGGCTCCACCACGTCCTTCAGCGTGCCGTCGGTGCGGAAGCGCACGACGGAGCGGGTCTCGAACGGCTCGATATGGATGTCCGAGGCATTCTCGCGCACCGCCTGCGCCAGCAGCGCATTGATCATGCGGATCACCGGCGCGTCGTTTTCCGCGTCGAGCAAATCCTCGGTTTGCGGCAGGTCGTGAATCAGTTGCGACAAATCCATGCCTTGCTCGACATCGCCCACGAGGGCTGCGGCATCGCCATCTTTCTGTGCGAAGGCGGCGGCCAGCGCCGCCTCGAATTGCTCAACCGGCGCCAGTGTGGCGCGCACGGGCACGCCCAGCACGCGCATGACTTCCGCCATTGCCTCGGGCCGGGCGTCCTCACGCACCAGCACCTCGGCGTGTTCGGCGGAAAGCTGCTGCAGCAGCACGCCGTTTGCCTTGGAAAAGAAATAGGGCACGCGGCGCGCGATTTGCCGCAATGCGGCGGGTTCCGTGCCGTTGGATTCCACGTCGTTCATGGCAGTCATGCGGCTCAGCGCGGCGTGTCCGTGGCCGCAGCCCTCTGTTCAGCGGCGGGCTTGCCGGCGGGCGGCTGGTCTGCAACAGGGTTGGGGGCCACAGGGTTAGGCGCTGCGGGGTTGGTGGCCGCAGGCGCAGCTCCGGACGACGGGGTCGCCGCCGGAACTGCGGAAGCCGCGCCGGATGCCGCACCTCCCCCTCTCGTGACGTACGAGCTCGTCGAATCCACGCGGAGCTTCACGCCCGCCGGCGAAAGAATCTTCTCGACCGGCGGAACGGTTGCGG
>JBGPSQ010000116.1:0-8816 GCA_041490205.1 Gallionellaceae bacterium
CCTGTGCTTCTCCGCGCTGATGATGGCCGGCCTGGACGGCGTACAGAACAAGATTCACCCCGGCGATCCCGCCGACAAGAACCTGTACGACCTGCCGCCCGAAGAAGACGCGAAGATCCCGACCGTCTGCTCCAGCCTGGACCAGGCGCTGGAATACCTGGACAAGGATCGCGAGTTCCTCACACGCGGCGGCGTGTTCTCCAACGACTTCATCGATGCCTACATCGCACTGAAGATGGAAGAAGTAACCCGCTTCCGCATGACCACGCATCCGGTCGAGTACGATATGTACTACAGCCTGTAATTCGCAAGGCATTGCAGCAGCAAACGGGGCCGTAAGGCCCCGTTTGTTTTTGGCCGCATCCTTTCGTTGAACGCGATTTTCTACAGGAACTGCTCCTCAACTGGCGTTTGTCAGCCTACACGCCTTCGCCTATACTGTAGGCTCTTGAATATAGGGGTCGGCCATGAAGTTTAGATACCTGATGCTATTGCCATGCCTCGCGTATGCGGGTTATGTGCAAGCCGATATTTACAAGCGCGTCGATGCCAACGGGAAAGTGACCTATTCCAACGCACCCATCAAGGGCGGCAAAAAAATAGAGCTGGAACCGCTGCCCACCATGTTGCCGTACAAGGCAAACGCCGCTGACCGTGCCCGGATCGATCAGACTACCCAGAAAAACCGCGATGAACGGCGGCGCAAAATCCTGGAAGATGAGCTGGCCGCGGAGGAAAAGGCCCTTGCCGAGGCTCGCCAGAATCTCAAGGACGCGGAGGATAATCCGCAGATTTCCCACGTCGATGGAAAAACCTTCCGCAACGTGGAAGGACAGGAAGAAGCCATAAAAGCCGCCCGGGAGCAGGTCACGATGCATGAAAGGAATGTGCAGGCGCTCAAGACGGAACTGTCCCAATTCAAATAATTCAATGCGGCGCATGACGGGCACGCTTCCTGCTAGGTAATCCGTCATGGTTTCCCTTCCCTTCCCTGCCCTTGAACATCTTGCCACGGCGGTCATCCTGCTGGATGGCCAGGCACGCATCTCCTATCTCAATCCGGCGGCGGAAGCGCTGTTTGGCCTTAGCAGCAAAAATCTGCATGGACAGCCATTGCAGCAGGTATTCAGCCATTCCGGGCAGCTTGCCGCCGCCATGCAGCAGGCCGTCAGCAACGAAGCTACTTACATCGAGCATGAACTCCTGCTGGGATTGCCTGACCGCAAGCTGAATTTGCGTTGCGCCGTGACCCCGCTGCACATGGAACAAGGCATGCTGCTGCTGGAATTCCATACGATAGACCGCCCCTTGAAGCTGGCGCGCGAGGAACAGATGCACGACCAGACCCAGGCAAGCCGCCTGCTGTTGCGCAACCTCGCGCACGAGATCAAGAATCCGCTGGGCGGCATACGCGGGGCCGCGCAATTGCTGGAGCAGGAACTGGAAAAACCGGCGCTGCGCGAATATACCCAGGTGGTCATCCAGGAAGCAGACCGGCTGCGCGCACTGACTGAAAAACTGCTCACTCCGCAGCATGCAGCGCAGGTCGCTGCGCTCAACATACACGAAGTGCTGGAAAGGGTGCGCAGCGTGGTGCTGGCGGAAATGCCGGAAGGGCTGGCGATCCGGCGCGATTACGACACCAGCCTGCCGCTGCTGCAAGGCGACAAGGAACAGTTGATCCAGGTCATGCTCAACATCGTGCACAATGCAGCTCAGGCGATGCATGGTAAAGGCACAATTGTTCTGCGCACCCGCATCGCGCGCCAGGTCACATTGCTGAAAAAGCGCCATCGCCTCGCGGTGATGGTGCAGATCGCGGACAACGGCCCGGGCATACCGGATCATTTGCGCGACAAGATATTCTATCCCCTGGTTTCAGGCCGCGCCGACGGCCACGGCCTCGGGCTTACGCTGGCGCAGGATTTTGTCAGCCAGCACCAAGGCAGCATAGAATTCGAGAGCGAGCCTGGGCGCACCACCTTTACCATCATGTTGCCAGTACAGGAGAAGCCATGACTGCCCCAGTATGGATCATAGATGACGACCGCTCCATCCGCTGGGTGCTGGAAAAAGCACTGGCGCGCGAAAACATCGAATACAAGAGCTTTGCCAGTGCCGATGATGCAGAGCACGAACTGGAACTGGGCGCGCCGCAGGCGGTCATCAGCGATATTCGCATGCCCGGCAAATCAGGCTTGGATTTGCTGCATGTCCTGCGCGAAAAAAATCCCCATCTTCCGGTCATCATCATGACCGCCTATTCCGACCTGGAAAGCGCGGTGTCAGCCTTTCAAGGCGGGGCGTTCGAATACCTGCCCAAGCCGTTCGACGTGAACCATGCGGTCGCGCTCATCCGCCGCGCGTTGGAACAAAGCTTGCGTCGTGGCGTGCAGGACGGGGAAGCAATGCCGGTCCCGGAAATACTCGGCCAGGCGCCCGCCATGCAGGAAGTATTCCGCGCCATCGGCAGGTTGTCTCAGTCGCATGCCACAGTGCTCATCAACGGCGAATCGGGCACAGGCAAGGAACTGGTCGCGCGCGCTCTGCATCGCCACAGCCCGCGCAAGGATGCGGGATTCGTCGCCATCAATACCGCTGCCATTCCCAAGGATCTGCTGGAATCCGAATTATTCGGCCACGAGCGCGGCGCCTTTACCGGCGCCACCGCCACGCGGCGCGGGCGCTTCGAGCAGGCCGAGGGCGGCACGTTGTTCCTCGATGAAATCGGCGACATGCCCGCCGAATTGCAGACAAGATTGCTGCGCGTGCTCTCCGACGGCAATTACTACCGCGTGGGCGGACACCAGCCGATCAAGGCCAATGTGCGCATCATCGCCGCCACCCATCAGGACCTGGAAGAAAGGGTCAAGCAAGGGCTGTTCCGCGAGGACTTGTTCCATCGGCTGAATGTCATCCGCCTGCGCCTGCCGCCGCTGCGCGAACGGCGCGAAGACATCCCGCTGCTGGCGAAATACTTCTTGCAGAAGAGCGCGCGCGAACTCAAGGCGGAACAAAAAAACCTGAGCGAAGCGGCGCTGCAATATCTCTCCGTGCAGGATTTTCCCGGCAACGTCCGCCAACTGGAAAACGTTTGCCACTGGCTGACCGTCATGACGCCCTCGCAGCAAATCGAAATTGCCGACCTGCCGCCCGAATTGCGCGCAGTGCAGGCCGCGAGTCCAGGAGGAAGCTGGCGCGCACTGCTCGCGCAAGAGGCGATCCTTGCCTTGCGGCGCGGAGACCAGGACATTCTCGATACCCTGACCCGGCAATTCGAAAGCACCCTCATCACCGAGGCGCTGAAGCATACCGGCGGCAAGCGCATCGAAGCCGCAGCACTCCTGGGCATGGGGCGCAATACACTGACACGCAAGATTCAGGAATTGGGACTAGAAGACAGTGACGGCTAAGCGCCGAAGGCCGGAACTAAATCGTACTCCATCTGGTCGTAGCAAGACCGCCTTATCATTCTGGATGGAGTAACTTGATGTATTTTAGCCGGATTTTCAGCATCAGCCTTGTTTCTACCGCGCTGCTCGCAGGCTGCGCAGCCCCCGTCAGCACTAATATTCAACCCTCTGCGGCACACGTCGCAAAATACAACGACCTGAGCGACATCAACGTCGTCGCCGCGCTGGAAAAAAATGTGAAGGAAGCCCGTGCAGCCGACATGTCCTTCCTCGCGCCGCATTATTTCAAGGAGGCCGCGCAAGTACTGAGCGAAAGCCAGAGCCAATTGGGCAACAAGCCCAGGGAGGTGCTGGTGAAAAATGCCGCCAGGGGCGATGCCATCCTGGAAAAAGGCCGGGCCGTGATGGCCATCGTGAAATACCGCTTTGCACAGGAACTGGAAGTCAAGGCGCGGCTGGATGCGCTCGATACCGCCAAGGTCCTGCCCAAGGATTATGAAAAAATCATCGGCGACCTGTCGCACATGATAGAGGGAGTCGAGCGCGAACAGCCGGGGAATATAGACAAGGATAAGGAAGCCCTGCTCAAGGCCATGCAGGAACTCGAAGTCCGCGCCGTGCAGGAAGGCGCGTTGCATGAAGCCGAAGCCATCAACGCGGCCAGCAAGAAGAATAACGCGGAAAAGCAGGCCCCCGTGACCTTTGCCGATGCCCAGCGCGTTTACCTGGAAGCGAAAAAACAGATTGCGGCAGCGCCCCATGACGAGAAGCTGGTGCAGCGCCAGAGCGCGCAAGCCCTGTTTGCCGCGCGCCATGCGAGCCAAGTCAATGAGCGCGTTGCGCAGCTTTCACAACAGCTCAATGTATCCTCCTCTGGCGGCGCAGGCGTATCGGTTGCCGGTGCTGCGGGCGCGGGAGGCGGTGCAATGGCAGGCCTGCAATTAGGCGGCGGCTCCGGGTCTGTCGAAAAGGCCACCGTGGAAAAAATCGTACTGCAGGAGGAAGACCGCCTATTCACCATCTCCACCGCCTTGGACATGAAAGACCTGCGCGACCTGCCGCTGGACAAGCAAGTGGCGGAGATCAAGCACGCGGCCGAAGAGATGGCGGGCTCATCCAAAGGTGCAGCCATACATGATCTGGAAGCGCGCCTGAAAGCCGCCAACGATGCCACCCAGCAGGCAACGGCGCAGCTTGCTGCCAAGGACAAGCAGTTGAAAGACCAAGTCGCGCAATTGGCCGATAAGGACGCGCTGATCGGTGCGCTGAACGACAAGCTGGTCAAGCAGGAAAGCGCGAAAAAACAGGTGGCGAAGAAACCCCAGGCTGCCAAGCCCAAGCCTGCAACCTCACAGTCTAATTAAACAGGGCTTGTTTCAGCGAATCAAGGTTGCGTCGGTTCCACCGCAATCTTGAATATCACCTTGCGCACGGTTCCCTCGGAAACGAGAGGAGCGTGCGCATCCTCCGGGAAAAAGATGCAGAAATGATAGGGGTGTACGGCGATCCATGAAGCGGGCGCATCCTGGAAGAAGCGGATGTCCTTCTCCGCGCTGTGCTCGCTCACCGGGTTGTGGCAATCAGCCAGCGGTTTCCATCCCATCTCATCTACTCCCTCCAGCACCAGCTGAATGTCGATGTAACGGCGATGCGCCTCCAGCCGCGCCTGCTCGCGCGTCTTGCCCGGCACATTCTCCACGATGGCGATGAGGTCGTCGCCAGCGAGGTGGTAGCGGCCCGGTGTGAGCGCGTAGAGATCGGTGTCGCGGATGTAGTCGAACGCGCGCTGGAACAGTGGGTGCAGGGCGGCGTAGCGGGAGGACTGGGAGAGGCTAGAGAAAATCATAAATGGACACTCACCAAACTTGAATTAACTAAAATAGATGGCCATTAACTTACAGGTCGTGACCAGAGCGGCAAGGCCTGCTAATATCATCGGAACAATGAAGTCGACGGCACTTTTAGAATATGCAACGACATGAATAATAGAGTGTACTTGAATCCAAATGCGTCCGCTCCAAGGAATTGAAAAATCGTGCTTCTGGCCAGATGAGGCAACGAAATTGTGTGCGGATTTCTCTCTAAAATACTCCTCTGCGATTCCGGCTTCTCCCGTCCAAATGTTGTCCGATGCTTCAATTGCATCCTGAGACGCGGAGCTCCAAGGATTGGAGATATAAAGTCGAAATGAAATGGTTTGAGAATACGCCGATGCGCTTTTCGAGGTTGTCGGTGTGGCCGGTGTAATACGAGTTATCGGAACAGCGCAGGATGTAAACCCAGAAGGTCATGGTCAGGCGCTCCGTTGGTATTCACCTTTCGACAAGGCTCAGGGCGAACGGATTTGTGGGATTTGCGGTTACAGGAACCTGGCTACCATACCCTTCGCCAGCTCGCCCGGCAGCGGGATGCGCACGTGATGCCCGCTGCCGGGCGCGACGCTGATGGTTTCACCTTCCAGACTCTTCATCTCTTTCAGTTCGACAATGCTATTGCCGGAGGGGTGGATGATTTCGAGTTTGTCACCGACCTGGAATTTATTTTTCACGTCTATTTCGGCCATGCCGTTGGCGCAGCTTACGATGTCGCCCACATATTGCTGGCGCGTGCTCTCGGAGTGGCCGCGCATGTAGTTCTGCTGTTCGTGGGTGTGGTGGCGTTCGTAGAAGCCGTCGGTGTAGCCGCGGTTGGCGAGCGCATCAAGCGCGCCCAGGAGGCTCAAGTTGAACGGGCGTCCGGCGACGGCATCGTCTATCGCCTGTCGATACACTTGCGCAGTGCGCGCCACGTAGTAGATGGATTTGGTGCGGCCTTCCACTTTGAGCGAATCAATTCCTATCTTCACCAGCCGCTCGACGTGCTCCGCCGCGCGCAGGTCTTTCGAGTTCATGATGTAGGTGCCGTGCTCGTCTTCCAGCACGGGCATTAGTTCGCCCGGATGGTCCTGGCGCGAGATGACGTACACCTTGTCCGCCAGGGGGTGGCGCGGTTGCGAGCCGCAGTCGGACAGCGCGCTTTCGCTCAGCGCCTTGTCGAAGTCGAAATCGATTTTTTGGATGTCGCCCGTGCCGTTTTCCTCAGCGCTATCCACTTTGTAATCCCAGCGGCAGGAGTTGGTGCAGGTGCCCTGGTTGGCGTCGCGATGGTTGAAGTAGCCGGAGAGCAGGCAGCGCCCGGAATAGGCGATGCACAGCGCGCCGTGCACGAACACTTCGAGCTCGATGTCCGGGCATTGCTGGCGGATTTCCTCGATCTCGTCCAGCGAGAGTTCGCGCGACAAAATCACGCGTGATAGGCCCAGCGACTTCCAGAATTTCACTGCCGCGAAGTTGACGGTGTTGGCCTGCACCGAGAGGTGGATTTCCTGTTCCGGCCAGCGCTCGCGCACCATGGCGATCAGGCCGGGGTCGGCCATGATCAGCGCGTCCGGCTTCATCGCGATCACCGGTTCCATGTCCGCCATGTAGGTCTTTACCTTGGCGTTGTGTGGCATCAGGTTGCTCGCGACGAACAGCTTCTTGCCGAGCTGGTGCGCCTCGCGGATGCCTTGTTCCAGCTGCTCCAGCTTGAATTCGTTGTTGCGCGCGCGCAAGGAATAGCGCGGCTGCCCGGCATAAACGGCGTCTGCGCCGAAGGCGTAGGCGGTGCGCATTTTTTCCAGGGTTCCGGCGGGTAATAAGAGTTCGGGTGATTTCATGGAGTGTTTCCCCTCCCCAGCACTCCCACGGTGGGAGAGGGGGAGATTGGCTATGCGAGGCGGCCTAGCCGTTTCAAAATTTCCAGCGATGGGGCGGCCTGGTTCAAGGTGTAGAAGTGCAGCGCCGGCGCGCCGCCACCCAGAAGCTGTTCGCACAATTTGGTGACCATATCCAGGCCAAACGCCTGCACCAATGCATTGTCGTCACCAAAGCCTTCCAGCATCTTGCGCAGCCAGCGTGGGATTTCCGCCCCGCAGGCATCGGAAAAGCGCGCCAGCTGCGAAAACTTCACGATGGGCATGATCCCGGGCACGATGGGCGCGGTGATGCCAAGTTTGCGGCTGGCTTTGACAAAGCTGAAATAGGCATCGGCATTGTAGAAGTATTGCGTGATGGCAGAATTCGCCCCGGCGTCCATCTTGCGCTTGAAGTTGAGCAGATCATCCTGGGCTGACCGGGCCTGCGGGTGAACCTCGGGGTAAGCCGCCACTTCGATGCGAAACTGGTCACCAGTTTCCGCGCGGATGAAGGATACCAGCTCATTGGCATAATGAAACTCGCCAGCGACACCCATTCCTGAAGGCAAGTCCCCGCGCAGCGCCACAATGCGCTTGATGCCAAGCTGTTTGTAGGTGCCCAGGATGGCGCGGATGTTTTCGCGCGTGGAGCCGATACAGGAAAGGTGCGGTGCGGCATCCAGCCCGTCATTCCTGAGCAGTTGCACCGCCTCCAGAGTGCGCTCGCGCGTGGAGCCGCCCGCGCCGAAGGTTACGGAAAAATATTCAGGTTTGAGTGCGGAGAGCTGGCGAGCGGTGGCCGTAAGTTTGGTCATGCCCTCCGGCGTTTGCGGGGGAAAGAATTCAAAACTGACCGGGGTCTTGTTGATCATGTTTCCTCACGAGTTGCGCGGCGGCCGCTTGCAGCCCCCACGAGAAAAAGCTGTACAGGATGGAACCTCCCACGCCGTACCAGAAGCTGTCCACGACAAAGCCCTTGAGTATGGAGCCGATGAACCAGAACAGCAGGCCGTTGACCACGAAAATGAACAGCCCTAGGGTCAGCAGCGAAACGGGCAGCGTCAACAGCAGCAACACAGGGCGGATCAGCGTGTTGACGAAGCCCAGGAACAGCGCGGCGACCAGAGCTGCCTCGAAGCCTTCGATATGTATGCCCGGCAGAAAGCTCGCCACTGTCAGCAGGGCTAGCGCGTTTAATATCCAGATCAGCAGTAATCGCAGCATATGTATTCCATGAGCGAAAAGGGGCGGGAAACCCGCCCCCATCATACGCCCATACAGAAGCTTAGTAACGGTAGTGCTCAGTCTTGTATGGACCTTGCTTTGGTACGTTGATGTAGGCAGCCTGCTGGTCGGATAGTTCCGTCAATTGCGCGTTCAGCTTTTTCAGTTGCAGGCGCGCGACCTTTTCGTCAAGATGCTTGGGCAAGGTGTAAACGCCCACAGGATACTTGCTGGAGCCTTTTTTCGCTTCAGTCCACAGCTCGATTTGGGCAATGGTCTGGTTGGCGAAGGACGACGACATCACGTAGGACGGATGACCGGTACCGCAACCCAGATTTACCAGACGGCCTTTGGCCAGCAGGATGATGCGCTTGCCGTCAGGGAAAATGATGTGATCGACTTGTGGCTTGATCTCTTCCCACTTGTATTTTTCCAGCGAGGCGACGTCGATCTCGTTGTCGAAG
>JBGPSQ010000117.1:0-8783 GCA_041490205.1 Gallionellaceae bacterium
CCACGATGTCCTGGACGCTCAATTCGCCATCGGCCAGCACGCACAGGATTTTCAGCCGCAGCGGATGAGCAATCGCCTTCATTGCCGTGGCCGCATGCACTATGTCAGTTTCGTTGTCGATCAGTCTATTTGCCATGTTCATGCCCCGTAATTTTGGTGCCCCGTCAATTGCACTACCCGTCATTTTGCGATTAGAGCCACACCGCAATTTCAAGCGCCGCCCAAATCGTCTAAAATACGGGTCTCGGCATGTTAGCGCCTGATTATATTTAATACAATTGTCATGATGAACCACCCCCCTGTTTTATTGCTCATCCTCGATGGTTTCGGCTACCGCGAAGATCCAAGCTACAACGCCATCGCGCATGCCGCCAAGCCCAACTGGGACAAGCTGTGGGGCGAATATCCGCACACGGTGATCGGCACCTCGGGATTGAAGGTGGGCCTGCCCGAGGGCCAGATGGGCAATTCCGAGGTTGGGCACCTCAACATCGGCGCCGGGCGCGTGGTTTACCAGGAATTGACGCGCATCGACCTGGCCATTAAAGATGGCAGCTTTTACGCCAATCCTGCGCTGCAACAAGCAGTGCAGCAGGCAAAGCAGAACGATAAGGCCCTGCACGTACTCGGCCTGCTCTCCCCCGGCGGGGTGCACAGCCATGAGTTGCACATCCAGGCCATGGTGGAGCTGGCCGTGCAGGCGGGACTCAAAAAGATATATGTCCATGCTTTCCTCGACGGGCGCGATACGCCCCCGCGCTCGGCCGAGACTTCTTTGCGCGCCATGCAGGACAAGTTTGCCCAGCTTGGCACAGGACGCATTGCTTCCGTGGTGGGCCGCTATTACGCCATGGACCGTGACAACCGCTGGGAGCGCGTGCAAGCCGCTTACGACCTGATCACGCTGGGGCAGGCGGAATACAGCGCCGCCTCCGCCGTGGAGGGGCTGCAAATGGCCTACGCGCGCGGCGAAAACGACGAGTTCGTCAAGGCCACGGTCATCGGCACCCCGGTAACCATGCAGGACGGCGACGTAGCGGTGTTCATGAACTTCCGCGCAGACCGTGCGCGCCAAATCACCCGCGCCCTGACCGACCCGAATTTCGACCGCTTTGCTCGCCGCCACTTTCCCAAACTGGCCAGCTTTGTCACCCTGAGCAGCTACGGCGAAGATTTTCACCTGACCATGGCCTATGGCCCTTCATCCATCCATAACGGCTTCGGGGAGTACATATCGAATCTCGGCATGCGCCAGTTGCGCATCGCCGAAACGGAGAAATACGCCCACGTCACATATTTTTTCAGCGGCGGGCGGGAACAGGAATACCCCGGAGAAGACCGCGTGCTGGTTCCCTCCCCCAAGGTGGCAACCTATGACCTGAAGCCGGAAATGAGCGCATTTGAGGTGACGGACAAGCTTGAAGAAGCCATCCGCAGCCAGCAATACCAGGCCATCATCTGCAACTATGCCAACGGCGACATGGTGGGCCACAGCGGCAACATGGCCGCCGCGACCCAGGCAGTGGAAGCGCTGGACAAATGCATCGGGCGCGTGGTCAAAGCCATGCTGGAAACCGGCGGCGAGGTGTTGATCACCGCCGACCACGGCAACGCTGAACAAATGATGGACACGGAAATGAACCAACCGCACACCGCTCACACGTTGAATGTTGTGCCCTTCCTGTATATCGGACGCAAGGCACGCATGGTCGAAGGCGGCAGCCTTCAAGATGTCGCGCCCACCTTGCTCGCCATGATGGGGCTTCCCCAGCCCCCGGAAATGACGGGCAAGCCGCTGATAGCCTTCGAGTAGATCGCCATTTCCGTGACCAGGGCCGGCCTCCTGATTTTGCTGTGTGCGGTCATGGCGCCCGGCGCAGCTTTTGCCGGCGAACAGGAAGACCTGGACAAATTGCGCAAGCGCATCAGCGCCATGCAGCAGGAGCTGGAAAAGTCCAGCGAGTCCAAATCCGAGGCGGCCGACGCGCTGCGCGAATCCGAGCGCGCCATCAGCGACAGCAACCGCAAGCTCTACGCGTTGTCCAACCAGCAACTGGAGGCATCGGGAGAACTGGCGCGGCTGCAGGAGAAATCTTCCCGCTTGAAGCAGGATATGCAGAGTTTGCAGGCAAAGCTGGCCACCTTGCTGTACCAGCAATATCTGGGGGGGCAGCAGGAATACCTGCAATTGCTGCTGGGCAACCAGGCCCCAGACCAGGCTGCGCGCGATTTACGGTACTATGATTATATCGCTCGGGCGCAGGCGGCCTGGCTCAATGCGTTGCGCGATGATCTCGTGAAATTGGACGCGCTTTCTGCCCAGGCTCGCCGGAAAAGCGATGAAGTAGGCGTCTTGCAACAGGATGCCGCCAGGCAAAAGACCACGCTGGAACAGGACCGGCATGCCCGCCAGCAGGTGCTGCTCAGGATTTCCTCGCGGGTCAGACAGCAAAACCGCGAAATCGGGCGTCTGCAGCGAAACGAGAACCGCCTGGCGCAACTGGCCGAAAAACTGGCGCGGATGTTTGCCCAGTCCAACGGCAGTCCGTTCGAGACGCTCAAAGGCAGGCTGGCGCTGCCGGTAAAAGGCCGGATCAGCAATAAATTCGGTGCCAGGCGCCCGGACGGCGCAACGATATGGAAAGGCTGGTTCCTGCGCGCGCCCAACGGGCAGGAGGTCAAGGCCGTGGCCTCCGGACAGGTGGTTTTCGCCGACTGGTTGCGCGGTTTCGGGAACTTATTGATCATAGACCATGGCAAAGGCTACATGAGCCTGTACGGTAACAACGAAACGCTATACAAGCAGGTTGGCGACACCCTGCACGGCGGCGACATTATCGCGACAGCCGGCAATAGCGGCGGGAACGAAGATTCCGGTTTATACTTCGAACTCCGCCACGAGGGGAAACCCATGGATCCGGCAAAATGGATCGAAAAACGGTAATTTATACAGGGGCTTGAGATGCGCAGTCGAATCGAAAAATTTGGGTTGATTGGCCTGGGATTGCTCGCAGGCGTGCTGCTCAGCCTGCAATTTCCCGCCATTGCCGACAAAGCGGGCGGCTCGCCGCTGCCGGTTGAGGAACTGCGTAATTTTGCCGAAGTGTTCGGCCGCATCAAGAGCGACTATGTCGAGCCCGTCAGCGACAAGCAATTGATCACCCTGGCCATCAACGGCATGCTGACCGGGCTGGATCCGCATTCCGCCTATCTGGACGCAGAAGCTTACAAAGACCTGCAAGTCGGGACCCAGGGGGAATTCGGTGGATTGGGCATAGAAGTCAGCATGGAAGAGGGGCTGGTCAAGGTCATCTCGCCGATCGAGGATACCCCTGCCTTTCAGGCCGGCCTGAAAACCGGCGACCTGATCCTCAAGCTCGACGATACGCTGGTGAAGGGTATGACCCTGAATGACGCGGTCAACCGCATGCGCGGCAAGCCGGGCAGCAAGATTGTCTTGACGGTATTGCGCAAAAACGAGCCCAAGCCGCTAATCTTCACCCTGGTGCGCGCCGTAATCAAGGTCAAGAGCGTCAAAGCCAAGATGGCCGAGCCTGGTTATGCATTCTTGCGCATCACCCAGTTCCAGGAACACACAGGGGAGAACCTGGCCGCCGCACTGAACGACCTTGCCAAGCAAGGCGAACTGAAAGGCGTCGTGCTCGACCTGCGCAATGACCCCGGCGGTCTGCTCACCGGCGCGGTCGGAGTTTCGGCGGCCTTCCTGCCCAAGGACGCCCTAGTGGTCTACACCGAGGGCCGCACCGAGGATGCCAGGATGCGACTGACGGCCAGCCCCAGCGATTACCTGCGCGGCGCGGGCAAATCCGATTACCTGCGTGACCTGCCGGCCATCATCAAGCGCGTGCCCATGGTAGTGCTGGTCAACGGCGGCTCCGCCTCCGCTTCGGAAATCGTCGCGGGTGCATTGCAGGACAACAAGCGCGCGGTGATCATGGGCACGCAGACCTTCGGCAAGGGATCGGTGCAGACCATCCTGCAACTGGGCGGCGGCACCACCGCGATCAAGCTGACGACGGCGCGCTATTACACGCCCAGCGGCCGCTCGATACAGGCCAAGGGAATTGTGCCTGACATCGTGGTGGAAGATCCGGCAAGCGCAGGGCAGGATAGCGCTTTCCGCCTGCGCGAGGCAGACCTGGAGCATCATCTGACCAATGACCGCCAGCCCGAAGACAAGCAGGGTGGCGACACCAAGGCCGCGGCCCAGCCCAAAGCGCAGCCCAAGCAACCGGCGGGCAAGCAGGAGCCCGTCGAATTCGGCGCCAAGAATGATTATCAGTTGGGTCAGGCGCTCACCCTGCTCAAGGGCATGAACATCATGCAGGGCCGCTGATTCCATATGACCTCCGCCCCGCCCGACACAGTGAAACAGCGCGACCTGGTATTTGCCTCAGATCCGCCGGGGCAGGCCGACCGCGCCTACCAACTGCTGACGGGGCTGGAAGGTCTGCAGGTGGAACACGGCAGCCAGCCCAACTGTCTGCGCATCACCTATAGCCTGCTGGATTACGCGCTGGAAAGCCTGGAGCAGGCGCTGGTCAAGGAGGGGTTCAGCTTCGACGATTCCGCCTTGGGGCATATCGGAAAAAAACTCACTTATTACCGGGAGGAGGTGGAATACCACAACCTCAACATTCCGGAACGCCACGCCAAGGATCGCAAAAGCGAAATTTTCGTCAAGGCCTACGAACATCACCTGCACGGCGACCATGACGACACCCCGCCCGAACTGCGCGAGTATAAGTAGCACATCATGGATGACCGGCAACTGCTGCGCTATAGCCGGCATATCCTGCTGCCGGAAATCGGCATCGAAGGCCAGGACAAACTGCTGGCGTCCCATGCGCTGATCGTCGGCGCGGGCGGCCTGGGTTCGCCTGCCGCAATGTACCTGGCCGCAAGCGGCGTGGGCACCCTGACCGTTTGCGACGGGGACGTGGTTGACCTGACCAATTTGCAGCGCCAGTTGCTGCACCGCACCTCAACCGTCGGCCAGCCCAAGGCCCTTTCCGCCCGGCAGACTTTGGCCGACATCAACCCCGAAGTGAATGTCATCGCCCTGCCGCAACGTGCGGACGCGGACCTTCTTTCCGGGCTTGCCGCACAAGCGGATGTCGTGCTGGATTGCAGCGACAATTTCCCCACCCGCTATGCGCTCAACCGCGCCTGCCTGCACCTGAACAAGCCGCTGGTGTCAGGGGCGGCGACGCGATTCGACGGACAGGTCTGCGTATTCGATTTTCGCAACAGCGCGAGCCCTTGCTACAACTGCCTGTACCCTGAACACCATGAGGCCGACGAGACCCGCTGCGCCGTGATGGGAGTCTTCGCACCCCTGGTCGGGGCAATAGGCGCATTGCAAGCCGCCGAGGCGCTTAAGTTGCTGCTCGGCGCCGGCACCACCCTCAGCGGCCGGTTGTTGATCATGGATACGCTCAACATGACGGTGCGCAGCGCCAAGCTCTCCAAGGATGCGTCTTGTCCGGTTTGCGGGGTTCCCTGATTTTTGGCTTTCGCCCCCCAATTTCCCCGCACAATGCGGTATTATTTGCACTGTGGGCAATAGAAGCGCCCGACTCGATGCTGATATGAAAGGAAACTGCAATGCGCTCCAAAATTAACACGCTGATAATGGCCATTATTGCTGCAGTGGTATTGTGGCTGATAGGCGGTTTCGTGTTCGGCAAGGCTGTAGGGATGGTTTGCGTGCTGATTGGCATCACTATCGTGGGGCTGGCCGCCGGCAACATCATGAATTCCCCTGCACCGGACGACCAACACTGATCCTGCTGCCATCCGCTCCGGCGCGCGGCGCAATCTGCCGCCGCCAGCCATAACGCAGCCAAACTCCCGGCTCCAGGCCGACCATGTCGGATATTTCCGCCGCCACCCTGCCCAGCATGATAGGCAAGTACCGGATCGTCCGCGAACTCGGTAAAGGCGCCACCAGCACAGTATATTTGGTCACGACGCAAGACGGCGCCGTTTATGCGCTCAAGCAATTGCGCGCCGACCGTGACAACAAAGTCTCGCGCAAGATGTTCGAGACCGAAGCTGCGTTGTGCGGCAAACTCCACCACCCCAACATTGTCACGCTGATCGAGTCAGGCCTGGACGCAAACGGCATGCCCTATATCCTCATGGAGCATGTGGACGGAGAGGCGCTGGACGTATTTTCCGCCCCTGGCGTCGCCTTGCCGGACGAGATGATCATAGACGTCGTGCGCCAGACTGCCGAAGCATTGGACTACGCCGCCAAGCGCGGTGTCATTCACCGCGACCTGAAGCCAGCCAATATCCTGCTGCAGCACGACAACGGCCAAGTGAAAATTGCCGATTTCGGGTGCGCCATGCTTTCCGATTCTCAGACCACCCAATTGGGGGTGGTCGGAACGGCAAACTTCATGTCCCCAGAACAAGTGCAGGGGCAGCCGCTCAGCTACCAATCCGATATTTTCTCGCTTGGCGGGGTGCTGTACCGTCTGCTCACAGGCCGCCCGGCTTTCATGGGCCACGATTACCAGAACCTTGCTTCCAAAATCATCCGCGCGCCACATACGCCGCTGCGCGAATTGCGCGGCGATGTAAACGAAGGGTTTATCGCCATCGTTGACCGTGCGCTAAAAAAGAAGCCGGAAGAGCGCTACCCCTCCTGGGACGAATTCCTGTACGACCTGCACAACCTGGCACGGACCATACGCTCCAGCGAACAGAATACGTCTTATTCCGACAAGTTCATGGCCATGCGCTCATCCCCGTTCTTCGAGTTCTTTTCCGACGTCGAGATCAAGGAAGTGCTACCGGCCACCACTTGGCGCACCTTTCACGACAAGGAGTTACTCACGTCCGAGGGACAGCGCGGCCATTCATTCTTCATCATCCTGGCCGGCCGCGCGCAAGTCGCTTCGCAAAACACCCTGCTGCATGTGGCCAGCGTCGGGGAATGTGTCGGGGAATCAGCCTACCTGTCCGGGGGCTTTGACTTGCGGCGAGAGAAGACCACTGCGCTTGGCAATGTGACGGCACTGGAAATTTCCGTTGCACAGATGCGCAATATGTCGAACACTTGCCGGATGCGCCTGGACCAGACATTCCTGAACGTGCTGAACACCAAGCTAAACGCGGCTTATGACCTGCTGTGTCAGCAAAATGACCGGAAATAAGTCCGTTATTTGACTACCCGCAAATGCGGCCTGCCGTGCGGGGCTGGAGGCTCGCCGCCATCTTCCGGCGGGCTTGGGTCAGGTGGGGTTGGGCCGGATTGCGGCTCGAATGACAAGCCTTGCCCGTTCTCTCTTGCGAAAATACCGATCACGGCTCCCACGGGAATCACCAGCTCATGCGGTACGCCGCCGAACCGTCCGCCGCAACTGATGAAGTCGTTGCCCATGTGCAGGTTGCGCACCGCATCCGCACCCAGGTTGAGGACGATTTCCCCATCCTTGACATAGGCCATCGGCACGCGGGTTTGCCCGTCCACCCGGACCGCCAGGTAGGGCGTCATGCTGTTATCCGTGCACCACTCGTATATCGCCCGGATCAGGTAAGGTTTGGTGGAAGCAGATTCGGCTGCCCCGGTCACTTGCGCATCGCTTTTTCCGCGGGCGTCATCGCCTCGATGTAAGCTGGCCTGGAAAACAGGCGCTCGGCATACTTCATCAACGGCGCTGCGTCTTTCCCCATCTGGATGCCATACAACTCCAGCCGCCAAAGCAGCGGCGCGATTGCCACATCCAGCATGGAGAATTCGTCGCCCAGCATGAATTTCTGCTTGGTGAACACGGGAGAGATTTGGGTCAGGTTGTCGCGAATAGCCTGCCGCGCCTTGTCCGCTACGCGTTGCTGGCCGTGCTCCACCGCATCGATGTGGCAAAACAAATCCTGCTCGAAGCGGTGCAGGAACAAGCGCGCACGCGCGCGCATGACCGGGTCTGGCGGCATCAGCTGCGGGTGCGGGAACCGCTCGTCGATATACTCGTTGATGATGTTGGCCTCATACAGGATCAGGTCGCGCTCGACCAGCACCGGAACCTTGTTGTACGGGTTCATCGCCGCGACATCCTCCTGCTTGCCAAAGACATCCACATCGATAATCTGGAAGTCCATGCCCTTTTCGAACAGCACGAAACGGCAGCGATGGCTATACGGGTCGGTCGTCCCGGAATACAACGTCATCATATATAAATCAAGCCTTGATCAATTGGTTGCGGCGCAACGCACTCCGTACCAGCACATACCCGACTGCTGCCGTCACCGCACCGACCACGAGGAAAGCCAGCACCGGAACGGTGCCCTTCTCATCAACCCCCGCAACCCATACGAAACGTTCACACAGCGTGCCTGCAATCATGCTCACGGCAACAGCCATGGTCGCCTGGACATTGTGACGCGTCACCGGAAAACACAGTGAAACAAATGGTATGACGAACTTCGTCGCTACCATTGCCCACCAGAATACGCTGTAGACACCATCCTGCATGGCGTCAATCCGGTCGCGCTCATCGCCTATATTACCATACCAGATGACCAAATACTGGGCAAAAAACGTGTACATCCAGAGCAGGGTGAACGCCAGCATCATCTGCGCCAGGTAGTTATAGACGAATTCGTCAACTTTCTTGACCAGTTTGTCGCGCGAATTCAGTACATAAACCCATATCACCATGAAAGCCAGGAACATGCCGAAATTGCTCACCAGGTTCTGCATGCCGTAGATCGCGCTATGCCAGGCGGGCTTCAGCGTCATCTCGAAGTCCCAG
>JBGPSQ010000118.1:0-8778 GCA_041490205.1 Gallionellaceae bacterium
TCAAATGCAAGGCAGAATTCCCGATCAACCTTGATGCGCGCAATGCCCAATCCACTCTCAAGGCGCCGCCTCATTCCTAGTGCACGGCTTGACCCTGATATATGGCGGTGAATGGTTTGTTGAATTTCGATAGAATGCGGCATGTTGCTGTTAAGCTGGCACTTAATCTGGAGTAGAGTTTTATGGCTTTAGGTTCCCCCAAACAAAATAGCGGTAATAGCGGGAACTGGTCTGTTGAGGATGAAGCCGCAATCTGGCGTGTCTTCTCTGCACCAGGCAGCGATGAGCAATTTTGCCAGGCTTGGCTGGCCTTGCTGTGCCGACAATTGCCGGGGGTAGGAGCAGGGGTCGTTCTGTTTCAGTCAACCGAAGCAAATACATTTCTGCCCGTGGCGGTTTGGCCGGAAGTGGCGCGCGATCTGTCGTACCTGGGGAAAGTTGCCGAACGTGCCTTGATTGAAGGCAGGGGAGTGGTGCACCGCCCGGAAAATTCACCTGAGCAGCATATACATGTGGCCTATCCCGTGGAGCTCTCCAAGCGCATGGTTGGCGCAGTTGTGCTGGAGGCGGCTGCACGCTCAGAAGCGGAAATACATGCCATGTTGCGCCAGTTGCATTGGGGCATTGCCTGGGTGCGCGACCTGTTTCATCGTCACGAAGTTGCAAATAGCCAAAGCAAGAGCGCGCGCATCGGCTCCGTCATGGAGGTGATTGCCACTGCTTTGCGCCCCAGCAGTTTGCAACTGACATTGTTTGATATAGCCAACCACGTTGCGCGCCAGCTGCAATGTTCCAGGGTTGTTATCGGAATGGTCACTGACGGTTCGTTGCGGGTGACGGCATTGTCCCACGCCGCATGGTTCGAGAAGAATTCCAGCATCATGAAGGCATATAAGGCCGCCATGGAAGATGTTTTCGACCGGCTGGAGCCGATTGCCTATCAGCCCCCGGTAGAGGATGAGGCGATGTCCGTGACCCAACAGGAATCGGCACACGCCCGCCTGTCCCGCGAAAGCGGGGCAAAATCAATTCTTTCCGTACCGCTCCAGCTTGGCGCCGAGTGTATTGCCGTGCTTATGCTTGAACGCAATTCCGGAGAAACCTTCAGTGAGGCTGAAAGAACCTGGCTCGACACGCTGGCAGGCCTGCTGCCCGCGGTGATCGATCAAAAACGGCGCGCGGAACGCGGATATTTTTCCCACCTGCGCGACGATTTCAGAAAGCTGCTGACACGGCTTTTCGGGCCGCGCTACCTGATCTGGAAATTTGCTGCTTCCATAATTGTGGTATCGGTCGTGTTGATGACGCTGGTCAAGATCGACTACAGGGTGACAGCAAAAACAGTCATCGAGGGTGAGGTTCAATCAGCTGTTGTTGCGCCATTTGAAGGTTTTGTTGTGGCAAGTTATGCGCGAGCCGGGGATACGGTCAAGAAGGGACAGGTTTTATGTCTGCTCGACGATCACGACTTGAAGCTCGAACAAAATAAATGGTACAGCGAACGCGAGCAACATGCCCGCAAGCTGCGCGAAGCGATGGCCAACCATGAAATGTCCGATGTACAGGTATTAAGCGCACAGGTGCAGCAGGCAGATGCACAGTATGCAATGGTGACGGATCGCCTGAACCGGGTGCAGATTACCGCGCCATTTGATGGCGTTGTCATATCCGGGGATTTGAGCCAGCTGATCGGCTCTCCTGTGGAATTAGGAAAGCAGCTATTTGAGATTGCCCCGCTACAGGCATATCGCGTGATTCTGCAGGTTGATGAAAATGAAATGCGCCACATTGAATTAGGTCAGCACGGGCAATTGATGATTGCCGGAATCGTGGGCGGGGCGAGTCCTTTAACGGTGAGCAAGATCACTCCGATGGCGATGGCCCGTGACGGACATAATTTTTTCAGGGTCGAGGCGCATCTGGAACAGATGCCTGCGAATTTGCGTCCGGGCATGGAGGGGGTCGGAAAAATAAGCGTGGGCGAACGCCGCCTGTGGTGGGTGTTGACGCATACCTTTACCGATTGGCTGCGTCTCACGCTGTGGAACTGGATGCCGTAAGGTAATGAAATGAACCGTTCCGTATTCAGTCAATCCTGGCATAACGCTGCAAAGCTGCGGCCGCGCCTGCTTCCGCATGTGCGCATTTACCCGCACACCTATCGCGGCAAGCGCTGGTTCGTGATGCAGGATTCTACTGGCGGACGCTACCACCGCCTGTCGCCGGGCGCTTATACATTGGTTAGCCGCATGGACGGCATAGCGACCGTCCAGGATTTGTGGGACGAAGCCTGCCGTGTTGGCGGCGATGCAATACCAACACAGGATGAGGTGGTGGAGTTGCTGATGCAGTTGCACTCAAACGATTTGCTGCATTGCGATGTTACGCCGGATACCGCAGAGCTGTTTGAGCGCTACAGCAAACGCAAGAAACAAAAATGGCAGCAATGGATTACCCAGCCGATGAGCTTGCGCATTCCGCTGATTAATCCCGACGCATTTTTGACACAGTGGATGCACCGGCTTGTATGGCTCTTTACCAGGACGGGTTTAATTCTCTGGCTGGGAGTCGTGGTGCCGGCCCTGCTGCTGGCAGGGCAGAATTGGAAAGAGCTCACGCTAAATTTATCCGACCATGTTTTATCAGCCAGCAACCTGCTGGTGCTGACACTGGTGTTCCCCGTCGTCAAGGCCATCCATGAGCTGGGCCACGGTTTCGCAACCAAGATGTGGGGGGGCTCGGTTCATGAGATGGGGCTGATGTTCCTGCTATTCGCGCCGGTGCCATACGTCGATGCCTCCGCGTCTTCGGCATTCCGGTCCAAATATCACCGAGCCGTGGTAGGGGCCGCGGGGATGATGGCCGAGATATTTCTGGCTGCCATTGCGATGTATGTGTGGGTGCTGGTCGAACCGGGTGTGGTAAGGGCAGTCGCATTTAACGTGATGCTTATCGCGGGCGTTTCGACTGTCATCGTCAATGGAAATCCATTGCTGCGTTATGACGGGTATTACATACTGTCCGACTTGATTGAGATACCGAACCTTGGGCAGCGCGGTCAGCGTTATCTGACCTATCTGTCAGACCGCTATTTGTTTGGCGCCAAAGAGCTTAAATCTCCCGATGAAACACTGGCCGAGAAGCGGTGGTTGGCTGGATATACGATCGCTGCGTGGTTCTATCGCATTTTCGTAACGGTATCGATCATCCTCTTTGTCGGTGGCGAATTTTTCATATTCGGCGTAATTATGGCGATTGTGGCTGCTTTCGGCTTATTTGTCATGCCGGTATGGAAGGCGGTGAAGCATGTGCGTGAGAGCCCGGCATTGCATCGCCATCGTGCCAAGGCAATCAAATTGTCCGCCACCGTTGTCGCTGCCGTGTTGCTGTTTGGATTCTTTGTGCCCTTGCCTCTGCGCACTCAAACAGAAGGAGTGGTCTGGCTGCCGGACCAGGCCTTGTTGCGCGCGGGCGTTAATGGATTTTTCACGCGTTGGCTGGTTGAGCCGGGTACGCTTGTGCATAAAGGAGCTGCATTGCTTGTGATGGAAGATCCGTCGCTGGCAAGCGAGTTGGAAGTAGCCAAAGCCAAGGTTGCCGAGGCACAGGCGCGATATGATGTGGAGCATTTCACCAATCCTGTTCAGGCTGAAGTCCTGCTCCAGCAACTGGAGTACGAGAAGAAATCGCTGGAACGGGTCAACGAGCGCTATGAACATTTGATTGTCTACAGTGAGGTCGATGGTGTGCTGACCGTGCAGAAATCGCAGGATATGCCAGGCCAGTATTACAAAAAAGGGGAGTTGCTTGGCTACCTGATGGATAGACGGCAGTTGGTCGCGCGCGTTGCCGTCTCGCAGGAAGACATAGACCTGGTTCGCACCCGGCTAAAGGAAGTAGAGTTACGTTTTGCCGGTGAAGTGAACGACAGCTTTGAGGTTACGGTGCTGCGAGAAGTGCCCAGCGCCCTGAATGAATTGCCAACGGCCGCATTGAGCCCAAACGGAGGCGGCCATATTCCAGTCGACCCTAATGACAGCAAGGGCCTGAAAACACTGGATCGAGTGTTCTACGTTGATCTTGACCTGCCTGATGCGGTGACTCCAAATAGTTTTGGCGGACGTGTTTACGTAAGATTCGATCACTTGACTGAGCCTCTGTTCGGTCAGGCATACCGCCGATTAAGGCAACTTTTCTTGAGTAGATTCCATGTCTAATGTTTCGGCTTTGCTAAAAGGGCGTGCGATCAAGGTTTCGGATGGCGTCTGCCTGGAACGTACGCAAGAGCGCGAACCGGTGCTTGAGGAATACTTGCGAGCGCTGGTGGCGCGGGTTCCAAAACTGAAGTCGCGTGCCAGGCGCCTGCGGAAATTCGTGGCGGAAGCCAATTCCGCCGAACCGGAAATACATTTGCTGGATGACCGGGAACTGGTATCCGATTTGCGCGCCACCTGCCTCGAAATGCGCCAATACGGATTTACCGACAAGTTGCTGGCGCGCGCGTTTGCCGCCGTGCGCGAGGCATCGTTGCGCACGCTGGGAATGCGCCATCACGATGTGCAGTTGATAGGCGGCTGGGCCTTGTTGCAGGGCATGATTGCCGAAATGGATACGGGAGAGGGCAAGACGCTGGTTGCTACGCTGGCTGCCTGCACGGCTTCGGCGGCTGGCGCGAGCGTACATGTAATTACCGTTAACGATTATCTTGCCGAGCGGGATGCGGAAATAAACAAGCCGCTTTATAGCTTTTTTGACCTCAAGGTTGGCGTAATCATCCAGGGGAAAACGCCGGAGCAGCGGCGAAACGAATATGCATGTGATGTGGTTTATGTATCCAACAAGGAGGTCGTCTTCGATTACCTTAAAGACCGCATTGCCACCGGGGAGGCGCTGGCGACCCATTATCGCCTGAGACGGCTATACAGGGCAGATCATCAAGCAAGCGTTTTGCTGCACGGATTGCATGTTGCCATCGTGGATGAAGCGGACAGCATTTTGATAGATGAGGCGCGCACCCCCCTGATTATCTCGGAGACAGTGGCAGATGAGCACGGCGGGGCGCTTTACCACACAGCCCTCGAGCGTGCCAGGAGGTTGGTGCGCGGAGAACACTTTAACATCACCGAGCATCGCGAAGTATGGATTACCGCCCTGGGCGAGCATTACATGCGTGAAATAACCGCTGATTTGACCGGCGTATGGACATCCACCTTGTGGAGAAACGAGTTATTGCAGAAAGCGCTGACCGCATTGTGGTGTTATCACCGGGATCAGCACTATATTGTGCAGGAGGACAAGATTGAAATCGTGGATGAGTTTTCCGGGCGCGTCATGCCGGACCGGGCTTGGGAAAGCGGCCTGCATCAACTGATCGAGGCAAAAGAGGGCTGCGAGATTACTGGTCAGCGCAAGACATTATCGCGGATGACCTATCAGCGATTCCTGGGGCGCTACCTGTTGTTGTGCGGCATGACGGGCACCGCTGCCGAGGTGACGCCGGAATTAAAGCGTGTTTACGACCTGGAGGTGTTCAGGATTCCAACGCGCCTGCCCAGCAAACGGCACCGGCTTGCCAATCGTTGCTGGGCCACGACGGAAGAACGCTGGCAGGCTGTGGTTGAACGCGCAATCGAACTCAGCAAGGAAGGATCGGCGGTTTTGATCGGCACCCGCTCGGTTGAGGCTTCAGAAAGCTTGAGCGCCCGATTCAATGACCAAGGGATTGCGCATGCAGTGCTGAATGCGCGCAATGATCGCGAAGAGGCTGAAATTGTGGCGCAGGCCGGGCAGGCTGGGAGAATCACCATTGCTACCAATATGGCGGGGCGCGGCACCGATATCAAACCAGCGCAGGAGGTGGTTGAAAAAGGAGGATTGCATGTCATCCTGACCGAGTTTCATGAATCGGCCAGAGTTGATCGCCAGTTATTCGGGCGCTCCGCGCGTCAAGGTCAGCCTGGTAAAGTGGAGGCGCTGATCAGCCTGGAGGACGATCTGTTTGGTCGTTATGCGCCGCTGTTGCTGGGCATTGTCAAACGCTTTTCCGCACCAAATGGCGTTCCGCTGCTGTGGATGCTGAACCTGCTGGTAGATTATTCTCAGATGATGGCGGAGAGGCACAACGCCGGGATACGTGTGGAAACCATTAAACAAGACAGAAAATTGCAATCTTTGCTGGCGTTTTCGGGGATCCCGAATTGAATTAGACTGATTGGAGTGACTGAACCGCAATGTAAGTTTTTTGCGGAAAGTTTTAAAGGTGGGAAGCGGCGGTTGATTTCCCGGTTTGCTTGATGTTTGTTTTATAAATTTAAACAAGGAATTCCAAGATGAGAAGGGCATTTATATGGGCTATTTTACTAACAGGATGCGCCACGGAATCAGGGGTTATTCCTGAAGGCAAAGATGCCTATTTGTTAATATTGTCATCGGGGCATGGATTGGCATCCTCAGTTGATCTCAAAATCGATGCGCACAAAGAAGCCAACGATTTCTGTATGAAACTTGGCAAACGGCCAGAGACTATCTATGAAAAAACCGACCCAAATGGGGCGATGTCCGATTTTCACGAGGAAGAACTCAAGTTCAAGTGTGTTGCTGACCCTAATATTTCTTCAGCATCCGCGATCCTGACAGCACCCAAAATTCCGGCTGCACCATTAGCCCCGCTAACTACACCTGCATCTGCCGTAACTGCCGCTCCCGCAGAATCGCATTAAGATTGAAGTGGTGCGCGCTCTCACGAGGCTGTGTGTTGCCGGACATCGGATTCCTAGAAGCGAAAACCCAGCTTCAGGCTCACCGACCTTACCGAGCCGGTTTTATCCCATTCCGCAGCCATGTTGGTGAAGATCAGATTCATATTGGCGCCAACAAATACCTTGCCCTGTGTAAAGCTCTCGTTCTGCAAGACAGGCCCTGCGCTGGGCGTGCTGTTGACCCAAACCCTTCCTATTCCGACATAGGGTGTGAACAACCTAAAGCCTTGGGAAGCGGATAAATCCAGGCTTCTGGTATTGAGCGCCAACTGGCTCACCCCTGCCATTTTGGTGAATGCGCCACGGATCGCCACGGCGGGCTGAGCGGGCCCGCTTTGCAGAATGGCATAGCTCAATTCCCCACCATACAGCGAGATATTGGTGGTGGGAATCTTGGAATAAAAAGCCGCGATGTCAATGCCGAACGGCAGGCCTTTTGCCACGGACAGCTTCGGAACGTTCAAATCGGTTACCGCTTTGCCGCCCCCGGTTATTTTGCTCCACGACTGTGAGCTTTTTGTTGTGTTGGTTTGGGTGACCTCTACGCCCATATCAAATCCTGTCGTGCCAAGCGGCGCAGCCGGTGTGAGGGGCTTGTAACTCATGGCCGAGCCGAGATCTTCGGAAAGAACGCGGAATTCCGGCTGGGAAAGCACGCCAAGTTTAGTGATGTCGTTTGAGCTCCAGGCAGGCTGCGCCACACATAGCAAGACACAAAACCGTAACAGAGATTTTTGCATTAATCGCGCTTTCTCAAATATATTAACGGAGATTCAGATTCGTAACTTTCCGGCTGTCCGCCCTTCTGAATGATCACCGATCATAACGTTATAGCGTACTACACAGCCATGGGTAAGTCGACCAATGAGTATAAGTTCCGATGATTACTGTCGATAATCAAACCAGCCATCTTTTTTAATTATGCGTAACGCATATTACGCAATCGAAACAGGCAGCGTATACGCAGTTACCAACTGTATTTACACGAGTATTTTCAACAGGAGCGATCACGTTCATTAGATTAAAAAGTGGCCTGCCTATCAGAACTGATAGTTTACCTACCTCAATTATGTGGGTACTATGCGGAGGTTTCACAAAAACAATAACGTAGAGCTTGCCTACTGACGAAAACGGAAGGCGAAGCAGCAATTTTTGCTAGGGGGTATGTTGTCTGATTACACGCGGCCAAACAGGGCCATGGTCTTTTATTGTTGCCCGGGATGCTCCGTGGCCGCTGCAAACTGCCTCCCCCAAAGGCGTTTGTCTGTACTATCCTCCGGTTCGAGAAGCGCAGAAAAAAGAATAGTTACGCATAAACACTATTCATTACTGAAAGCGCTCACGGCATTCGCACTGGCGCTCGCCGTGATGATTCCCTCTGTTTGGCCTGCCATGGCACAAGCGGTTGAAAGCGCCGATACAGAAGAGCAGCGCAATCGTACAAAGCAGGAAGCAGCGGAGAGAGAACGTCAGTTGCATGCCCCCCGCGTTAATTTGCAGGGAGCAGTGCAGCCGCCATCCCTTGTCGTTGCGCTACCACCAGAAGCTGTCTGCTTTAATATCGAGAGAGTCACAATTGAAGTTCCCGAAGAACTGCCGCCGAAGAGCCGCAAGTTGGGTGCAAGCACGCTGCCATCCGATACATTTCGTTTTGCACAAGATTATCTGGAACGATACAGGGGGAGCTGCATAGGCCGCATTGGGATCAATCTCATTGTCGAAAGGTTGACCGAACAAATTCTTCTTAAAGGTTATACCACCACGAGGCTTGGAGTTCCTGAACAAGACTTATCCAGTGGAACGCTCAAGATCACCCTCATTCCAGGCATCATTCATCAAATTCGTCTTGCCGATCCGTCTATCAAAAGCAGGCTGAATGCTTTTCCCTCCAGACCGGGAGACTTGCTCAACCTGCGCGACCTTGAGCAGGGCCTGGAACAGATGAAGCGCGTAACGAGTCAGGAAGTCGACATGCAGATCATCCCCGCCGGCGATCTGGGCGAGAGTGATATCGTTATCA
>JBGPSQ010000119.1:0-8767 GCA_041490205.1 Gallionellaceae bacterium
AGAGCATTATGCCGTTGCTCGCGGCGTGCAGCAGACCCTGCAGCGTTACAAGGAACTGCGCGACATCATCGCCATTCTGGGCATGGATGAACTGGCTCCGGAAGACAAGCTGGCCGTGGCGCGCGCGCGCAAGATTCAGCGTTTCCTGTCCCAGCCGTTCCACGTTGCCGAAGTTTTCACCGGCAGCCCCGGCAAGTATGTGACGCTGAAGGACACCATCAAAGGCTTCAAGGGCATCGTCAACGGCGACTACGACCACCTGCCCGAGCAGGCGTTCTACATGGTCGGCGGCATTGAAGAAGCTGTCGAAAAAGCCAAGACACTGCAATAAGGACTAAAATGGTCATGTCAGTTCATGTAGATGTAGTGAGCGCCGAGGAGTCACTCTTCTCCGGATTGGCGGAGATGGTCGTGGTTCCGGGCGAGCAGGGCGAACTGGGCATCTATCCCCGTCACGCTCCGCTTCTCACCCGCATCAAGCCCGGCTCGGTGCGCATCAAGCTGGCGGATAAACCGGGCGAAGAAACCCTGATCTACGTATCCGGCGGCATACTGGAAGTGCAGCCCAACGTGATAACTGTCTTGGCCGACACCGCCATCCGCGGTGCCGACCTAGATGAAGCCCGTGCGCTCGAAGCCAAGCGCGCAGCGGAAGAAGCCATCAAGAACCGCACGTCGGATATTGATTATGCGCAGGCGCAAGCCGAGCTGATCGAAGCGATTGCGCAACTGCAGGCCATCCAAAAACTGCGCAAAACGGCACATTAAACACGGCAGGCAGGCAAAACAAAAAGCAGCCGAAAGGCTGCTTTTTGTTGGGCTAAAAAAGGACGGATTTAGCTCGAGCCGCCCTCAAATTAGGTTCCGAGTCAGCGTGGGCACAAAGGCGTGCCCACCCTTAGCTTGATTTCCACAAGTTCAACTCTCATGCCGCATAACCCACTCGTTTTTCAAATGATCCGGTGGTTTTTGACATACAGGGCCGCCGAACGAACCTCTGCATAAAACCACGGAACCTCGCACGTTGGTGTAGACGATAATGTCAGTATCTCTGCCTGCGTCTTATTAAGAAAAGACACCCAATTGTTATTCGGCAAATTAGCCTCTGCCACAAGGAGACGTATCTCTTCGTCTGTAAATGGCGTTCCCCTGTGGTGAAGGCGTACGGGAGGCGTTACCTGTAGGCCAAATACACAGTACAGTATTTGCAGCCCACCCGTTGGGTCACGGTCTAAAAGAGTAAGGTCAAATGAGTCGTTGCTAACGGTCATGGTAACAAGATCAATACCGTATGTTCCCCTGTCCTCTTTCTGTGGATTGCCCAGCCCGAGAGACAATGTTACGTTGGCAATCGACCATGTAGCAGGGACTGCACTGGTTCTGTTTTTCTCAATCCATGCGAGCAGTATCTCAGAGTTCGTCTGCGAGGCTGCGGCGTCGGAGGGATTGGCGCCTTGAGCAAATACGTTTACAGGGCCGAGAAAGGTTTTTTCCACAATCTCGAAGAATGTTGCAAACCTCTCGGGACGGCTAAGGTGAGTAAGAGCCACTATGGGGTTGGAGTCAGTGTCAAGCCCCTCAACTATTACGATAATGCATGATGTGGCGCTATCCGAGTACAGATACTGTTCGGGATTATTGGCATTCGGCTTGTTGAGGTTTGCGATATAGTAGTTATCCTGGTCGACATAATAAAACCCTTTTGGTATGGGCAAATTACGCTTCCTGTCATGAAACCTGAATTCCATCCTGTTCCCCTTTCTTTGTTAAAAGTTGCTTATATGTAGAGCGGATTTCCCCTGCGGGACATGGCGACCGGCTGCGCCACCCCAGCAATTTACACACTTCTGAGAAAGCTTCGGCATGGACATTAAAGAATATTTACACCGCTGTTCGGCACGAACATAAAACAGTGGAAGTTGTAGGTAGCCACATTATCACTTTGAACTTGAACTGGCGGAGCAACTGGCGACGGGTTTGGCATAGGCGGCGCAGGCACAGGCCCCTGATTGACAGTCCAGTTTGCTTTTGAGGGATCGGTGATCGGGCTCCCGGCGAAATCGAAGTTGGTGACCTGGTCATTTCCGTCTTTTTGCGACCATGAGTTGCAAGCACCAGAGGAGTTATCGCAACGTGCCCAATGATAATCTCCGGGCCAGTTGGCATCTATACCCAGCGGCGAAATCATCAATGCCACGAAGTGCCCGTTTAAAGGATTATGATTTTTTTGATATGTAAGGACATCAGCCATTGACTTGCCAACATAAACAAGACCGTCTTGCTCAGCCGCGGTCTTTACAATCTCACCGGTGATCCCGGGGGGCTGCGCAGCAGCGCTAACAGCCCAAATATCCGTTCCATTTTTCCGCCCGGGCTGCGGAAAGGTATTAGGCGCGATATTGCATCCGTACGCGTAACAATTATTGTTCGGTTGGAATAATGCAGACATGAAGTAGCCCTTGCAATTTGTGGCCGGACTGTAGCCGGCCGTCCCCCCAAAATATGTCTGTGCATACTGCGGGATGTACATCATGTTGCTGTACGCCCCGGCAGCAGGGGCTGGATTTAATATTTGCACCGGAACTACTGCGGGAGAAATGTAGTGCTCATTCGACGTTGGCGCGGGGCCGCCGTGTGCAACTATTATGGGTTGGTGAAGATGGTCATGCGGGGCGATCCTGCCGCTGGTTTTTAATTGAATAGACGGTATGGTCATGTAGATCTCCTTTTATTGTAGAAGTTAAGTGGCACCAACTGTTTTTGTTTCCCTGTTTGCGTGTTATAGGCAGCAATTTAAGGGCACTTCTAAAAATCCAATTTTCGTAGCCAAGCTGCGTCGCTATTTATTGTTCAGGCCTTGCCTGGCTTGAAACTTGAACTTATTGAAGCGCCCTTAAATAAATGAGGTACGGGGTCAGACACAAGTTATAAAAACAAAGGCACTCGATTGATTTTATCTTTCCCTCTCGCTCGTGCAGACGACGCATAATGGAATAATATTAAAAATATACATCCCATTGCTGACAATTCCTGACAATGGCTAACCTGCAATCTCCCGCAGTTCAACCGTAAACAAATATCCATGCCCTCTCACGCCCCGCACCTGGAAAGCTTCCTGTCCATGTGAGGCGATTTTGCGCCGCAGGCGGCTGATGTGCGCTTCCAGGCGGCGCTCGTCATAGTGCAGGAAGTTTTGGCCCATGGACTCGATGAGCATCTTGCGTGTGACCGGGTGACCGCCTGCGTTCGCGGCAGTGCGCAGGATGCAGCATTCGCTGTGCGTCAGCGGGATTGCCTTTGAGGTGGGAGTGGTTAATTCCAGTTTCGCCGGTCTAACCAGCCAATGGGAGGGCTGGTTTTCGGCCAATTTTATGGTTTCAGGCTTTTTTACGGGGGGCTGGGCGGTTAATTTATCAACCGCCGCCGTGTCCGGCAGCATCACTGCTGCCTGTTTTTCGGCCAGCCAGGCATTCAGGCTGTCCAGGTCGGGAAATGTGATAACAATATGCCCTGCCTGCTGCAGGCGGGCAGGAATATCGCCAAGCAAATCGGCACTCACGATGACAATACTCGTCATCATGGGGCGAGTTCGCGTAATGGGTTTTCAGTAATTATTAAAACGGCACGCTCGAAAAGCATTGGCAATTCTCCTCAGTTTTCGCAATAGGGTAAAAACGCGAATAAGGCGCTGTGTGCTGCGCGAAAATTCTAGGGAGGCGCTGAATTAAGTCAGATCGGCTGATTTTGTCGAAGGGCGGACATCTAAATGAATTTATGTCCGTCACGTTGCGTTCCTGGCTTGCGAGCTCACCACGAACAGAAGACATCCTCGCCATTTCCCCGGTTATAAATTATTTTTCTTATAGAGCGAAAGGAATTTAAGCTATTTTGCCTTGCGGTACACCTATCAACCAAGATAGTTGCGAAGCTGTATGAATTGTGCTTGGAAAAGCTTCCTGCGGTGTACGCCCCGGCAAAAATTGTCGCTGCGCAAGGGGCATGAGGCGCGGTGAACGAATCTCTCCGCAATTTAGCCGCTTTTGGTTATACTTCGAAATCTTCGGAAAGCCTCACATGACTTCGCTGAACATCGTTATCCTCGCCGCCGGAAAAGGCACCCGCATGCATTCCGATAAGCCCAAGGTCTTGCATGCCCTGGCCGGGCGTCCATTGCTGCAACATGTGCTGGATGTCGCCGTGCGGCTTGCGCCGCAAAAAAATATCTGCGTGGTGTATGGGCACGGCGGCGAAATGGTGCCGCAGGCGATGGCGCAATATAAGGCCGCCTTCGTGTTGCAGGAACCGCAACTCGGCACCGGCCACGCGGTGCAGCAGGCGCTGCCGCATTTGGAGGATGGCAGCCGGACGCTGGTATTGTATGGCGATGTGCCGCTGATACAGCACAGCACCCTGCACCAGATGCAGCAAGCGGGCGAGGGCCTGGTGCTGCTGACTGTGAGCCTGTCCAATCCCGCTGGGTACGGGCGCATCGTGCGCAATGCGGATGGCGATGTGCGCTGCATAGTCGAGGAAAAGGACGCCACGCCAGAGCAGCGCGAGATCAATGAAGTAAACACCGGCATTTTGTTGGCGCCAACCGCCCGGCTGCGCGACTGGCTGGCGGGATTGCAGAACGATAACGTGCAGCGCGAGTATTACCTCACCGATATAGTTGCCATGGCCGTGACGGATGACATTCCGGTGCATACGGTGCAGCCTGTCCATGCCTGGGAAGTAGAGGGCGTCAATAGCAAGACACAGCTTGCCGCGCTGGAGCGCACCTGGCAGCAAACGCTGGCCGAACGCATGCTGGCGCAGGGGGTGACGCTGGCCGATCCCGCGCGCCTGGATGTGCGCGGCAACCTCGTGTGCGGGCGCGATGTAGAGATTGATGTCGGGTGCATTTTCGAGGGCGAAGTGCACTTGGGAAATGGCGTACAGGTGGGGGCATACAGCGTGATCCGGAATAGCCGCATTGCCTCGGACACCCGCATCGCTCCTTACAGCCATATCGATGAAGCAGAAATCGGCGAGGCCTGCCATATTGGTCCTTATGCGCGCATCCGGCCAGGCACCAGACTGCAAAGCGATGTGCATATCGGCAATTTCGTCGAAATCAAAAACAGCGAAATCGCGGTGGGCACCAAGGCCAACCACCTGAGCTATATTGGCGATAGCAGTGTGGGCAGCCGAGTGAACATCGGCGCAGGGACGATCACCTGCAATTACGACGGCGCGAACAAGCACCGTACGGTGATCGAGGATGACGTGTTCATCGGCTCGGATACCCAACTGGTGGCGCCGGTGACCATCAAGCGCGGCGCGACCATAGGCGCAGGCTCCACCATCACGCGAGAAGCGCCGGAAGGCGAATTGACCCTGTCGCGCAGCAAGCAAATAACAGTTTTGGGGTGGAAGCGTCCCCAAAAAGCGAAGAAATAACGGAGAGTGAAAAAATAATATGTGCGGTATCGTAGGCGCGGTAGCGAAAAAGAACGTTGTGCCCATGCTGGTGGAGGGCTTGAGCCGCCTGGAATATCGCGGCTACGATTCGGCGGGCCTGGCCGTGCTCGGCAAGAACGAGATCCGCCGCGTGCGCGCGGTGGGCCGTGTATCGGAAATGCAGGCCCGTGCCGATCAGGAACATCTTACCGGCACAACGGGTATCGGCCATACGCGCTGGGCGACGCACGGCGGAGTTACCGAACTCAATGCGCACCCGCATGTCTCCCGCGGCGAGATCGCAGTAGTGCACAACGGCATCATCGAAAATCACGAAGAGCAGCGCGCGCGCCTGAAGCAGCTCGGCTATGTGTTCGAATCGCAGACCGACACCGAAGTCATTGCGCACCTGATACACCATTACTACACGGCGAGCAAAGACCTGTTCACCGCCACCAGGCAGGCCACGGCGGAACTGAGCGGCGCATTTGCCATCGCCGTCATCTCCAGGCATGCGCCCGATGAGATGGTCTGCGCGCGCATGGGCTGCCCGTTGCTGATCGGCCTGGGCGAAGGAGAAAACTTCATCGCGTCGGACGTGTCGGCCCTGCTCTCCGCCACGCGCCGTGTCATATACCTGGAAGACGGCGATGCGGCAAGGATCACCACGAAAGGCGTGGAGCTTACTGATCGCGATGGCAAGAAAATCGAGCGCCCGGTGCATGTCAGCGAAATGTCGCTGGCTTCGCTGGAACTGGGCCCGTACAGCCATTTCATGCAGAAGGAAATTCACGAACAGCCGCGCGCCCTGACTGACAGCATAGAGGCGGTGATAGACAGCAACAGCTTCGACGTAGAACTGTTCGGGAAAGAAGCGGCCGGGACGTTCAGCCAAATTGATTCGATACTGATACTCGCCGCAGGCACCAGCTATTACGCGGGGTTGACCGCGAAATACTGGCTGGAAAGCATCGCCCGCCTGCCGACTTCCGTGGAGATAGCCAGCGAATACCGCTACCGCAGCTCGGTGCCCAACCCGCGCCAGCTCATCATCACCATCTCGCAATCAGGCGAAACGCTGGATACGATGGAAGCGCTCAAGCACGCAAAGGCGCTCGGGCAGCAACAGACGCTCTCCATTTGCAACGTGCAGGAGAGCGCCATCCCGCGCGCCTCCAAGCTGGTGTTCTACACCCGCGCCGGGGCCGAAATCGGCGTGGCCTCCACCAAGGCTTTCACCACGCAGCTGGTCGCCCTGTTCATTCTCGCGGCCACGCTCGCCAAGCAGCGCAATGTGCTCGACAAGCAGCAAGAGCAAAGTATGCTGGAAGCGTTGCGCCAGATACCCGGCAGCGTGCAGCACGCGCTCAACCTCGAGCCGCAGATACGCGAATGGGCCAAGTCATTTGCCGACAAGCAGCATGCGCTGTTCCTGGGGCGCGGCATCCACTACCCGATCGCGCTGGAAGGCGCGCTCAAGCTCAAGGAAATTTCATACATCCATGCCGAGGCTTACCCGGCGGGCGAGCTCAAGCATGGCCCGCTGGCGCTGGTGGATGAAAACATGCCGGTGGTGGTCATCGCCCCGAACGATGCGCTTCTGGAAAAAGTAAAATCCAACATGCAGGAAGTGCGCGCGCGCGGCGGGCAAGTCTATGTGTTTGCCGATCTCGACAGCCACTTCAGCGAAAGCGAAGGCGTGCACGTCATCCGCACCCCGCGTCATGTCGGTGTGCTATCCCCCATCCTGCACTCCATCCCCGTGCAACTGCTGGCCTATCACGCAGCATTGCTCAAGGGAACGGACGTGGACAAGCCAAGAAATCTCGCAAAATCAGTAACAGTGGAGTAGCCGAGACAGTATTAACGCGAGGTTTTTGGCTTGCGGTGGAGGCTAACTTGCGCAGCAAGTTAAACACGCAGTGCGGACGGAACCACAACTACAGCAATCTTGCCAAGTCCGTCACTGTCGAGTGACGGACTAAGGCATGCGATGCATGCCAAATCGTTCGATATAGAGAAGCTTCGGCGAAGGTTCCGCCTTGCCTTTGACGAACATGGTCAGGGCGGAATAGCGAACGCGGCCATCGTCATAGTGCAGTATGAGCGTGTAATCCTTGATCTCATAGCGACCCGCGCCGGGAGATTTCATCTTGTCATCAAGGCCTATGCCCAGAACGGTGGCCCATAGCCCATCGTCACGGAATCGCCCGTCTTGTTGGAAATGCAGCACCGGATGCATGCCGGGAGCGGATAATGCGGGATCGGCGGGGTCCGAGAACGTGGTCCATGCGCCGTTCAGCTTTAATCCGTCAACCGATGCGCAGCGATAATAGTGGGTGCTGTCGTATTCGATTTCGTCCTTGCTGACGAGCTTGATATTGAAGGGGTGAGTTACGGCAGGTTTGCGCGCTTCTCCCCGCGATCCGGACGCGCTCCAGGTTCCCCAGTAGTCCTTGATGTTTGGGTCATTGCGCAGTGTCTCGCGATCGGCGCCTGCGAAGCCCATTCTCGGTATGTCTGAATAGAGTACGCCGTCTCCGTAAAATGACAGATAGCGTTCCTGGATATGGCTGCCGGTGATCGGCATTCCTGTGATGGGCATATATATTCCCATCCACACTCCGCTGATGCCGCTTCCGCGAGGGGAATTGGCGCCTGCGGAGCCACCGGTGACTGGCGTCTTGGCTGTAGCCATGGCTGAAGCGGTTCCAGCCACACTGTTCAACAGCTTCATTGATCCGAGGATCATGTCGGCAGCACCTTTGCACTTGGCAAGGGTATCCTTGCTGGGTGCATTCACCAGAATGCTGAAAACAGATTTGTCAGCCTGAAAGGTATAAAGTCTCGAATAATATTTAAATCCGTTAGCTTCGACGTCTTGCTCTCCCGTCATGTATGGGATTCCGCTGCTCGTCGTTCCATTTTTCATGCTCGGGGTATTATCAAAGTGCGCACCGGATAAAATCTGCTGCCAATCCGTGAAGAATTCCTGCTCCATCGTTCCGCTGGCGGGACGGCTGGAATAAACCGCGATCTGGCAATAAGTCTTTTCCTGTTGATCCGTTTGTGTAAAACCGATGTGATCTGCGCCACGTTCCGCGGTAAATTCGCCGGGAGCATCGAATCGAATTTTGTCGAGCGTTTCGCCTGCGAAAGCGCAAGATGACGTAAGCAGCAGTAGCGCCGCAAGAAATATCCCATTTCCATGCGAAAGCATGGATGAAATGGATAATTTGTGAATTGCTTCCGGGCACCGATATGAATCGTTGTCATGCAACATACAGGAAGGATGATGGACAGTATAAGGATGCATAACGACTCC
>JBGPSQ010000120.1:0-8711 GCA_041490205.1 Gallionellaceae bacterium
CGCCGTGGGTGGAATACAACTTCTTCGGCCCATCCAAGATTGAAGCGTCCTTGCGCGAAATCGCCAGCCACTTCGACGACAAGATCAAGGAAAACGCCGAGAAGGTCATCGCCAAGTACCGTCCGCTGGTGGATGCGGTAATCGCCCGTTTCAAGCCACGCCTCGACGGCAAGAAGGTGATGCTGTATGTCGGCGGCCTGCGTCCGCGCCACGTTATCGGCGCGTATGAAGACCTCGGCATGGAAGTAGTCGGTACCGGCTACGAATTCGGCCATAACGACGACTACCAGCGCACCACCGACTACATCAAGGATTCCACGCTGGTGTACGACGACGTGACCGGATACGAGTTCGAGCACTTTGTGGATAAGATTAAGCCCGACCTCGTCGGTTCCGGCATCAAGGAAAAGTACGTATTCCAGAAAATGGGCGTGCCGTTCCGTCAGATGCACTCCTGGGACTACTCAGGCCCCTATCACGGCTATGACGGCTTCGCCATCTTCGCCCGCGACATGGATATGGCCATCAACAGCCCGGTGTGGAGCCTGACCAAGGCCCCCTGGAAGAAGTAACCCGCAACGAATATATTGGAGACTGCCATGAGCCAGAAAGCAGATAACGTCATAGACCACGAGATGCTGTTCCGCCAGCCGGAATACACCTCGATGTTCGAAAACAAGCAAAAGAACTTCGAGTACAAGCACCCGAAGGAAAAGATCATCGAAATCCAGGAGTGGACGAAGACCAAGGAGTATCAGGAACAGAACTTCGCCCGCACCGCCCTCACCGTCAACCCGGCCAAGGCATGCCAGCCGCTGGGCGCCGTGTTCGCCGCCGTCGGCTTCCACAAGACCCTGCCCTTCGTGCACGGCTCGCAAGGCTGCGTTGCCTACTATCGTTCGCACTTCTCGCGCCATTTCAAGGAACCGACCTCCTGCGTCTCTTCCTCGATGACCGAAGACGCGGCGGTATTCGGCGGCCTCAACAATATGGTTGATGGCCTGGCCAATGCCTACAGCATGTACAAGCCGGAGATGATCGCCGTTTCCACCACCTGCATGGCCGAGGTGATTGGTGACGACCTGGATAGCTTCATCAAAACTGCCAAGAGCAAGGGCAGCATACCCGAAGACTACGACGTGCCGTTTGCCCATACTCCCGCCTTCGTCGGCAGCCACGTTACTGGCTACGACAACGCAATGAAGGGCATCATTGAGCACTTCTGGAGCAAGGAAGGCGAACGCAAGCCGGTCGCAGGCAAGATCAACTTCATCGGCGGTTTCGATGGCTATACCACCGGCAACCTGCGCGAGATCAAGCGCCTGCTCGGCCTGATGGGTGCGGATTACACCATCCTCGGCGACACCTCAGACATCTGGGACACCCCGACTGACGGCGAATACCGCATGTATGACGGCGGCACAACCAAGGAAGAAGTGAAGGGTGCGTACAATGCATCTGCAACCATCTCCTTCCAAGAGTTTTGCACCGAGAAGACGCTAAAATACATCGCCACCAAGGGACAGGAAACTGTGGCGTTGAACCACCCGGTCGGCGTGGGCGGCACCGACAAATTCCTGATGGAGGTATCACGCCTCACCGGCAAGCCTATCCCGGAATCCTTGACCAAGGAACGCGGCCGCCTGGTAGATGCCATCGCCGATTCGCAAGCCCTGCTGCATGGCAAGAAGTTCGCGCTGTATGGTGACCCTGACTTGATGCTGGGACTGACCCAGTTCTTGCTGGAATTGGGCGCGGAACCGACTACTGTGCTTTCAACCAACGGCGATGAAAAGTGGGCCGCCAAGGTGCAAGCCTTGTTTGACGCCAGCCCTTTCGGCAAAAACTGCAAGGTCTATCCGAAGAAAGATATGTGGCACCTGCGCTCGCTGCTGTTTACCGAGCCGGTGGATTACCTGATCGGCAACACCCACGGCAAGTACCTGGAGCGTGACTGCAACGTGCCGCTGATCCGGCTCGGCTTCCCGATCTTCGACCGTCACCACTACCATCGCTTCCCGATCTGGGGCTACGAAGGCGGCTTGCGCGTGCTGGTGATGATCCTCGACGAGATATTCGAACGCATGGATCAGAGCACCATCATCACAGGCAAGACCGACATCAGCTACGACATCGTGCGGTAAAGAACACCCTCTCCCGCGCTACCGCGCACCCCTCTCCCGTAAACGGGAGAGGGGCTGGGGAGAGGGTCTTCAAGCACACCTACCTATCCCAAGGACTCACCATGGCAAACGTCACCTTCAGCTCCCCCAAGATGAAAAAAGACATCACCGTCTATGCCACCGCCGGGGATCGCAGCACCCTGCTCGCCGTGGCCCGGGAACACAGCATCCCGCTGGACTTCGAGTGCCAGGATGGCGAATGCGGCTCCTGCGCGGTGCAAGTCATCGTCCTGGAAAACAACAAACCGCTGGGAATCAACCTGACAGAAAAAGAAAAGACCGTCCTCAAACTCTCCGGCAAGATCACCAAAGACCACATCGCCGCCGCCGAGAACGGCGACACCCCGCCGCCCTGGCGCCTGGCCTGCCAGTTCATCGTGCGGGATGAGGACATACTCGTAAAATTTTAATCAGGCCGTCATTCCCGCGCAAGCGGGAATCCAGTGAGTCAATAAATCCGCGTAGCGTCCAAATCACAAATATTGTCCGGCTGCGCCGGGGATATGTTCAATCACTGGATTCCCGCTTTCGCGGGAATGACGACGTATTCAACGTTTCCCTGAAACATTCAAGAGCAGGCGCCCCATGGCACAAATCCTCTTCTACGAAAAACCCGGCTGCGGCAACAACACCAAACAGAAAGCCCTGCTCGCCGCCGCCGGGCACGAAGTCATCGCCCGCAACCTGCTCACCGAGCCATGGACCAACGAACGCCTGCTCGCCTTCTTCGGCACCCACCCCGTAGCCGACTGGTTCAACCGCGCCGCCCCGCGCATCAAATCCGGCGAGATCGTCCCCGAAAGCCTGGATGCCGACACCGCCTTGTGGCTCATGCTGCAAGACCCCCTACTGATCCGCCGCCCGCTCATCGAAGCGGAAGGCCGCCGGGAAATCGGCTTCGATCAAGACCTCATCCACGCATGGCTGGGGCTGACGCCGACCGGCAGCGACCTGGAAACCTGCCCGCGATCATTCGCGCATTCGTCTTGCCCTACCCTTGGCTCCTGACCAACTCGCAGGGTGGGCTATAAAGCGCAGTGTTGTCCACCGCTCAAGGAGTTACACAACATCAGGGTGGGCACGTTGTGCCCACCCTGCATGGCTGACTAACGTATAATTATCAGATAAATTTCTGGCAACTTTGCTATTCAGACTGCCAACGTGGTCTGCGCAAATATGGAAGATAGCTGATATGTCACAAAATAGTCGCATCGAATGGACAGAGGCAACATGGAATCCCACAGTGGGGTGTACCAAGATTTCTGCTGGCTGCAAACATTGCTACGCGGAAGCAATGGCGAATCGTTTACGCGCAATGGGTACGCCGGGCTATGAGAATGGATTCAAATTAACGATACTGCCAGACCGCCTTGATGAGCCGCTACGCCGCAAGAAACCTACCACGTATTTTGTTAATTCAATGTCAGACCTTTTTCACCAGAGCATACCGGATGCCTACATTGACAAGGTTTTTGATGTGATCTCACGCAGCCCGCAGCATATTTTTCAGGTACTCACCAAACGAGCTGAACGTATGGCTTCATATTTCCGAAGCCGCACCGTGCCGCGAAACGCATGGCTTGGAGTAACGGTTGAAGATCGCAAGCATGGCGTGCCTCGAATCGATAAACTCAGCGAGATTGACGCGACAATCCGGTTCCTGTCTGTTGAGCCGCTTCTTGAGGATATTGGTGAAATCAACTTTAGTGATATTCACTGGGTGATTGTTGGAGGTGAGTCAGGGCCGAACGCGCGCCCAATGAAGCCGGAATGGGTGGAGCCAATACGCCAGCAGTGCAAAGAGTTTGATGTTGCCTTCTTCTTTAAACAATGGGGTGGATGGGGTGCCGATGGCGTTAAGCGGGCAAAAAAACAGAATGGTCGCCAGCTTCATGGGCGAACATGGGATCAAATGCCAGAACCACCTGCGCACCGCTGACATAGCTGAGCGGCTACAAACGGTTATAGTATTGAAATTATTGGCAAATTGTGGCAACTAATTCGGGTAGCGAGAACAAGTAAGACAAAATATAGATTTTGGCTGGACATATCAATGTGTGATGAATTTCCGAAGGAGAGCATATGGCGAAGAAGCACTATGATTGGGAAGACGGGCCAGCGAAATTACAACAACATAGCGTTGCCAAACACAAGCTGTTGCGCAGTTATTTAGCCGCGTACTTCCCCACGCTAATTAGCTCACCTCATCAAGATGAATTACGCCTGACTATCGTGGACGGTTTTGCCGGTGGCGGTGCTTATGAACACGATGTCACGGGTGAGTTCATGCTCGGCTCTCCCTTCATTTGCCTCAAAGCGGCAGAAGAAGCCGAGGCGCAAATCAATCATTCAGGCCGCACCAAAAAAGTACGTTTTAATGTTGATTACATCTTCGTTGAAAAAAATCGAAATGCGGCAAACTATCTAAAGAAGACAATTCAAGAGCAAGGCTTTGGTTCCCGTATAAGCAATGACATTCATCTGTTTCACGGGGACTTCAATTCACATGCCGACAACATCATCGAGCAAGTCCGGAAAAAAACCCCCAGAAGCGGCAGATCAATTTTCATCCTGGATCAATATGGTTACACCGAAGTGCCCATGCCGCTCATCGCAAATATTTTTCAGACCTTGCCAAGAGCCGAGGTGATTCTGACATTTAACGTTGACTCATTCAATTCATATGCAAGTGATAAAAGTGCTCGATCACCGCTAGAGAGCATTGGCCTGCCAAATATTTTTCAAGGAAGAAGTCTTCAAGAGATCAAAAATAATGAGCGCGATTGGCGCGCATACATCCAGAGCCAGCTTTATCCTCATGTCGTTAGATCAGCGGGTTCCCGTTTTCACACTCCATTCTTTATTCGCTCAACAAAGGGACATGGCGATTTTTGGCTATTGCACCTATCCATGCATCAAAAAGCTCGTGATGTAATGACCGAAGTTCATTGGGAACACAGCAATACATTTATCCACTATGGCGGAGAAGGTCTGGATATGTTCAAAGTGGGATACATCACGAACGCCGATGAACGATTTACTCAACAGGGAAAGTTAGGTTACACCTTCGATGATGACGCAAGAAAGCGTACAGAAGAAAAGTTGCACCTTGATATTCCGCGTTTGATATATGCAGACGAAGATGGGCAGAGTTTCGAGACATTGCATGCGACCACATGCAACGATTCACCTGCAACTTCGAGGATATACAAAAATGTACTTAGCAGCCTTGCAAAGCAAGGAGAGATTGAGATTGTTTCGCCTGATGGTCGATGCAAAACATCGCCTAACCAAATTAAGGGAGAGGATCGCATATTGCCCCCTCGCCAACGCAAGCTATTTGTCTGAGAGCCAGCCACCTCTTTTAACTTGCCCTCCCCTCGCGCAGGTATGTGTATCCGCTCCCGCAATATCATTTCCTGCCCAACCGCACCAACTCATAAACCTGCCGCCGTATCTCGAATACCACCTGCGGCTCCAGTTTGTCCAGCCAGCGCGCCGGTATCGCCCCGGCGCCATACAAGGCGCCGCCCAGCATGCCAACGATGGCGCCGGTGGTGTCCGCATCCTCGCCGCAATTCACCGTATCCACCACCAGGCTTTCAAACGAATCGGTATTGAAGAAATGGTGCAGCACGGTCTGCATGGTATCCACGATGTAGCCGGAGGCGCGGCCGGGATACGGGTCGAACTTGAATTGCGGCTGCTCTATCAGTAAGGCATCGGCGATCTCGCGGCAATTCTCGATGCTTCCCCCGCCAAGCATCCGCCGCACCATCCTCCCCAGTGCCAGCGTCGCCGCATCCGACAGCGGGTTGTTGTGGGTGATATGGCTCTGTGCCAGCGTTTGCTCGACAAAGGCCTGTTCGTCGTTCAGGGTGAGCAGCACCAGGGGCAGGTTGCGCATGGCGGCGCCGTTGCCCGCATCGCGTTCGCTCGGCAGGCTGCTCAGGCTGCCGTTGATGATGTAGCGCTGGATGCCGCGGCGGCAGGTGTTGCCGATGTCTATAGGCCGCGACCGCAGCCAAGCGACATAGGAATCGGCCACTGCGTTGGCGTTCCAGCCGCCGGATGCGATGAGCGCGCGCCCCAGCGCCAGGGACATTTCGGTATCGTCGGTGACCCTGCCCGGTTTCAGTTTCAGCCAGCCGCCGCCGATGATTTCCTTGTGCACGCCGTATTGGTATTGAATCTCGCGCGGCAGCATGAATTCCACCGTGGCCCCCAGCGCATCGCCCACGGCCAGACCCAGGTAGGCGCCCAGCGCCCTGTCGTGCAGTTCGGTATTCATTCTGGCTTTCTCCAGTAGGACATGTTCACCCGGTAATCGCCGCCGATCACCAGAAACTCCGCTTCGCCGCGCAGGGGGTGTTGCAACAGCAGATCGTTGTAGAACAGGATTTTCGGCAGCGGCACTTCGGCTTCGATGATGGTGTCGCCGAATTCGTCGGCGATCTCTGGCTGCGAGGTGAACGACACGAGGTTGTTCAGCCGGATGATGGCTTCGCGTCCTGCCAGGTTTTGCAGCAGCCGGTGTTCGCGCAGGTCGTTGCTGCCGCGAAACAGGGCCAGGTGCTTTTTGCCCGGTGCGTGGAAGCGCGCCAGCGACCACTGGCAAAATTCGTACAGCACGTCGATCTGCATGTAGATGCTGCTGTTGTGGAAGCGGCTGGACATTTTTTCTTCGATATAGGTAAGCCACTCATGCGAATTGAAGCGTCGCAGCGGTTCCTTGTGAAAGCTGGGGAAGAGGCCGAAGCGGCTTTCCACCCACCCTTTCAGCACCGCGCCCGCCGGGCTGTTGGCGTCAAACCCCCAATCCTTCAGCAGGCGCAAGTAACTGGTGCGGTAGCGGCGGCGTTCGCCCTGTTCCGGTGCATGCTCCAGCCCGAACACCACGGTCATGTAATCCTGGAACACGCGCGATGCAAGGGCAGCGTCCGCCGCCTGGTTGAGGCGCTCGAACAGGCTGCTGTGCGCCTCGCGCGTGCCGCTGATGTGCAGGGGGATGGGGAATTCATTGAAGGCGGCGCTGGCCAGCAGGCCGGTGGGCACGCCGACCAGGTTGGTGCTGTGGCCGCTTGAGGCAATGCTGTTGTCGGGTTCGGTGGGCATATTGGTATATAGAGAGCAAGAAACGAACCAAGCGGAACACCTTAAATCCCCCCTAGCCCCCCTTTTGCAAAGGGGGAAACCTGTGAGTCAGGCTGAACTGGCTCCCCCTTTGCAAAAGGGGGGCTGGGGGGGATTGGGGGAACGACAAAACCACGTTTCCTTGAGCATCCCCAAAGTCGCATTTTGTAGGGTTTGCGACATTCGCCTCCAGCCTCTCCAGCAGCTTACCCTGCATGTAAACAAGCAGTTACTGCTTGGCACAATGCTTGCTGATAGTAAGGCGTAAGCCGCTCTTCATTCAGGAGAGACGGGCAATTTTGGAAAGATCTATTGTGGCCGGACTCAATATCAAAGTACAGGAAGTGTTCAACGAACCCGGCTGCGACAAGAACCAGGCCAAGGGCGAGAAGGAGCGCAAGAAAGGCTGCACCAAGCAATTGACGCCGGGTGCGGCGGCGGGCGGCTGCGCTTTTGATGGCGCGAAGATTGCGCTGCAGCCGATCACTGACGTGGCGCACATCGTGCACGGCCCCATCGCCTGCGAGGGCAACGGCTGGGACAACCGGGGGGCGAAGTCTTCCGGCCCGCTGCTGTACCGCACGGGCTTCACCACCGATATTTCCGAGAACGACATTGTGTATGGCGGTGAGAAGCGCCTGTACCGCGCCATCCGCGAGGTGATCGAGAAATACGACCCGCCCGCCGTGTTCGTTTACCAGACCTGCGTCACCGCGCTGATCGGCGACGAGATCGAGGCGGTGTGCAAGGCCGCGCGCGCGAAATTCGGCAAGCCGATTATCCCCATTGACGTACCCGGCTTTGTCGGCAGCAAGAACCTGGGCAACAAGCTGGCAGGCGAAGCGCTGCTGGATTATGTGATCGGCACCGAGGAGCCGGAAACCACCACGCCCTACGACATCAACATCATCGGCGAATACAATCTGGCGGGCGAGATGTGGCAGATCAAGCCGCTGCTGGATCACCTCGGCATCCGCGTGCTGGCGAGCATCTCGGGCGATGCGCGCTATCACGAGGTGGCCAGTTCGCACCGCGCAAAGGCTGCGATGATGGTGTGCTCGCGGGCGATGATCAACGTGGCGCGCAAGATGGAGGAACGCTACGGCATTCCCTATTTCGAAGGTTCGTTTTACGGCATTTCCGACACCAGCGATGCGCTGCGCCAAATCGCCAAACTGCTGGTTCAGCGCGGCGCGCCGGAAGAATTGCTTTCCCGCACCGAGATACTCATCCGCCGCGAAGAAGCGCGCGCATGGGAACGATTGAACGGCTACCGTAAGCGTTTTGCGGGCAAGCGCGTGCTGCTCATCACTGGCGGCGTGAAGTCGTGGTCGGTGGTTTCCGCCTTGCAGGAAGTGGGGCTGGAGATCGTGGGCACCAGCGTGAAGAAATCCA
>JBGPSQ010000121.1:0-8700 GCA_041490205.1 Gallionellaceae bacterium
CCTCGCGCGCCAGGGCGATTGCCGAGGGCGATGCCCCGGTATTGAAGCGGTGCATCACGTCCCGCGCTTCCGCCAGACGCCCCATGCCCTGCAGCGCATAGGACAGCGCCAGGTGCGGCAGGATGCCGCCGCCCAAGTTTTGCGCATGCTGCGCTGCATCCAATGCTTCCTGCATCTGCCCCTGTTGCAGGTGCGCCATGGCGGTGAGCGCGTATGCATCGGCAGCGTATTGGGTTTTGGTCAGCAACGGGGCCAGGCTTTCCAGCGCCTGACGCGACTGGTTGCCTTGCAGCAAAAAGCTGGCGCGCAACAGGTTCAGTTCGGCATCGGCCTCGGCGCCCTTGCCGCTCTTGCGTGCCTCATCGAGCGGGATTAGTGCATCGAGAAAACGGCCTTCGCGCTGGGCCTGCATTGCGGCCTGCATCGCGGGAGTGGGCTGCGACGGTTGATATTGGGTTGCGACCAGGGGCAAAGTCCAGATCGCGCTTCGGCCATATCCCATGGTTTGTTCCGACGGCGGGCGGACTTGTTGCAGAAATGCGTCTTCATCCGCGGCTTGCCCTGATTCTGTGACCAAGGCCAGAACGGCAATACCAAGCAACTGCAAAATACGTGAATTCTGCATACTGACGTCGGGGAAGTGGGTAAAGATAAATATTAACTCAGAATATTAGTGTAAGAGCATTTTTCTGGCCAATTTTTGTGTTCCGAGTCAATCCGTATATATATGTATTTCCCCGGGGTATATAGGCATTTTTACCTATGCATAGGCCGTTACAGCATGGATTTTTATCCGGCAACAGGTTAGCCTTGGGGCGCAGAAGACAAACCGTGTCTATGCGAAAAGCATATAAAAAACCGATGCATAGGGAGGGTGGTTGCGAGGCATTTGGCAGTGTATATCTCACCAATTTCTGGCCGGATAAGCGAGTTGTTGATACCGGCGTTCAGTTTTCCCAACCGCCTTTTCGGCGCTTGGGGCTTGGTTTTTATGCTGCTTTCTTTTGCGGCAAGCCCCGCTCATGCCCAAATTCCCGGTGATGGCAGGCAACCGGACGTCACGATAGTCCTGAGCGAGAAGGGCGGTTCCTATGAAGAATTCGGCAACGCCCTGGACGCCCTGCTTGCCGCCAAGGGAATCAGTCACCAGGTGACTGATGCCAACGGGCCTATCCCCGCTTCTGGGCTGGTCATCGCAGTTGGCATGAAAGCCGCCACGGTTGTTGCGGCCAGCGATGCGCCGACCGTGCTCAACGTCCTGATCACGAAAGCGAGCTACAACAAGTTGCTGCGCGACTTCCCTCGTCGCGCGGGCTTGCGTACATTTTCCGCGATTTTTCTCGACCAGCCGGTAAACCGCCAGGTCCACCTGATTGCCGCGATTTTGCCCGGCAAGCGCAATGTCGCGCTTTTGTATTCCGCCCCTCCCAAAGAACTTCCCCAGCTACAGCAAAAACTGAACGACCATGGCTTGACGCTGAACGTGCGGGCGGTTGGTGAAACGTCCCCCTTGCCGGATGCGCTGCAAGACATTCTTGGACGCAGCGATGCGTTGCTCGCGCTGCCCGATGCTGCGGTCTATAACGATTCGACCGTACGCAATATACTGCTGGCGACTTACCGCATGGGCGTGCCCTTGATCGGATTTTCACCGGGCTATGTCAAGGCGGGCGCGCTGTGTGCGGTGTTCAGCACGCCTGCTCAAATTGCCACGCAGACTGCCGCGCTGATTTTGCAGTTCGAAGGCACGCATGCGTTGCCGGCCGCACAGTATCCGAACGAGTTTGAGGTCATGGTAAACGAGCAGGTCGCCCATTCGCTGGGCTTGCGGGTCAAGGGCGCATCCGTGCTGCATGATGAAATCGATAGTGAAGTCAAGGAAGCTCCATGAAGCCTTTCGGCATTGAAAAACAAACCCTGCTGGCAGCACTGCTCCCTATCCTGGTGATGGCGGTGTTGCTGGAAAACTATCTTATTCACTCGCGTTTTGCCGACCTTGAAAGCGCCTTGCTGGAACGCTCGCAATTGTTGGTGCGCCAGCTTGCCTCCTCCAGCGAATATGCGGTTTTCGCGAGCAATACGGCACTGCTGAAACAGAATGTCGATGCCGCGCTTGCCCAGCCGGACGTAAGCAGGGTGGTTGTGCTGGATGCCTTCGCCAGGCCGCTGACGGGTGGGCCGGGCGGAGAGCGCGGGCAATACGAAAACCTTTTGGCGAAGGCCAATATGTCGACTCCGGTTTATCAGGATGAGGATGTCCTGATTTTGTATGATCCCATCGCCGCCACAGAGATCAAGATGGACGACCTGGACCGGGAAAGCGGATTGATGCCCGCTACAACCTCGGCTGCGCCGCTCGGTGCGGTCATCGTCGAAATCAGCAAGCATCGCCTGATCCAGAAGAAACACGAAATATTGCTATACAGCCTCTCTATCACCCTGTTGATTTTGATGGCTGCCCTGATGCTGGCGTTATGGGTTGCCCGCGGGATTACGCGTCCCATCAAGGGAATGAGCCAGGCAATACGCAGCTTCGGGGAGGGCAATATGGATACGCGAATCTTGCTGCATCCCAAGGTGCTTGAGCTGAATGAGCTGGCTACGGGCTTCAACCAGATGGCGCATAAATTACAGCATCATCAGGAAATCCTGGAAGCCCGGGTTGCGGAGAGAACATCGGCGCTTGCCGCAAGCGAGCACGAATCGCGCACATTGATTGAAAACACTCCCGACACAATTGCACGATATGACCGCGATTGCCGCCGCACCTACGCCAACCCGGCTTTTGCTGCAATGGCCGTTGGCGGGGGGGCTGCATTGCTGGGCAAGAAGCCATCGGAATTTCCCGGCGGGCCCGGTTCCGATCTTTACGAGGCCAAGATTTCAGGGGTATTCGCAACCGGTGAAGATGCCCATTTTGAACTGAAATGGGCGGGCAGGGATGGCAAACTGATTTGCAGCAGTATTCGATTGACGGCAGAACGTGATTTATCGGGAAGCGTAATCTCGGTGTTGGCCGTGGGACGCGATATTACAGAACTGAACGAATCCAAAGACGAGCTTACCCGCAAGGAGTTGGCCAAGTCCCGTTTTCTGGCTGCTGCGGGCCACGACTTGCGGCAGCCGCTGGCAGCAGCCAACCTGTTCATCGATGCGCTCAAGTTCACCAAGCCATCCCCCGAGCAGAATCAGGTCATCCAGCGCCTGGACCAAACCATGGCCACCTTCAACGAGTTGCTCGAAGCCCTGCTGAATATTTCCAAGCTGGATGCGGGCATAGTCAAGCCGCAATACTCTTCTTTCAATGTTATTCACATTATCAACTGGCTGGAACAGAATTTCGAGCCGATGGCCCGCAAAAAACAGCTGGGTTTCAAGCTCCATTTTTCAATGAAGGAGGCGCTTGCCATACGCAGCGACATCGATTTGATCAAGTCTGTGCTGATGAACCTTGTTTCAAATGCGATCAAATATACAACCAGGGGCGCAATCCTGGTCAGTGCCCGGCGAAGGGGAAATGACGTGCTATTTCAGGTGTGGGATAGCGGAATAGGCATCAAACATGAACATATCGATCACATCTTCGATGAGTTCTATCAAATCAATAATCCGGAACGCGACAGGACCAGCGGTCTCGGGCTGGGGCTCGCCATCAGCAAGCGTGCCATTTCGTTGTTGGGCGGAAAGATCACTTGCCGCTCACGGATAGGGCGCGGTTCGGTATTTGAATTCCGCTTGCCGCTGGACTGTTCCCAAAGCATGGTGACGCCGCAATCCGGCACCGCGCCTGCACCTGAATATGTTTCACAAATCTCATTCGCACGAGGCAAGCGTTTTATAGTATTGGAAGACGACGCGCTGGTTGCCGAAGCCATTTGCAAGGCTCTGGAATTGATGGGCGGTGAGGTGGAATACTTCGATAATGCAGAAGATGCCTTGTTCCACGCCAACGTTGAACACGCTCATTACTATATCGCGGATTACAAGATGGGCGGCACGATGAATGGTATTCAATTCCTGAATCGGGTACGCCAAAAACTGGACAAACCAATCCTTGCCGTTGTGATGACCGGCGATACATCCCCTTCTTTCATCCGGGAGGCGGAAAATTGCGACTGGCCCGTGCTGCATAAGCCGGTCAATATATCCAAGCTGATTTCACGGCTCAGTGAACAGTATGGCATGAATGATTGAACGGCTGCCTTGAGGCAGGCTCAAGTTTGATTCGGTGCCATTTGAAGCCCTGAACGAATTCCCGGTTCCGTACCCTTGGGAATTGATGCTACAAATGCATGGGGCTGGACAACCGGGACATTGCTTCGCTCAACAGTATATCCAGCCGGATGATATTCATTTCTTCGAGGAAACGTGCCTCGTTCCCGGTAAGGTCGCCTTCGATGATCGCCCAGTGCTTGCCCGATGACCGCTTGATGATCTGGCGCGCGAAGATGCGGTCTAGCTGGTTGGCGAAGCGGCACCCCAGAAACAGGAAATTCTTGCCTGCCCTGCGCTGCTGCACGATGGGCGGGATCGGCGTCTGGATGTCTATCTCGGTCAGTATTTCGACGTAATCCGAATCCGACACGATGTAGTTCTGCGCCGGGCTGGATGAACCCAGCGGGCGGTATAACAGGGTCTGCCATTGTTTAGCGGCATCTGCATCCGTCAATGCTCCTTGTGCCGTGTAGTAGCGCACCCATTCGCCCTGGTGTTCGGCCTGGCTCACACCTTGCACCTGTCCCCAGCTTGGGTTTTTAGCCAGGGCTTGCTGCATGGCGTCGTCATACCAGGTATCCACGATCAGCGGCAGTTTTGGTATCGAGGCGATGAATTCATGAAGTTCCGCGGGCCTGGCCTTGTCCGTGAAAGCGGTATTCATCAGCCCGGCCAGGGTCTTGCGGTGCTTGAAGTTCTCTATGTACTGCGCCGCGCCGGTCAGGTTCTTGCGCAGCTTGGGAGATACGGTGACGCGCTCGGTGAGCTTGGTGACCAATTGCAGCGGGTCGGCCGGATGCGCGGGCGGCGTGGCCGCCCCGGCCCAGATGCCGGGGCCGAGATAGGGGACGACCTGTCCAGCTTCCAGTCCGGCCAGGATTTCGTCGAGTGCGCTTTGGTTAGACATGGTGATTTTCCTAAAGGTAAATTGCCGCGCCTGCGCCGACGTTAACCGAGGCATCCTTGGCGGTCTTCACGATGAAGGCGACCTGCTCTTCGGTGAGGTGGGTATGGAAGGGCAGGGCGATGGCGCGGTCGGCCACTTTCTCCGTGACGAAGCAGTTTCCCTTGCGCCATCCCTGTTCGATGTAGCAGCGCTCCAGATACAAGGGATGGCTGTAGAGTTCGGCTTCGACCCCGGCGGTATGCATGTCCTCGACGATGGCACGGCAGGAGCTGTGCGAAAAGCGCGTGCCCAGATGCACGGTATAGAGGAACCAGTTTGCCGTGTCTACGTCCGGCGCGAGATAGGGGGGCTTGATGCCCTCGAACGACTTGATCTGGTCTTCGTACCATAGCGTAATCTGTTTGCGTTTGGCGAGGATCTCGTCCGCGCGCTTGAGCTGGGCAATGCCGAGCGCCGCGGTCAATTCGCTGATGCGCGCATTCAGCGGAAGCTGGCGCGAGATGCTGATGGAATAACGCTGGTCTGGCTGGCGGTCGCGCAGGTAGCGCAAAGTGCGCGCAAAGTCGAGGTCGTCGGTGACGATCATCGCACCTTCGCCGCAGCACAAGGCGGAAGGCTGCGAAAAATCGAAGATCGCGCAGTCGCCGAAGTTGCCCACCCTGGTTCCCGCATAGCGCGAGCCGATCGATTCGGTGCAGTCCTCGATCAGCTTGAGATTATGCTTCTGTGCCAGTGCGCGCAAGGCGCGCCAGTCCGCAGGGTGTCCGTTGGTGTTGCCGGCCAGGATGGCCTTGGTGCTTCCGGTGATTTTTTCCGCCGCCTTTTCCGGGGCCAGCGTACCGGCCCAGTAATCGATGTCCGCGAATACCGGTGCTGCGCCTGCCAATGAAATGCCGCGGGCGATCTGGTGCCAGGAATGGCCCGAGGCTATGACTTCGTCATCGGGCTTTAATTCCCAGGCTTTCAGGCACAGCCATACGGCCAGCGTCGAACCGGACACAGCCACTGCATGTTTGCGTCCCAGCCACGCGGCGAACGCGCCCTCGAATGCCTCGACCAGCGCACCCTGGCTCAGGCGCGGCGAGCACAGGGCGGCCTCCACCATTTTCAGCTCCGTGCTGGAAATGTCGGGGTCGGACAGCCGTATCAGGTCAGTTTGCATATCATTCCACTTCCGCCACGATCACGCCGTCCGCCAATTCGAGCTGGTCGGTCAGGCGGATGCAGCCCTGGCTGCGGTCGAACAGGAAAAGCTGATACTTGTCGCTGGTGCGGTAGGGCAGGGCGTCCATCTCACGCGCGCTGCAACGCACGAAGGTGACGCCCGGGAACATGCCGCGCAGTCCCGGCATGAGCGCATTGTCGGTGGCCATCAGCGCCTTGATCGAGGCTTCAATCGAAATGATCTGGCTTTCATTCATCGGCATGGCGGCCTCACTCACGGTTTACGTGGCGCGCCTCGACCGTGATCGGCAAGCGCGTATCCGCCGCCATCTCCGGCAATTCGAGCTGCCAGCCGTTGGCCAGCGTCACGACGCCGCCCCACATTGCGGGATTGGTCATGGAGACGATGGGTTCCTCGAGGTCTTTCTTCGGCGCATAGACCGAGGCTACTCCCTTGGCGTTCTTGCGGATCATGACTTTCATGGTGCTTTCCTTTCGTGGATGCAAATAGTGTGTTCTCAGGGCCAGAAGACCCGTTCCTCATCCGGTAGCAAAATCTCAAGGGCGGCATGCAGCGTATCCACCACGCTGTGCAGTACCCAGGTGCTGTAGGCGTGGTCCTTGCGATACAGCAGCCAGTGCGGTTTCAGATATTTCAGCAGCGCGATGTCTATGATCCCGCCCTCAGGCTCCACATTGCGCGAGCAGCAGGGGCTTTCGATGCGATAGCCATGCTCCTCCTCATCCGGGATGACGTGCGGCGTGACATAGCGGTAACGCTCGCGCTGTTCCAGCGCGCGCTCGATGCGCCTGCGGTCCACCTGGTTGGGATGGGCCGGAGCAATGTCAGCCATGGCTTGCATCGCATGTTCCTCAGGCCGGCTCGATCTCTTCTTCGAGGCAGCCGATCACCCGGCCATCCGGAAACTCGACAATGTAAATCGGCGTATTCGATTCCTCGTGCATGCCGGTCTGCACCACTTCGCCCCTGCTGCCGCTGGCGACCAGCAGCGCGTCCTGTTCCGCTTCCGGGTAGCTGCCGTCGTTGACCAGGTCCGCCACAGCAATGACCGCCTGGCCCCACTGGTATTTCGGTTCGCGTATATCAAGCATTGTCTTCCTCGCTTTCCAGTTCCTCGATTTTCAATCCCTCGGCTATCTGGCCGAACGGAACCAGTTCCTTCGAACGCATGCCGACCAGATTGCCGCGCTCGTAAAAGTCCACTCCGTAGATGTAGTACTGCTGCAAAAAGGTGCCGATGCTGGAGACGTATCCGACATCGCCTTTCTTCACCAGCACTTCGCCTATCTCCTTGCCGCGATAGGTGCCGTCGTTGCGGATATTGAAGCGCGACACCACCTTGTCGCCGTAGTCATACTGCGGCGGCCCGTCCAGCTCTACAATTTCACTATCCCGGCTTATTTTCGCCATGTGACACCTGTTCGCTTGCATTCATGGAATTTTCCATCAGGCGCATCAGCGCCGTTTCCTGCACCATTGTTTCCTCGTCCCTGGCCATTTCGGCCAGGTGTTCCACGGCGATGCGCTGTGCCACCTCATAGCGCACACGCCAGTCCGGGTCATGGCGCAACAGCACCAACTGCTGGCCGGACAGGCGTTTTGCGACGGCGATGCGCACTTCGCAATCCGGATCTCCTGTCATTCCCGGCAACTGGTCTTCATCTATCCGGCCGGCCACCACGATCCGCACGCTGCTGTCCGGATCGTGCATCATCAGGGGCAGCATGCCATTGATCAGGCGCTTGGCCACCACGGTGCGCACAAAGTAATCGTGGTCGTGCATCATCGGCTGCAAGTCGCGCGGCGGCAGTTTCGATGCCACCCGTATGCGCACCTCGCGATCCGGGTCCTCGCGCATTTCCAGGAGCAGGCGTTGCGGCAGGCGCAATGCCACCATGCTGCGCACCGTCTCGTCCGGATCATGGCGCAGGCGGGACAGGTGGAATATGTCCAGGTACTTCGATGCCACCGCGCGCACTTCAAAATACGGATGGGCCACATACTGCTGCGCCAGATCCGGATGTTGCGCAAAGAACCGGTCTATGCGCTTGGCGTAACGGTCATGCACGCAGGATTGCAAGGGCTTGCAGCCGCCAATGGCGAGCAGACCGGCGTTCTCGCAAGCGCGGCAATCGATCTCCTTGCCCTGCCAATCCAGCGCTTCAAGCGGGTCACTCATCGCGGCGCAATCAGCCGGTCAATACCTGCGCTGTATGCTGGCGATACTCACCGTGGCGTGGTGTTGCGGCGCACCGGTACCGGAGCTGCTGCACGCGCATGATTGCGCATTCGGATTGATGAAACTCAACCCGGTGGACATGGCGGAGTCGGAGAAATCCACTGTCACGCCTTCGAGCATGACGCAGCTCCCGGCGGGCAGAAATACTCTTAC
>JBGPSQ010000122.1:0-8697 GCA_041490205.1 Gallionellaceae bacterium
GATGAACAGCCACCACACCCCCATCACCACCAGCATGCCGATGACTTCGCGCGCCGACAGCAATTCCCATGTATACCATCCCGGCATGTGCACATTCTCGCCATGAGACACATGGCCTATCCACGGGAATGTGTGCGTGCCGCCCGCCAGCAGGATCAGCAGCAATACGAAAGCCAGGGGAAACAGTGCAAATAGCGACACCGCCAACTGGCGTATCTGGAAACGCCACCTTGCACCGACCAGGTAGAGCACGGCAGTCAGCGCCACGCCGCTCAAGGCCAGGTAGGTCACCACCACAAAACTGACAGTCAGTACCGACCAGTTACTGTAAGAAATCATGCTTGCTCTCCCTTATTTAGCGGCCGTTGACATTGGCCTGGACGGTTCCGCCCTGCTGCAGCACCTTGCGCACATAATTGACCACATGCCAGCGTTCCATCGGCGAAAGGTCATTGGCGTAAGTGGGCATTACAAACCCGCCGAATGTCATCATCCCGAAAATGTAGCCATCGGTGCGCTGCTTGGTCGTATCGGCCGTAAGATCGAAAGGCGGCAAACTCAATTTTTTCCCGACCAAGCCGTCACCCTTCCCCTTGTATCCATGACAGGGTGTGCAATAGATACCGAACAGCCTGCCACCCAATTCCACCGATTTTGCATCGGCTGGCACGGGGTTTTTCAGCTTTCCAGCCGATTCATAGTCCTTGTCTTTCAGGAACACCGTGGTGCCGGGAACAGGCACGGAATGCTCGGGATAGGTCGCCATGCCCGGATGGCTCGGATCGACGCTTTCCTGCGGCTTGACGCTGATCTGCTCCGACATGTCCTTGGACCACGGCCACGCCTGCGCCAGCACGGGCGTCAAAAACAAAACAGTTGCTAAGGTTAGTTTTTTCATCTGCCTGCCTCTTCCTGAATCTCCAATGCCTTGTGCTTGGCGAAAATCCCCTTGAGCGTCGCAGCGGCGCTTTCGTCGGCCTTCACCAGAATGCCTATCTGGTCTTCCGATACCTTGGCGCTATACAGCGGCGACCGCCGTGCCGGCAAGCCGGCGCAAATCAGGAAACCCAGCACCGTGATATATACACCGCCCAGAATGAACATCTCATAGGTCAGCACCATGTTCGGTGGAATCGGCACGATGGGCTTGCCACCCTTCAACTGTGAGTAGAAGCCTGCTTGTGAGCCCGAAATCAGGAAAAACGCCAGCAGGCCGCCCATCACTGCGCCAACCAGGGTGAACCACTGAATCTTGACCGGTTTGTCGCCAAGGAATTCTTCCACTTCGGGATGCTCGATCGGCGACTTGACCGTCAAGTCTTCGTCGGCATTGAACCCCTTGATGTCGGCGTTGCGCAATTCGCTGACGACTTTTTCAGCCTCGTCGAAGTTGTTATACAGTGCAAGCAGGTAACGTTTGCTCATGTTAGTGCGCCCCCTCTATGCCAAGTTGTTTTTTCTTCGTCGCCTGGCTGCGGTGATACACCATTTCCTTCACTTCATACATGGAAACGGACGGGACGATCTTGCAGAACACCATGAACAGCAAGGTGAACCAGCCGAAGCTGCCGAACACGATGCCCCACTGGATCAGGCTGGGCCACTGGTCGTGATCCCATGTCCACGGGTAATAACCGTGGGAGAAAGTCGGCGCCACGATCATCCAGCGCTCCAGCCACATGCCCAGGTTCAGCAGCAGTGACACCGCGAACATCACCGGGATGTTGGTCTGGAACCGCTTGAACATCATCACGAACGGCACCACTGAGCCGCAGAAGATCATCGCCCACCAGAATGGCGCATAAGGGCCGGTGGCCTTCTGGATCAGCACGTCCTTGGCCACCTGGTCATGACTATACCAGACCGAGGCGAACTCGATGCAGTTCAGGTAAGTCCACACCATGGCGATCGCAAATGTCAGGCGCACGGTCTTTTTCAGGATCGGCAACGTCATGTATTCCTCGAACTTGAACACGTAGCGCAGGATGATGAACAATGTGATGATCGCCGCGCAGCCGGAATACAGCGCGCCCGCTACGAAATACGGCGGGAACGAGGTCACATGCCAGCCCGGTTGCTGCGACATGGCGAAGTCCGAAGCCACGATGGAGTGCACCGATACCGCCAGCGGAATCAGGAAGCAGGCCACGGTCATGTAGGTTATGCGGAAATTGCGCCACTGGCGGTCGGTGCCTTCCCAGCCCAGGGCCAGGATGGAATACAGCTTCTTGCGCCAACCCGGATGGATGTTGTCGCGGGCGATGGCAAAGTCGGGTATCGAACCAATGTACAGGAAGATCACCGACGAGCTCAGGTAGGTGAAGATCGCCATCGCATCCCACAGCAGCGGGGACTGGAAGTTGGGCCACACCCAGCGCTCGCTGGGGTAAGGCAGGGCATAGTAAATCTGCCATACGCGCCCAAGGTGCACCGCCACGAACAGGCCCGCCGTCATCAGCGAGAACGTGGTCATGGCTTCGGCAAAGCGGTAGATCGGTTTGCGCCAGTCGGCATGCATCAGGTGCAGAATCGCCGACAGCAACGTGCCGGAGTGGCTCATGCCGATCCAGAAAATGAAGGTGGCGATGTACAGACCCCATACATGCGAGTTGTTTTTGTTGGACACCCCCATACCATTGATGTACTGGTAAATTTCGCAGCCTATGCCAACGCTGAACACCAGCAATGCGCCGAACAGGATGACCCAATACAGCTTGCGCGGGTTCTCCAGGCTCTTCAATACGTCCTGGTTGATCTGCGCCCAGGCTATGTCTTCGCGGATATCTTTAGTCATTTCTCAGCTTCCTTCCCTTGTGCCTTATACCGCGCTCTCATCGCGCACCCGCTCCAGATACATCACCGAAGGATAGGGACGGAGTTCTTCCAGGATACGATAACCGCGCAATGCCTTTTCGGGTTCCTTGTCCTGGTGTTCAATTTTCTCGCGTTCTTTATCCTTGTCCTGCTTGTCTTTGTTGATATCCACCCCTTGCTGCGCCCATTGTTTGGCCACTTTTGAAGCCGGATCGTGCAGGTTGCCGAAGCTAATCGCCCCAGTCGGACACGCCTGCTGGCATGCAGTTTGCACTTCGCCATCCGCCACTTCGCGCCCCTCGTTGCGCGCATTATTGCGGGCCACATAGGTACGCTGCTTGCAGAAGGTGCATTTTTCCATCACGCCCTTGGTGCGCACGGTCAGGTCAGGGTTGAGCTGCTGTTCCATGGGAGAAGGCCAGGCACCCTCCTGTTCCGGGTAGTTATACCAGTTGAAATAACGCACCTTGTAGGGACAGTTGGCTTCGCAGTAGCGCGAGCCGATGCAGCGGTTGTAAATCTGGGAATTCAGGCCATCCTCGGTATGGTTGGTGGCACCTACCGGACATACGGTCTCGCACGGCGCTGCTTCGCATTGCTGGCACATCATCGGCAGGAACTGCGCGCCCTGCTCCGCATGGAATTCGCCGTTTTCCTCGCCCCAATAGCGCTCGATGCGCATCCAGTGCATTTCCTGTCCGTGAGCGTATTTTTCCTTGCCCACTACCGCCAGGTTATTTTCGGCGTAACAGGCCACGCTGCACGCATTGCAACCAGTACAAGCATCCAAGTCTATGGCCATCGCCCATTTGATGTCGGATGGATAGGCCTCCCAGTCTTCATGGCCCTTGTCATCGACCGGATGGGTGTGGCGGAACTTCGACCAGTTTTCAAGCAGATTGGATACGGACATCTCTTAAACCTCCTTCGTAAGGTCAACCTTGCCGGCTGGAACCTTGACCGCAATTCTAGGACGGCCAGCCTGGCTGCCGCCGACAGGCCCTTCTTCCTTAACGATGATTACGCGTTCGCCGGTCTTGCTGATTTTCACGGCGGTTTCGTTCAGCGCCAGCTCGCCGGTTTCCTTGTCAAACACAGGATCCAGCATGCTGAATACATTCGCCCCCACGCCCTTGGCATAACGCCCCATCGCCTCATGGCCGTAACCCACCGGCACGGAAACTGCATCGGGATGGATGCCGGGGAACAGATAGGCTTGGGCCTTGATGGAGCCGCTCCTGGAGGCCACTTCGACTATATCCCCTTCCACGATGTCCAGTTTCGCCGCCGTCTTGGGATGTATTTCCACCCAGGAATCCCACACGATGGTGGTCAAGGGGTCGGGCGATTCCTGCAGCCAGGGTTCGTTGGCATTGCGCCCGTCGCGCATGCTGGCCGAAACCGCCGGGATCAGGCGCAACGGGTAGGCAGAATCCGGGGTCGCCGGGGCAGGCAAGGCCAGGCCGGAAACGGAAGGCTTGGGTGACAGCCTGCCGGGAACGCCCTTCAGCGCCACGATGCCCTTGCCCACGACGTCATTCCAGAACTCGTCGTTGTCATCCTTGGCGGAGCCGCCGAACGCCACTTTTTTCTCCAGCACGTTGCCGCGCAAATATGCGTAGAAATCATCGAAACCCTTGTAGGCCTCCGGCTTGCGTTGCTTGAGCAAGGCCAGCAGGATGTCGCCTATGCTGCGCGTATCGGGATACAGCCTGTTCATCACGGGCTGACGGAAACTCACTTGCGCATAGCCTTCGGCATAGCCACCTTCCGGCGCTGCCATGTACTCGGGCACCATGGTCGCCCAGTCTTCCATCGCCGAATCAAGCGGCAATACCAGGTCGGCCGCCAGTGCGGTTTCGTCCAGGTATTGCGCAAACGCCACCCTGAAACCAGCCTTGCCGAAATTGTCCTTGAATTTCATTGCTGCTGGCGCGCTATACACGGGGTTGGTGCCATAGCTGAACACCACCTTGTATTTGTTGGCCGCCAGGCCATCGTTCAGCGCAGTCAGCGAAGCGCGGTTGCCAACGACAGGCGCCAATTGCGGGAACGGCACGGCTGCGGCTGCTTCCACGGTCTTGCCGACGTTGCCAAGCACATGGTTTAGCATGGCGATGGCCAAGGCGTTTTGCGAGCCATGTGCGTAGCCTTCCGCGGCAGTTCCGGCCAACGCCAGGCTGGGGGTGCGCTCCTTGAGCAGCGCCGCCAGCTTGTTGATCTGATCGAACGGCACGCCAGTATCAGTGCCCACGCGCTCCGGTGTGTAATCCTTGGCCGCCGCGGAAATGTCCGCCGGAACCTTCACACCGGCAGATCCCAATGCATTGATGAGCCCCAGCGCCAGTATGCCCTCGGTACCGGGACGAATGCCCAGCCAGCGATCTGCATTGGCGCCGGTCAGGGTCATCTTCGGCTCGACCTGCACCAGCACGCCGCGCCCTTCCGGACGGTTGCCCTTCCTGAACTGCGCATACTGTTGAGAGAAATACACAGGCGATACCCACGCGCCGAGGAAATCGGCGCCGAACGAGACCACAACCTTGGCCTTGTCTATGCGGTAGCGCGGCATGGCCACGCCATAAGCCTTCTTGTTGGCGGCGCGCACCACGGCCGGCGAAATCGCCTCATACGAAAAATGATTCTTGCTGCCCACTGCTTCCATGTAGCTGCCCAGGAGCGCCTGTGCATGGCCGCTCGTCGTGCCGGTGACGAAAGCGATTTCATCGCCCTTCACGCCGCTCAGCCGTCCTTCGATTTCCTTGAGCGCATCACCCCAGGAGATGGCCTTGCCGCCCTTCAGCAGCGGGGTCTGCACGCGATCGGGGTTGTAATGCGCCTGAACGCCGGCTTGGCCGAGTCCGCACATCTTGCCGCGATTGATCGGGGAATTGGCATTTCCTTCCGCCTTGAGTGCGCGGCCTTCCCGCACACGCACCATGGTGTTGCAGCCGGCCTCGCACTGGGCGCAGGTCGAATTGAAATAGTTGGAAATACCGGGAATCACATAGGAGGGCAACGTCACATATGAAGTGACGGTTTCCTTGCCGTCCTCAATCGAGGTGTAGCCGCAGCCGCTCAGGGCAACCGCAGTGCCGCCGGCCCCAAGCACTTTCAGGAAATCACGCCGGTCAAAATCGTTTTCATTCATCACAGATACCTCTTGAATTCTAGCTCTTCGTAGATGGCGCGCCGGCTATTTGTGGCACGTGAAGCAATCATTCGGGCCGTGCCCGGTCTCGGTCGATGTCGCGTTGACCGGGTGATCCTTCTGGTGGCAATTTGCGCACCAGCCCATGGTAAGCGGCTTCTGGCGTCGCGCCACAACCATCGTCTTCACATCGCCGTGGCAATAACCGCAAACCTCCTGGTATGGGCGGTCTTGTTGGAAGTAGAAGCGCTTGATATGGCGCTCGTGGTTGAAGCGCACGAAATCCGGGATATCGTGCACTTTCTTCCAGGGGATGGCCTTGTTGTTGTCGTAATAGTCGAACAGCTGCTTGATACGCGGCGTTTCCCGTACGGACGGGATGTTCTGATGGCAGCCCACGCATTTCTGCACCGGCGGGATGCCCGCCACCATGCTGCGGCGTGCATAGGTATGGCAATACATGCAGTTGATCTGCATCCCGCCATCCTTTTCGTCGCCAGCATGGCGGAAATGTGGGAACTCGATGGGCTGCGTGACTTCCGGCCCCAAGTCGTCTGGAGTAGTCAGCTTCGGAGCAGAGTCTGCCGCATGACTTGCCGCCGCCAGCAACAAACCGGCAACCAGCGTGAACAAACGTAAGGAAAAATGCATCGTATGTGGCTCCCCCGATGAAAACCTGAAATTTATTGTCTCCGGTCACTGGGCTGGCATGCAACCCAACGACCTTCCCGCAAAACGCTCTCTTTTAATATGGCGACCTCCCGCTCAATGCACGGAGTACGCACCAACTAAAGTCCGGCATCATCTACACTTAGATTGACAGTGTCAACACAACACTTCAATCCCGGCATGAAAATGGATTAAAATATCCCGTATAAAAAAGGGGTTGCATTAATTTCAAAAATCCTTGAAAGTACACCAATGGAACCGGAACACCTCTCAGAAACTGCCTGGCGATTCATTCACCACTTTGGGGAAATGGGCAGCCGCTGGGGCATCAGCCGCACTGTCGGCCAGATTTACGCCCTGCTCTACATTGCCCATGTCCCGCTGAATGCTGACGACATCGCCCACCTGTTGTCCTTTTCGCGCTCGAATGTGAGCATGGGGTTGAAAGAATTGCAGGGCTGGCGCCTGCTGCGTTCTGAATACCGCCCCGGCGACCGCCGCGAATATTTCAGGACACCGGAAGATGTGTGGGAAATTTTCCGCACCCTGGCGGATGAACGCCGCCGGCGCGAGGTCGAGCCCACCCTCTCGGTGCTTCGCGAGTGCCTGCTCGATCCGATGCATACTCGGGAAGACGAGCATTTCCACAAGCGCATGCAAGCCATGTACGACCTGATTTCGATGTCCAACGAATGGTTCATCGACATCCAGAAATTGAGCGCGGAAGACCTGACTTCGCTCATGCACCTGGGCGCCCACGCGCAGAAGTTGCTGCACGCCAAGAATCGCCTGCTATCATTTGCCGGGATCAACAAGGAAGAGCTGCCTGAAGACATGAGGTAACGCTCAACCCTTGCAAGGCCGCTTCACGCACCTCGAATCAATTCACCCGTCATTCCGAACATGAACGAAGAACAAGCCGTCCTGGATTTTTTTGCCCAGGAAGAAAACCTGCCGCTGGCCCTGATTGCAGCCGAGCACCTGGATGCCATCCGGCTGCGCCTCAACAATGAATTCTGGCAAATTCTGCACGAAAAACTGGCCGCATTGCTGGCCCAGCATACCCTGCCTTGGTCCTGCCAGCCCACCGAAGACCGCAATGCGGAAGACTGCCTGGTAGGTTTGCACCTGGAACCCGCGCCTGAATCCCGCATATTCCTGCGCCCATTCATGGAACAGCAATTCACCGGCAACGGCTACCGCATTTACCATGGCTTGATGTGGAGTGCGCAACCGTCGCCAGGACAAAAAATACTGCCTGCGGTCGCCGCGTTGAGCGATGTCCTGCAACAAGCGGGATTCAAGCAGGGTGACAATTTTTTCGCGTGGCAGTGGCTGCCCTGGCATCCGCGCCGCCGCGATTTCCTGCTGGCCTTTTCCGGCAAGCGCGATCGCCTGCTCGAAGAAGTCATGCTGCCTTGGCAATATTTGTTGCTCGACCGCGGCGAACAACTGCGCCTTGCCAATCTCGCGCTCAACGGCCCGGTGGGAACCAGCACCAGCATCTCGCTGGACCAGTTGCGCAGCAAGCTGCCTTCGCAAAGCGCATAAACCGCGTCATCGCCTGCCAATACACCCGAAACTGGCCGCAACCGGGGCTATCCGGCCAAAATTACGGGAATAAATAAAGAAGGGGCAGGCTCTCGCCCGCCCCTGAAGATGATCAGGGATGAAAAGCACACGCACCCGATACACGCCAAGTGACGATGCTGTGCTGCCATGCCCTCGACGGCATGGCAACCAAACGCTAACAGCAGCCCGGCGCGCGGCCGGGAAACAAGTTACGCGCCGAAAGTGAAGCTCAGTGCAGAAGAAGCCGCGCCCGTTTTCTTGGCTGCAACTTTCTTCTTGGCCGACGACTTTTTCGCCACAGCCTTCTTGGCTGCCGGTTTCTTGGCGGCTGCCTTTTTCGCTACGGACTTCTTGGCAGCTACTTTCTTGGCTGCCGGTTTCTTGGCGGCTACCTTTTTCGCTGCGGGCTTCTTGGCAGCTACTTTCTTGGCTGCCGGTTTCTTGGCGGCTACCTTTTTCGCTGCGGGCTTCTTGGCAGCTACTTTCTTGGC
>JBGPSQ010000123.1:0-8633 GCA_041490205.1 Gallionellaceae bacterium
AGCTTTGACGGCATCGCACCCGGCGAGACTTTCGTTTACCGCTTCAAGGTGGGCCAGAGCGGCACTTACTGGTATCACGCCCATTCCGGCTTCCAGGAGCAAACCGGGGTGTATGGCGCCATCGTGATCGAACCTGTGCAGCAACAGCAGCAGCGCATGCGGGAGCATGTGGTGATGTTCTCGGACTGGACGGACGAAGACCCGGCGCGGGTGTATGCCAAGCTCAAGACCTACGACGGCTATTACAACTACGCCAGGCCGACGCTGGGCGATTTATTCGCTCAGGCCAAGAAGGAGGGCTGGTCCAAGGCATGGCAGGAGCGCTTGATGTGGGACGAGACGCGCATGAGCCCGCGTGACCTGGCAGACGTGAGCGGTGCGACCTACACCTTCCTGACCAACGGCGCGACGCCCCAAGGCAACTGGACGGCACAGTTCAACAACGGCGAAAAGGTGCGGCTGCGCATCATCAACGCCTCGGCGATGACTTATTTCGACGTGCGCATACCAGGCCTGAAAATGACCGTGGTCGCGGCTGACGGGCAGGAGGTGCATCCGGTGACGGTGGACGAATTCCGCATCGCGACGGCGGAAATCTACGACGTAGTGGTCGAACCCCAGTCCGATCAGGCTTACACCATTTTCGCCCAGGCAATGGACCGTTCCGGCTACGCGCGCGCCACGCTTGCCCCGCGCCAAGGGATGAGCGCGGATGTGCCCGCGCTCGACCCGATTCCCATGCTTACCATGGCGGACATGGGCATGATGCATGCAGGGCACAACACGGCCTCTTCTCATGTGGCCACTGGGCATGATGCTACGGCACATGACCAATCCGATGATGATATGGGCGACATGGTGATGGACGACAACATGGTCATGGACGATCATCCCGTGAAACCGGACATGCTGGAAGTCAAGACCCACCCGGCCAGCGAGAACACTCCCGGCTCGTCGATGCGAGCACAGATGGTATCCACGCGGCTGGACGATCCCGGCGTGGGGCTGCGCAACAACGGACGCCGCGTGCTGACTTATGCGGACTTGCGCACCGTGGGCGGCTGGCAGGATCCGCGCGAGCCCGGACGCACCATCGAGCTGCACCTGACCGGCAACATGCAGCGCTACATGTGGTCTTTCGACGGCGTGGAATACGCCGATGCCGCGCCCATCCGCCTCACTTACGGCGAGCGCGTGCGCATCGTGCTGGTGAACGACACCATGATGGACCACCCCATCCACCTGCATGGCATGTGGAGCGAGATCGAGAATCAGCACGATGAATTTCAGGTGCGCAAGCACACCGTCCGCGTGCAGCCCGGCCACGCCCTGAGCTACCGCATTTCCGCGAATGCCCTGGGGCGCTGGGCTTACCATTGCCATCTGGCCTACCACATGAACGGCGGCATGTTCCGCGAAGTGGCGGTGTCATGAGTACCCTGAACCGCATGAAATCAAGCTGGCTGTTCGGTTGGGCTGCATTGGCACTTGCACTTGCCGCTTCGGCACAGGCGCACGAGATGGGGCACGATGTCTTTTCGACCGTGATGCTCGATCGCCTCGAGGCCCGCAACTACAACGGCGTCACTACATCCTACTGGGAAGGCCAGGGCTGGATGGGCACCGACATGGACAAGGCATGGTTCAAGACCCAGGGCGATGCCGGGCAAGGCAAGGTTCAAACAGCCGATGCGCAATTGCTCTACAGCCGCGCAATTGCCCCATATTGGGATGCGCAAATCGGCGCCCGGCACGATTTCCAGGCAAGCAACCAGCCTGCGCGCGACTGGCTGGCGCTCGCGCTGAAAGGTCTGGCACCATACAACTTCGACGTGGATGCCAGCGCATTTCTCGGCAGCCGGGGCGCGGCGGCCCGCCTCAAGGCAAGTTATAACCTTCTGCTCACCCAGCGCCTGGCGCTGCTGCCGGAAGCTGAAGCAAATTTTTACAGCAAAACGGATCCCCAGCGTGCGCTGGGCTCCGGCCTGTCCAATCTGGACCTCAGCCTGCGCCTGAAATACGAAGTCCGCCGCGAGTTCGCGCCTTATCTGGGCATCACCTGGTCAAACAAGTACGGCGCGGCTGCCGGTTACGCGCGCGCAGTTGGCGCTCCCGCAAACCAGGTGTCCTACGTGGCGGGTGTGCGCCTGTGGTGGTGAGCCGGCAACAGGCTACCAGACGCGCAGGATGAACTGCGCGGCTATGGAACCATGCAGCCCGCGTGCTGGGTAATTGGGTATGACGGTGAAGTTCGCGCCGACGCGTTCGTTGCGTATGCTTATCAAGGGAAGTGCTGCAGGAAACCAGCCGCCGCCCCGCATCAGCGGATAGCCATTGAAGACGGCAGCGGCCAGTCCAATCTTGACCGAGCGCCAGGACCAGGGCTGCCAGATCACGCCCGCATAATCCGAACGGACGTTATCGCTATTGATGTAATTCCCCGCCATTACCGAGAAGCTGCCGGATAAGCTGGACTGGATTCCGAAGCCCCAGTTACGCTCGCGATACCCTGCATTACGGTCGTAGTGATGGGAAAGAATCCCCGGCGTGAGCCACAGATTGAAATCATTCGCTGCGGTATTCGCGCCCCCCAGGGGCGGTGCGGGCGCCTCTTCGGCGTTGCATGCATAACTGGCAAGCAATTGCGCAGCAAGGCCAGCCCAGGCGATCCTGGAACCAAAATTCACGGTCATGACGCCCCCGTTCTATTCCTTGTCCAGCAACTTGCCTGCAATCGCCCAGTTTTCATCGGGCAACTCGTCGAATGCGATGTAGGTGTACGACGCCGGTTTGTGCGCGATGCGCTCCAGCGTATCGGTAATTTCCTCTGCGATCCTGGCCTTCTGTTCCCGGCTCAGCGTTCCGGCAATGCGGATGTTGACGTATGGCATGGATCTCTCCTGTTAACGAGGCAATCAAATTGTTCGTGGCACGCAGATATGTTACCCCATGTGCCCGTGCGTAATACAAGACTCGGCAGCCGTTCAAAACGGGGCAATCTTCCTGTTAATGCCGCCGGGTTTGATTTATCATGCATTCTTCCTTACGGAAGGCGGTCACAAAACAAGTCGAATATATGACGGACTTTCGCACCATTCCCGGTTACACCCTGCTCTCCTGCATTTACGAAGGCCCCTCGGTCAGCGTGTGGCACGGGCGGCGCGACAGCGACGCCCTTCCGGTGATCGTCAAGGCAACCCGGGGGTCGCAGCCGCTCCTGCAGGACATCATCCGCCTGAAACAGGAATATGAAGTCGCGAAGAGCCTGCCCATCGCCGGGATGGTCCGGCCCCTCGACTACCTGGATTGCGACAGTTTCTGTGCGCTGGTGCAGGAGGAAACCGGCGCAACATCCCTATGGCGCATGATCCGGGAATCCACCCCTTCCATCGAGAACGCGCTCGCAATCGCCGTCGGCCTTGCCGAGAAGCTGGAGGAAATACACGGCCACAATGTCGTCCACAAGGATTTCAAGCCCAGCAACATCCTCATCGGCAAGGAGGGGCTTCCCCTTTTCGTGACGGGATTCGGAATCGCTTCGGTGGTGCTGAAGAACGCACAGGATTCTGCGGCCAACCAACGGCCGGATGGGACCATCGCTTATATATCACCCGAGCAGACCGGCAGGATGAATTGCCGGATTGACTGGAGAACCGACCTTTATTCCCTAGGGGTGTGTTTATTCGAACTTTTCACCGGCAAACTCCCTTTCCCCGAGTCGGACCAGATGGCGCTGGTGTATGCGCATATCGCCAGGGGTGTGCCCCATGCATCCGAGACCAGCCCGTTGCTGCCGCCCGTGATCGGGGAAATCATCGCCAAGTTGATGGCCAAATCCCCCGACGATCGCTACCAAAACGCACTCGGCTTGAAGAAGGACCTCTTGCACTGCCTGGAGCTTTACCGTTCAACGGGAGAGATTCCAAATTTCCCGCTTGGCCGCTTCGATGTCTCCGACAAGTTCCGCATTCCTCATAAGCTCTACGGCAGGGAGCAGGAGATCGAAAAACTTTTATCTGCATTTAATGCCGTTTCCAGGGGAGCGGCCAAGGTGGTGACCATATCCGGTTTCTCCGGCATCGGTAAATCCGCGCTCGTCCATGAGCTTCAGCGGCCGATCATCAAGCGGAACGGTTATTTCATTTCGGGCAAGTTCGACCAGTTCAACCGCCACATCCCATACTCATCGCTGATCCAGGCATTTCAGGAGCTGATGCGTCAGGTGCTCACCGCAAGCAGCGATGAGTTGCTGTTGCTTAAAGTGAAATTATTGAAGGCGCTGGGCGGGAACGCCCAGGTCATCGTAAACATCATCCCGGAATTGAGCGCCATCATCGGTCAACAGCCCAAGATTATCGAGCTTCCGGCTACCGAATCGCAAAACCGCTTCATGGCGCTGCTCCTGAAATTTACCCAGGCTTTCGCTTCAAAATCGCGTCCGCTGTGCATATTCCTGGACGACCTGCAATGGGCTGACCCGCCTTCGCTGAAATTCATTACGGATCTCATGGCAGATGCAGAAACGCGCCATGTGCTTCTGCTGGGGGCCTATCGGGACAACGAAGTTGACCCCGGCCACATTTTGGTAAAAACACTGCAATCTGTCGCGTCCTTGGGCGTGGATGCGGATGCGCTTTTTCTTGCCCCGCTCAATGAAGCGGACACCTGCAAGTTGCTGCTGGAGACATTCAGGTGCTCCAGGGGGAAAGCGGTGCCTCTTGCAGGCATTTGTATCGGGAAGACCGGGGGCAACCCTTTTTTCCTTTCCCAATTTTTGCGCAGGCTTTACGAAGAGGATCTCATTGTTTTCGATTCGCCGAACGCCGAATGGAAATGGGACGTTGCAAAAATCCGCCGGACGGAAATCACCGACAATGTCGTCACCCTGATGGCGGAAAAAATCCAGTTCCTTTCCGAGCGCGGGAAAACCGCATTAAAGCTGGCCGCTTGCACCGGAAATACTTTTTCCCTTCCGGTGCTGGCCGGCATCGCCGGAAAATCGAACCGGGAGATGCTGGCCGATTTCGAGGAAGGCATCCGTGAAGGGCTCATCATGCCTTCCGGTGAAGACGGTACCGATGGGCATTCCACGCCAAACGACGGAACATTGGAGGCGGGGAGCGTCTTTCGATTCCTGCACGACAGGGTGCAACAAGCCGCCTATTCGCTTTTGAGCGAAGAGGAAAGGCGTGAAATTCACCTGCGCGCAGGCAGGCTGTTGCTCTTGAACGTGGTTCCCTCGGAATGGCGGACATCCATTTTCAAAATCGTGTCCCACCTGAACGCGGGCTTGAGCCTGATCACCGACCCGGCCGAACGGATGGAGCTGGCGAACCTGAATCTCGAGGCTGGCCGCAAGGCAAGGGATTCCGGCGCCTTCGAGCCGGCCTACCGCTACTTCGATGCCATGTCGTCCTGCCTGCCCGCAAGCCCGTGGGAAAACGCCTATGCCCTGACCCTGGACTGCCATCTGGAAAAGGCGGAAGTAGCCCACCTGTGCGGGAATTACGATGAATCCTACGCCCTGTGCAACGCCGCATTCGCACATGCCAGCCAGCTGCTGGATCGCGCCAGGGTTTACGAAGTGGTGATTTTGTCCAAGCGCAGCGAGGGAAAAAGCCGCGATGCGGTCAATTGCGCCCTTAGCATCCTGGAAGAACTGGGGGAAAGCTACCCGGCAAAAACGCAGGAGCACCACCTGCTCGTCCCCATCCTGAAAACCAGGTGGCTGCTGCGCGGCAAGGCCGATGAAGAATTGCTTGCCCTGCCGCCGCTCTCAGACCCCCATAAGCAGGCAATCATGCATCTCACCACCATTGCCGGTTCTTCGGTGTATATCACGGACCCGTTCCTGGCCGCCCTGTGGATACTGACCCAAATGGAAATCACGGTCAAATACGGCTGTTCCACGATGGGGGCATATGCGTATGCGGTCTATGGACTTCTGCTCAGCGGGGCGCTCAGGGATTACGACGAGGCGAACCGGTTCGGCAACCTTGCAAGGCAACTGATACGGCGAGGCAGCTTGGTCGAGGCAAGGGGGAAAGCCATGCTCAATTGCGCACTGTTCGCCCAGCCTTATCGCGTGAGCCCGGACGAGACCGCAAGCTGCGTATGGGAGGCATATGAATTTTCCATGGCTGAAGGCGACCCGGAGTTTGCGGCCATTTCGCTTTATGCTTACACCCAGACCCTGCCCTGGTTCTTCGGGGAAAGCCTCCCGGCCTGCATCGGGCAAATTGATAAACATGCTGCTTCCCTGAAAAAACTCCGGCAGGATCGCGTGAACCAGTGGTCAGCCGTTTACCGCCAGACGATATGGAATTGCATTAACCCGGAAATTGAAGACCCGGTGATGCTCAACGGTGAATTCGCGGATGAGGCTGGCTTCCTGTCGAATTTCGAGACAAACGGCGACAAGGTCGGCACGGCTCTGTTTTACGTCAATAAACTCATCCTGTGCTGCATTTTCCAGGAATTCGGGCAGACTGCGGCTTACGTGGAATCCGCGGATGAACACAGCCCGGGACTGGTCGGCCAATTAAGCGAGAGGCAGTATCATTTGTATTCAAACCTTGCGCTGCTTGCGTTGCCCGAAGCTGAGGACGTCCCCGGCCCTGCCAACGCAACAGACAGCCGCAACGCGATCAAGCGGGCGAAAAAATCCCTGAAATTGTTGCGCAAGATGGAATCTGCGGCTTCCGCCATTTCGCACCACGCCCCCCTGCTGCTTGAAGCGGAGATCATGCGCGCCACGGGAAAAAGCACCAGCGCGGCAGATCTTTATGACGATGCGATCCGCCATGCCAGGGAATGCGGCCATCACTATGAAGAGGCGCTGGCCAATGAGCTATGCGGAAGGTTCTACCTTGGGCTGGGCAAGGCGCAGATAGGCGAGGGCTATCTGCAGCGGGCGTTTACCGTCTATCGTAAATGGGGCGCCACGGCCAAACTTGCCCGCATGCCCGGCCAGTACCCTGAAATCGTTTTCCCGCGCATCGACCCCGTGCTACCCGCCGGAGAATACGGCGCAACGCCTATGGCCGGCTATGGCCCTGCAATTTCGATTGCCGCAAGCTCTCAACCGTCACTTGCCAGAGGCGATGATCATCATCTCGACCTGGGCACGGTGCTCAAGGCAACGCGCGCGATTTCCGGCGAGATCGTACTCTCGCGCCTGCTGGAGGAGCTGCTCAAGATCGTGCTGGAAAATGCCGGCGCCCAGCGCTGCATGCTGCTCCTCGACGAAGAGGGCGGACTGACGGTGGAAGGCGAGATCAGCAGCGATAAGATCATCGTTCTTCAATCTGCTCCGATCGAGGACTATCCTGCGCTTCCCCGCTCAATCATCAATTATGTGCTGCGAACCCGGAACAGCGTCGTTCTTGACGATGCGATGCACGATGGCGAATTCACCCAGGATGCATACCTTTCGTCTGGCAAGGTGCGTTCGTTATTGTGCCTGCCCATCGTGAGCAAGGGCGGGCTAACCGGCCTGCTTTACCTGGAAAATAATTCTGCCCCGGGGGTGTTCACCCTGGAGCGCCTGGAAATCCTGAAAGTCATTTCAGCCCAGATTGCCATCTCGATCGAGAATGCGCGCCTGTATGAGAGCATCGAAAAGAAAGTGGGCGAACGCACCAGCGAATTGCGGGAAAAGTCCGAACTGCTTAACCGGCTCAACCGGGAAATGGCCCATGAAATCGAACAGCGGAAGTTGCTGGAAGAAGAACTCCGCAAGCTGGCCACCACCGATTCCCTGACCGGCCTGCTGGTGCGCCGGCGCCTTTTCGAACTGGGAGAAGCGGAAATCAGCCGCGCCCAGAGGACAGGCTCTCCCCTTTCCCTGATGGTGCTGGACATCGACCATTTCAAGTCCATCAACGACTCATTTGGGCATGCCATCGGCGACGAAGTGCTGAAAAGTTTTTCCATGGTCTTCCGCGATTCCCTGCGAAACATGGACATCGTGTGCAGGTTCGGCGGCGAGGAATTCGTCGCCATCCTGCCGGATACCGACACACAGGTCGCCATGGAGGCCGCGCAACGGCTGCGCAAGAATGTCGAAACAAACATCCTGTCCCTGGATGGCTCAGACGTGAAATTCACCATCAGCGTGGGGCTGACCGGGCTTCAGGAGCATGACACCCAGATCAACCAGCTCATCATGCGGGCAGACAAAGCACTGTATCAGGCCAAAAATGCGGGGCGCAACCGGGTCGTACTGGCCACCCAATCCTCCAGTTCGGAACCGGCAGAGGCTTAGTTCTGTAGGGTGGTTAAAAGCACAAAGTGCCGTATCCACCTTTCCGATTGGCGGATACGCGCTCTGCGCTTTATCCACCCTACAGGGCTGTTGAATTCTGGCAGATAGTCACGCAACAGTTATCGGCTGGCAAATCGCCCTTTGACCATGCTCTTTTACTTCGTGACGATCACCAATCCCCTCGTTTTATTGCTGATGGTATCCAGCGTGGCAATCGACTGCCGCAGCAGGCTGATGCTGACCCATGCCGGTGGATATTTGTACTTGGCCACGTCGAGTATCAGCACGCTGTCGGTCTGCGCGTCATAGGCGGCGAGGGCTGACCAGTGTCCGCCGCCGACCTGCCCCAGGTTGCCACGAAAATAAT
>JBGPSQ010000124.1:0-8599 GCA_041490205.1 Gallionellaceae bacterium
CTGATCGGCGTGCTGCTCGGCGTAGGCGGGGCGCTGCTGGTGACCAAGCTGGCCGGGCTGAACGTGATCGTCACCCCCTCATCCATCTTCATGGCCTTTGGCGTGGCGACTTCCATCGGCGTATTCTTCGGCTGGTATCCGGCGCGCAAGGCGTCGAGGCTGAAGCCGATTGATGCGCTGCGGTATCAGTGAAGCCCAAATCTTCCCATAGAGATACAGAGAAAAATAAAGCTTCAGGACTATAGGGCAAGTATCCCGCCAAATATGTAGGTCGGGCTATGCCCGACATGGCGGGCACGGCCCACCCTACGCCAGCGGGGAAGGGATAAGGGGTAGGGGTGCGTTGCACGCGCCCAGATGCAAAATTTTAGCCAATCACGAACGAGGGCGCGTGCAACGCGCCCCTACGCCATGATTTTTTTGGTGAAATCGGCCTATTGAAATGCCCGGGGCCGCCCCCATATCCCTCTCCAGGGTATCTACAATGGAGAAACAAATGACCGAAAACGCCACCGCCAACCGCGAAACGATGGGCTTCCAGACGGAAGTCAAGCAGCTTCTGCAACTGATGATCCACTCGCTGTACTCCAACCGCGAGATTTTCCTGCGCGAGCTGGTTTCCAACGCTTCGGATGCTTGCGACAAGCTGCGCTTCGAGGCCCTGCACAACGATGCGCTGTACGAGAGCGATTCCGAGCTGAATATCCGCATCGCCTACGACAAGGCCGGACGCACCCTGACCATCGCCGACAACGGCATCGGCATGAACCGGGATGAGGTCATCTCCAACCTCGGTACGATAGCAAAATCCGGCACGCGCGAATTCTTCACACGGCTTTCCGGCGACCAGCAAAAGGACGCCAACCTCATCGGCCAGTTCGGCGTGGGCTTTTATTCCGCCTTCATCGTGGCGGACAGGGTCTCGGTGTTGACCCGCCGCGCGGGCGAGAGTGCTGCCCAAGGCGTGCGCTGGGAATCGGACGGCGGCGGCGAATTCAGCATCGAGATGGTGGAGAGGCCATCGCGCGGTACCGAGATCACCCTGCACCTGCGCGAAGGGCAGGAAGACCTGCTGGACGGCTACCGCCTGCGCGGCATCGTCACCAAATATTCCAACCACATCGTCCAGCCCATCCTGATGAAAAAGGAGGAATGGAAAGACGGCAAGAACGAAATTACGGAAGAGGGCGAAACCGTCAACCAGGCATCCGCACTGTGGGCGCGCAGCAAGAACGAGATCACCGAGGAGCAGTACAAGGAATTTTACAAACACGTCGGCCACGATTTCGACGACCCGCTCGCGTGGACGCATGCCCGCGTGGAGGGGCGGCAGGAATACACGCAATTGCTCTATATTCCGGGCCGCGCCCCGTTCGACATGTGGGACCGCAACGCGCGCCACGGCATCAAGCTCTATGTGCGCCGCGTGTTCATCATGGACGATGCCGAGCAGCTCATGCCGCAATACCTGCGCTTCGTGCGCGGCGTGGTGGATTCCGCCGACCTGCCGCTCAACGTATCGCGCGAGATATTGCAGGAATCGAAGGACATCGAGGCCATCCGCAAGGGCTGCACCGGCAAGGTGCTGGCACTCCTATCCGACCTCGCCGAGAACGACAAGGAAAAATACGCCAAATTCTGGAGCCAGTTCGGCCAGGTGCTGAAGGAGGGCGTGGGTGAAGATGTCACAAATAAGGACAAGATCGCCGGGCTCATCCGCTTTGCCTCCACCCAGGTCGACACAACCGACCAGACCGTCTCGCTGGCGGATTACATCGGGCGCATGAAGGAAGGCCAGGAGAAGATTTACTACGTCACCGCCGAGACCTTCAACGCCGCGAAGAACAGCCCGCACCTCGAAGTGTTCCGCAAGAAGGGCATCGAAGTGCTGCTGCTCTCCGACCGCGTTGATGAGTGGGTGGCGGGCTACCTCACCGAATTCGAAGGCAAGGAACTCGTCTCCGTCGCCAAGGGCGGGCTGGACCTGGGCAAGCTCGAAGACGAGGCCGAAAAGCAGGAGCAGGAAAAGGAAGCCGACGAATTCAAGGACCTCACCGGCAAGATCAAGGGCAGCCTGGGCGATAAGGTCAAGGAAGTGCGCATCACCCACCGCCTGACCGACAGCCCCGCCTGCCTCGTGGCCGACGAGCACGACCTGAGCGGCAACCTCGCGCGCATGCTGAAGGCCGCCGGGCAGAAAGCGCCCAATTCGCAACCCATCCTCGAAATCAACCCCAAGCACCCGGTGGTGCTGCGGCTGAAATACGAGGAAGCGCGCTTCGACGACTGGGCGGCGGTGCTGTTCGATCAGGCGCTGCTGGCGGAGGGCGGGCAGCTCGATGATCCGGCGAGCTTTGTGAAGCGGATGAATCAGTTGATGCTGGAGATGGGTGGGAGGTGATGGGGTGCACGCTATTTTTAATCGGAACAAGCCACCAGTACCAATCAGGCCTTCTGAATGCGCCAAACCACTGCTATGAGGAGTTCAAGGAGCTTATTAGACATTCTGTACGAAATAACTCCGTCAGTACCATCGGCGAAGAATTAAGTGAAAGTGTGGATGATAAAATATCATCTCTAAGCAAAGCAGTAGCAGAAGAACAGAACATTGCTCATATATTCTGCGACCCTACCATAGACGAACGAAGAGCGCTTGGCCTTCCAGAAAAGGACGACCCATCCACTTGGGCGGGGCGAGAGAATGAATGGTTAAACAGGCTTCAGAATCAGCAATTCCCTGTGTTATTTGTTTGTGGGGCAGATCATGTGGATTCTTTTGCTGGGAGATGCCGTAACAACGAAATTGCCGTGGAAATTCTTGTCCGGGACTGGGAGCCAAAAAGCGAAGCTCCCCTAGAATTTCGAATGCTCTAAGCTGAGCCCAGTCGATCCGGCCAGCCCGTTGTAGGATGCGGTGAGGTACGAACCGCATCGCTCGCGTAACCGATATACAAGCTGGCAAAGCCAACATGACCGAATACCGCCGCGCCCATGTGCCCGGAGCAAGCTGGTTCTTTACCGTGAACCTGGCGCAACGTAAGGGAAACCGATTGCTCGTTGAGCAGATCGGCTCGTTGCGCGCGGCGTTCGCGACGGTACAGAAATGGCATCCGTTCCGCATGGATGCTGTGGTGATCCTACCCGAACAGCTGCATTGCATCATGACTTTGCCTGAACGTGATGCGGATTTTTCTACTCGCTGGAATTTGATCAAGAGCAATTTCTCCCGCACGGTCGCAAAAGGCGAGCGCATTTCCTCAAGCCGCGAAAAGCGCGGAGAACGGGGAATATGGCAACGCCGCTTCAAGCCGCGAAAAGCGCGGAGAACGGGGAATATGGCAACGCCGCTTCAAGCCGCGAAAAGCGCGGAGAACGGGGAATATGGCAACGCCGCTTCTGGGAACACTTGATCCGCGACCAACAGGATTTTAACCGCCATGCCGACTATATTCACTGGAATCCCGTAAAACATGGCTGGGTGCGCCGTGTCGCAGAGTGGCCGCATTCGACTTTTCATGAATATGTGCGGCGCGGGATTTATCCGGAAGATTGGGGTGGCGCTGTGGGTGATATTGAGGTTGGAGAATAACGCGAACGATGCGGTTCGTGCCTCACCGCATCCTACATTATTCGCACCGTATGTGAACACACCTGATATCAACAGTTGGGCGTTATAATAACCCCGCGTTTCCTTTCCTTAAGGAGGCTAAAAATGTCCCACGCGATTCGAATCCACAAAACCGGCGGTCCCGAGGTGATGCAATGGGAAGAGGTCGAGGTCGGTGCCCCCGGCCCCGGCGAAATCAGGCTGAAGCAAACCGCCGTCGGGTTGAACTATATCGATGTCTATCACCGCACCGGCGCGTATCCGCAGCCGCAGCCTTTCGTGCCCGGCATGGAGGGAGCCGGAACGGTGGAGTCGGTGGGCGCGGGCGTCACCCACCTCAAGCCGGGTGACCGGGTTGCCTACGCAATGGCAATCGGCGCCTATGCCGAAATGCGGCTGATCGCGGCAGATCGGGTGGTGAAGCTGCCGGACATCATTTCCTATCGTACGGCGGCGGCCATGATGTTGCACGGCATGACGGCGCGCTATCTCATTCGCGACATCTACAAGGTGGGGCCGGGCGATACCATCCTGATACATGCGGCGGCAGGCGGCGTGGGGCTGATCGTGTGCCAATGGGCGGCGGCTTTAGGCGCGACGGTGATCGGCACGGTATCCAGCGATGCAAAAGCGGAACTGGCCCGCGCCAACGGCTGCCACCATCCCATCGTCTATACCCGCGAGGATTTTCTGGAGCGGGTGCTGGAGATCACCGGCGGGAAGAAGCTGCCCGTGGTCTATGATGGAGTGGGCAAGGATACTTACCTGAAGTCGCTCGACTGCCTGCGCCCGCGCGGGCTGATGGTGCTGTTCGGCGCGTCGTCGGGGCCGATCCCGCCTATGGATCTTTCGATATTGGCGCAAAAGGGCTCGTTGCTGATTACGAGGCCGACGCTCGGCACTTTCATTGCAACGAGGGCGCTGCTGGAGGAGAACTCGGCAGACTTGTTCGCGGCGGTGGGTTCGGGCAAGGTGAAGATACACGTCAACCAGACCTATCCGCTGAAAGACGTGGCGCAAGCCCACCGCGACCTCGAAGCGCGCAAGACGACCGGCTCGACCGTTCTGACCGTCTATGATGGTCTTAGCCATTGGCGGGTGGTTGAAACCCAGGGGAATGCCAGTTTCGTAGGTCGGGTTACGCTACGCTAACCCGACCTACAGGATTGCTACCATTCCCCGCTTTTTTGCAGGCCGAAAATATGTTGCCAGCATAAAAAATCGGCGTAAGATAATCACTCCAGCGGCAGGATTTTTCGCAAGAATGTAGCAAGTAACACGTCCACTGTTGTTCCATGCAAGGAGGCAACATGACACCTGTATACGATTACGTGATTGTTGGCGGCGGGCTGGCGGGTGCCTCGGCAGTACAGGGCATACGTGATCTCGATGCGGCAGGCAAGATACTTCTGCTCGGCAAGGAAACCCACTTGCCCTATGACCGCCCGCCCTTGTCCAAAAAACTTTGGTTCGGCAAGCAGAAAGTGGAGGATATTTTTCTCCATGACCGCGCCTTCTATGATACCCATGCCGTCACCCTGGCGCTTGATACGGAAGCGTTGCGGCTCAATCCCGATGCCAAGACCCTGGCCGCCAGCGATGGCGCGACTTACTCCTACGGAAATTTGCTGCTCGCAACGGGCTGTAAGCCGCGCAAGCTGGATATTCCAGGTGGCGATCTCGAAGGCATCTGCTACTTCCGCAATCTGGACGATTACCTGCATATCCGGGGCGCGGCTGCCGAGGGCAAGTCCGCCGTCGTCATCGGCGGGGGCTTCATCGGTTCGGAGTTGGCCGCGGCGCTGAATATCTGCAAGGTGCAGGTTACCATGATTTTCCCTTCCACCCTGATCTGCGACAGGGTGTTTCCGGACTATCTGTCGCGGGCCGTGCAGCAGCGCTTCCGGGAAAAGGGAATCAGGATAATTGCGGAGGATAAACCGGTTTCTTTCAGCAAGAGCGACGAGAAATTTATTACCCGTACCGGAAAGCAGCAGGCGATAGCATCCGATATTGTGATTGTCGGCGTGGGCGTTGTCCCCGATGTGGAGTTGGCCAAGAGCGGCGGCCTGGAGGTTGGCAACGGAATCGTGGTGAACGAATATCTGGAGAGTTCCCGTCCCGGGATATATGCCGCCGGGGACAATGCCTTCTTTCCTTACCTGGCGCTAGGCCAGCCCATGCGCATCGAGCACTGGGACCATGCGCTCAATCAGGGCAAGTGCGCGGGGCGGAACATGGTGGGCGCGCGCGAACCCTTTTCCTACCAGCCGTATTTTTTCTCGGATTTGTTTGAACTCGGGTATGAGGCTACGGGCGAGGTCGATTCGCGGCTGGAGACCTTCGCCGATTGGCAGAAAGAAAACGATACCGGCGTCATCTACTATCTGCGCGACGGGAAAGTCCGGGGCGTGATGATGTGCAATGTGTGGGATAAGGTCGAGGCAGCGCGCGAATTGATCAGGAAGGGTGAGAAAGTGGCGCCGGAGAAATTGCGCGGGCTGATACGCTGATCTTTGCCGGTATTGTCAGGAGAGCCCCATGGAAGAGCCGATGGACCGCATCCGCATTTGTGACCTTCTCGTGCGCTGCATTTTGGGCATCAACGAGAGCGAGCGCCGCGAAAAGCAGGACGTGGTGATCAACCTGGTGGTCTATACCGATCTGCGCAAGTCCGGCAAGAGCGACCGCATCGAGGACACGGTGGATTATCGCGCGCTCAAGAAGCACATCCTCGCCATGGCGGAAGACTCCCATTACTTTCTGGAAGAGGCGCTGGCGGATGCCATTGCGGAACTGTGCCTCGATCAGCCAGGCGTGCGCCAGGTTGAGGTGCGCGTGGAAAAACCGAATGCGCTGCGCTTTGCCAGAAGCGTGGCGGTGGAAATCACTCGGGGGCGCTGAAGCTCATGACTCGCGTATTTATCGCCATAGGCTCGAACATTGACCCTCCGGCCAATGTCAGGTTTGCGATCAGCAGCCTCGCGCGGCAAGTGCGCCTAGTGGGCGTATCCATGGTCTATCGCACTGAGGCGCTCGATCGACCTGAGCAGCCGTCTTATTACAATTGCGTCGTGGAAATAGAGACCGCCGTGCCGCCGCTGGAATTGAAGCAAGGCATATTGCGCCCCATCGAAGACAGCTTGGGCCGAATGCGCGGAGATGACAAGTTTGCTCCGAGAACGATAGACCTCGATTTGATTGTCTATGGAGACCTGGTGATGGATGAGGACGGCCTCAAGCTGCCTGACCCGGAGATCATGAAGCGGCCATTCCTGGCGATTCCGCTGTGCGAGCTGGCGCCAGAGTTGGTGCTTGCGGGAGGCAACCGGAGTATGGACGAGATTGCGTCTGGCCTGCAACAAGACGGCATGCAACCCCTGACGGATTATTCGCGGCAATTGCAGGCGGAATTGGAGCAAGTCATACTGGAATTTCGGGGATGAAAACGGAACTGTTGCTGGTCATCATGGCGGGCGTCGTGCTTTCGCTGTTCCTGATCGTCGGCGAAATAGCCGCCATGCGCAAGCGCGCAAAGAGAATACGCGACCGCCTGCTGGGTTTATGGCAGGCCGGAAAATTTATCCGGTTCCTTTTGGAAACGTCCGCCATCGCGGTTTTCTTTCTGGTCCAGCCGGTAATCATCGCGACTCTCGTGGCCCTGGCACTGGATGACTTGAATCCGGGTTTCTCAGGGATGGTTCTCCAGCAGGTTCGGTATGTGTTTTGATGTCAACATGGCATGAGCCAGGCTGTAAAGCGAGTACCACTTGAATTCCCCAACCAAACAAGGAGGGCATCATGAACAAAGCATCCAACCCGGTTATATGGTTTGAAATTTACGTTTCGGACATGCAGCGCGCCAAGCGGTTTTATGAGAATGTGTTCAAGCAGCAATTGCCCGAGCTGTCTTCGTCCAATGCAGATAGCCCGATGTATTCTTTCCCCATGGACATGAAGTTGCCGGGCACAGGCGGAATGCTGGTCAAGGATAGCAAGAAATCGCCCGGGGCCGGCGGAACGCTGGTGTATTTTTCCTGCGAGGACTGTTCCGTGGAAGCCGCGCTGGCCGCGCAGCATGGCGGCAAGTTGCTTCAGCCCAAGCAAAGCATAGGCGAATATGGTTTCATCGCCATTGCCGAGGATTGCGAGGGAAACCGCATAGGCCTGCATTCCATGAAATAACCTGCTTTGACCGCCCACCCCGCGCCGGGTATAATTCGCGCGGTCTGAAGTGCGGCTTTTGCCGCACTTTTGTTTTGCCCTATCACTGAATAATTACTGAGACTAAGCATGCCCGTCATTACCCTGCCGGATGGATCGCAGCGCAGCTTTGCGCAGCCCGTAACCGTCGCCGAAGTCGCGGCCAGCATAGGCGCGGGCCTGGCGCGCGCGGCGCTGGCGGGCAAGGTGGACGGCAAGCTGGTGGATACCTCGCACCTGATCGAAGCCGATGCGCAGCTCGCCATCGTCACCGATAAGGATGCAGATGGGCTGGAGCTGATACGCCATTCCACCGCGCACTTGCTGGCTTATGCGGTGAAAGAGCTGTTTCCCGAGGCGCAGGTGACCATCGGCCCGGTGATCGAGAACGGCTTCTATTACGACTTCTCCTTTGCGCGCCCCTTTACGCCGGAAGACCTTGCGTCGATAGAAAAGCGCATGGCCGAACTGTCCAAGCTCGACCTGCCGGTGACGCGCCGCGTGCTGCCGCGCGACGAGGCTGTGGCTTATTTCAAGCGCATAGGCGAGCATTACAAGGCGGAGATCATCGAGTCCATTCCCGCAGACCAGGATGTTTCGCTGTACAGCGAGGGTGAATTCACCGACCTGTGCCGCGGACCGCATGTGCCCTCGACCGGCAAGCTCAAGGCATTCAAGCTGATGAAGGTGGCAGGCGCCTACTGGCGCGGCGATTCGAAGAACGAGATGCTGCAGCGTATCTACGGCACGGCCTGGGCGAAGAAGGAAGAGCTGGACGCCTATCTGCAC
>JBGPSQ010000125.1:0-8548 GCA_041490205.1 Gallionellaceae bacterium
ATCATGGCGTCGAACGTGGCCTTGGCTTCCTTCTCCCAGGCGGCAAAGGCAAAGCCTGCTGCCTGCAAATCTTTGCTGTATTTCATGTCCACGCCCTGAATGTGCCCCCTGAGCCAGGATTTCAGGAAAGCCAGCATTTCGAAGTAGATGGGTTTTTCTTCCATCAGGTGTTTTTTGCACAGCCTGTCGAGTTCTTCGATCAGTTTCTTGTGCTCCAGCTTGTGGGCTTCCAGTTCCTTGTATTTCGCCTGCTGCATCAGGCGCTCTTCCACTGCGAAGTGCGTTTTGGTGTAATCCATGAGCGCATCAAGGATGCCGGCAATGACCTTGTCTCCTTCGCGCTTTGAAACCGCGATGAACAAGTGATTGAGTATGCGCACCAGTTCCTGGTGTTGGTCGTCTATGGTCTTGATATTGACGCTGTATTCGGGAGACCACTTGAAAAATACTTCGTCGTTGGATTGCAACTCCATTTCTACCTCCTAGTATCAGCTCAGTTGTAATGGACGACACGGCGATGTTAAACCATTTTGGACAATACCTTCCCAAAGCTGTGGTTATCTGACAACAGCGATTAGTACCGGTTCATTGAAAAATAGACAAACGTAGCGGCCAAAGGCCGCCTTTGAGTATCTTTTTTCCGCGCCACACAACAATTACCATATTAATCATTGCGATGCATTTCGGGCAAAACCCGATGCGCCAACAGGGAAAATGCTCGACTTAACTATTATCTTAACGTGGAATAAAACAATGCGCCCAGGAACAAGGTCTTGCCCCGCCCTCGTACCCAGTGGCAGGAATACAACGCAAACCATTGTCCCAATATACTTTTCTTGACTCTGCATAGCAACTTCGCTACCATCACGCAAAATTTTGCTCAGGGATAACCGGTAGCGTGCATAAAAACCGATTGTTTTCATTCGCCTTTCCCGTCGCCGTGTTATTGGCGGCGATACCCGCTTTCAGCGTGGCCGGGGAATCCAAAGGCAGCGCCGAGCTGCTGGCAATGGATAACCACCTGAGTACTTCTTTCCCGGATGCCATACCGCTTTCCGCGAAACCGCCCAAGACCGAAAACGACCCCCTTCAGCTTACCGCCGACATCAGCATGCCGCAGCGCAATCTGTGGCAGCGCATCCGCGGCGGCTACGGGATGCGCGAACTGGACACCGCCCTGGTGGCGCGCCACGAGCACTTCTTTGCCAGCCAGCCGGAATATGTGGCGCGCATGTCCGACCGTGCGCGCCTGTACCTGTATTTCATCGTGAGCGAGGTCGAGCGGCGCGGCATGCCGACCGAGATCGCGCTGCTGCCGATGATAGAAAGCGCATTCAACCCCACAGCCTATTCGCCCAGCAACGCCTCAGGCATCTGGCAATTCATCCCTTCCACCGGCAAGCATTTCGGCATGCAGCAAGACTGGTGGCATGATGGCCGCCGCGACGTGATCGGCGCGACCAACGGCGCGCTGGATTACCTGCAAAAGCTGCATGACCAGTTCGGCGACTGGGAACTGGCGCTGGCCGCTTACAACTGCGGCGAGCATTGCATAGAGCGCGCGCTAAAGCGCAACCGCAAGCTGCACAAGCCCCTGGATTTCCTCAGCCTGAAGCTACCCAAGGAAACGCGCAATTACGTGCCCAAGCTGATCGCAATGAAGCACATCATCAGCAACCCGGCAAGCTTCGGCATCGTGCTGGCCGACATCCCCAACCAGCCCTACTTCGCCGCCATCACGCCCGCCCGCCACATAGACGTGAACCTTGCGGCAGAACTGGCCGGGATCACGCTGGATGATTTCAAGGCGCTCAATCCGGGCAACAGCCGCCCGGTCATCCTGCAGGACGATTCCACGCGCATCCTGATCCCCGCGAGCAAGGCTGAAATATTCATGGCCAACCTGGACAGCCACGACAAGCCGCTGGTTTCCTGGCAGGCCTACCAGAGCAAAAAAGGTGAAGCCCTGGAAAAAGTGGCGGCGCGTTTCGGCGCCACCCTGGAACAACTGCGCAAGGCAAACGGCCTGATGCCCGATGCCAAGGTATCCAACGGCCAGCAACTGCTGGTGCCCAACGACGAAGAAGACCCCAACAAGGAATTCGTGGCCTTCAACATGCACCTCGCCCCCGCGCTGGATGAAGGCCACGCACTCATCCACATCGTGCACCGCGGCGAATCGCTGGGCAGCATCGCCCGGCACTACCACGTCAGCCTGGCCTCGCTCAAGCAACGCAACGGCGGCCGCACCCTCATCCGCCCCGGCCAGCACCTGGTGATCGCGGGCGCCAACATCGGCGGGCACAGGCGGCACGCCCACGTGGCCAAGGCCGGCAAGCAAAAACACAACAAAGCAGCAGCCGCATCGGTTGCCTCGGCAAACCGCAAATCCGGATGATTCCCTGGACCCCTGGATCGAGATGGTCCGATGGGAAAAGGCGCAGGGCGGCTCATACCCGCCCGCGATGGAACAACAGGAAGGACGTAGCAAAGAACAAACCGTATCTGACCGGGCTGACATCCCATTACTGCTGATGCGCTATAAAATTAGCGCCAACATAAATATTGTTTTTCAATCGGTTAGTATAAACTCAGGCTGGCTTGAGGCAGCCTGAAGCAATGATTCACCGACCATCGGCAGAACAACATAGGGGACACGCATGAAGATGGAACCAGGGAAAGCCGTATCATCGCAGGGACGTTTTATCCGCCCATTTTTTGCAGCAACCGCACTGGCGCTATTCCTTGCCGCATGCGGATCGGGGGGGGGCTCCGGGGGAAGCACAGCCCAATCTACGCTTAGCCCTAACTGCGTATCCGGATGTTCCAGTGGTGGCGGCGGCGGTGGCGGCGGTGGTGGCTACATCCTGCCTCCGTCCGTGGCCGGATTATTGGGTGGAACAGTGCAGACTCCACTTACGCTCACCGGGACGGTTTCCCTCTTTGCAGGTAGCCCGACAGGCGTATCCGGCTATACCAATGGAACCGGAACGGCCTCCCTGCTCCAAAGCCCCAAAGGGATAACCACTGACGGCACGAATCTCTATGTGGCGGACGAAACCGGCAACCAGATCCGGAAAATTGTCATCGCGACGGGCGCAGTGACGCTGTTTGCCGGCAGCCCGCTTGGCGGGTCTGGCAGAACCAACGGTATCGCGACGGTGGCTCTGTTTAACTGCCCGACTGCAATCACAACCGACGGCACGAACCTCTATGTGGCGGAATGCGCCGCCGGCAACAACGATATAAGACAGATTTCCCTCGCCTCGGGCAATGTAACGCTTCTGGCCGGGAGCCCGACCGGCGCTACGGGCATGACCAACGGCTCTGGGACGACTGCTCTGTTCAACAACCCCAATGGGATAACCACGGACGGAACGAACCTCTATGTGGCCGATTTCAGCAACAACCAAATACGTCAGGTTGTCATCGCCTCGGGTGCAGTGACCCTGCTCGCCGGAAGCCTGACAGGCGCGCCGGGCCTCACCAACGGCACGGGTTCGGCAGCCCAGTTCTTCAACCCCGCACACTTGACCGTGAATGGAGGTAACCTTTACGTAACGGACGAGGGCAACAACGAAATCCGGATGATCAACATCTCCACGGGCGCAGTAACGCTGTTTGCCGGAAGCACGGCGGGCTTGCCTGGTATGACCAACGGCACCGGAACGGCGGCCCTGTTTCACACACCGATGGGAATTACCACTGACGGCACTAATCTCTATGTGGTGGATTATTTGAACAACCAAGTCCGGCAGATTGTTATCGCCACGGGCGCAGTGACCTTGCTGACCGGGAACCCGGCTGGCGCGGCCGGCTCGACCAACGGCACGGCGGCGGTGGCCGCGTTTAACGGCCCCTTCGGTATAACTTCGGACGGTACCAGCCTCTATCTGACGGATTGGGGCAACAACGAAGTCCGGAAAATTCAGTGAGGAATTCCGGGGAATACCTGTATGCAGTGATTTAAAACAATTGGACGCGCGGCCTCCCCCGCAAGGGGCAGGCCATGGTTCCAAGGTTGCTGAAGCGGCAACAACCATGCAGCGCCGGTGTAGCGAAACAAACCCGCCGTTCCCGCAAGGGGCTTCCGCCCCTACCCCCCTCCATACAAATAGCAATGCACGACGTGCGTCACACTGCTTGAGGTTTCCCCCGGATAAACCTCACGGCACACCGGCATGGCATGCGGACAGCGCGGGTGGAAGTGGCAGCCCTGCGGCGGGTTGGAAGGCGAAGGTAAGTCGCCCATAACGCGAACGGTTTCCGCGCTGCGCCCATCTATGTGGGGTACTGCGGCCAGCAGCGCCTGGGTGTAGGGATGCTTGGGCGCGCGCAAGACCTCTTCCGCCAGACCGCGCTCGACGATGCGCCCCAGGTACATCACGCACACCTCGTGCGCCAGGTATTCCACCACGGCGAGGTTGTGGGTGATGAAGAGATAGCTCAAGCCCAGCTCCTGTTGCAACGACTTGAGCAGATTTAGAATTTGCGCCTGCACCGAGACATCCAGCGCACTGGTGGGCTCGTCGCAGATCAGCAGCCTGGGCGACACCGCCAGCGCGCGGGCTATGGCGATGCGCTGGCGCTGGCCGCCGGAAAATTCGTGCGGGTAGCGCCACTTGGCGGCTGGGTCCAGCCCCACTTGCTCCAGCAGCGCATCGATGGCGGGCTTGGCGCTTTTGCCTGCGCCGCTGGCAGCGCCCAGCGCGGCCATACCTTCCTCCAGTATTTCAGCCACGCGCATCCGGGGATTGAGCGAGGCGTACGGATCCTGAAACACCATCTGCATCCCGGCGCGCCGCAGGCGCAGGGTTCCCGCGTCCAGCCCGGTCAACTCGTTTCCGGCAAAGCGCACGCTGCCCGCAGTGGGACGCAGCAATTGCAGCAGCGCCTTGCCCGCCGTGGTCTTGCCGCAGCCCGATTCGCCCACCAGCGCCAGCGTACACCCCGCCCCGATCTGGAGCGATACGCCGTCCACCGCCTTCACCTGTCCCACCGTGCGCTGCAAGATGCCCTTGCGGATGGGGAAGTGGACTTGCAGGTTTTCAACCACCAGCAGGGAAGGGGGAAGGGATAAGGGGGAAGGGGCAACCCTCGGCTCCGCTTCTACCCTTCTCCCTTCCCCCTTCTCCCTTCCCGCCGCTACCCTTCCCGGCTCTTCATAAAGATGGCAGCGCACCCCCCTGCCATCCTGCATCACGGTCCACGCCGGCGCCCGCTCATGGCACAGGTTCCAGGCGTAATCGCAGCGCGGCGCAAAGCGGCATGCTCCAGAAAGATTGTGAGCAATGTCGTGCAAGGAAGGCACGCTGCCGGGTATGGCATCCAGCGGCTGGCCGCGCCGCGCTGCATCGGGCAGCGCCGCGAATAATTTTTTCGTATAGGGATGCGCGGGTGCTTCAAACAATTGCTGGCGCGTGGCCAGTTCGACGATGTGCCCCGCATACATCACCGCCACCCGGTGCGCCGTCTGCGCCACCACGCCCAGATCGTGGGTGATTAGCAGCATGGCCATGTTGGTTTCGCGCTGCGTGTCGCGCAGAAGTTGCAGCACCTGCGCCTGTATAGTCACATCCAGCGCGGTGGTGGGCTCGTCGGCAATCAGCAGCTCGGGCCGCCCGGCCAGCGCCATGGCGATCATCACGCGCTGCTTCATGCCGCCCGACATCTGGAACGGATATTCTTGCAGGCGGCGCGGCGCATCCGGTATGCCGACCTGATCCAGCAGCTCAATGCCGCGCGCCTTGGCCGCAGCGCCCTGCAAACCCTGGTGCAGTGCGAGCGCCTCCTCAATCTGCTCCCCTACCGTTATCACCGGATTCAGGCTCAGCCCCGGCTCCTGGAAGATCATCGCCATCTTGCCACCGCGCACCGCACGCATCTCGCGCTCCGGCAACTCCACGATGTCCGCCCCCGCCAAGTGCACCGCGCCGCCATCGATATGCACGGCATCCGGCAGCAGGCGCATCAGCGAAAGCGCGGTCATGGATTTACCGCAGCCCGATTCGCCCAGCAAGGCGAAGGTCTCGCCCTGATTGATGGCGAACGAGACATCGTCCACGATGCGCGGCCCGTTGCGCAGGCGCGTGACCATGGAGGTGACATTCAATATCTCGCGCATCACCCCTCCGTCCGGTTCAGGCGCGGATCGAACGCATCGCGCACCGCGTCGGCGAACAGGTTTGCCGCCAGCACCAGCAGCAGCATGAAGGCGAAGGCGGCGGCCAGCGGCCACCACACCATGGGCTCGCGCCCCATTTCCAGGCGCGCGGCGTTGATCATGTTGCCGAAGCTGACGGTGGCGGGATCCACGCCCACGCCGATGTAGGACAGCACCGCCTCGGCCAGCACCAGTTGGCTGAAGGCCATCACCACCGAGATCAGCACGATGTGCATCACGTTGGGCAGGATGTGGCGCGTCATGATGCGCAAAGAGGAGACGCCGAATGCCTGCGCCGCCTGGATGTATTCCATCTCGCGCAATTTCATCGCCTCGCCGCGCAGCAAGCGGCACAACCCGGTCCAGCCGGTCGCGCCCAGCACCACGCACAGGGCGAGCAGCCGCACATCAGCGCGCATGGCGGAGGTGGTGAACAGCTCGGCATTCCGTTCGATCATCACCTGCATCATCAGCACCGCCGCCGCAATGAGCAGCACATCGGGAATCGAGCCCAGCACGGTATAGATGTACTGGATCACGTCGTCCGCCCAGCCGCGCAAATAGCCTGCCGCCACGCCCAGCAGCACGGCGAAGGGCAGCATCACCAGCGTGGTCACAGTGCCGATGACCAGGCCGGTGCGTATGCTTTTCAGCGAGAGGTAGAGCACGTCCTGCCCTACCTTGTCGGTGCCGAATACGTGATAGGCGGGCGCCAGCGCCGCTATCGCGCCGATGCAGGCGGACATGACGAGGGTGGCGATGAGCAGGGCGCGCAGGGGCCCTTTTGCCGTCATTCCCGCGAAGGCGGGAATCCAGCCTTTTAAATCAGCCCCGCGCAGCGGGACAATATCTTGGCTTTGTCCGCTACGCGGGTTATTTATCCCACTGGATTCCCGCCTTCGCGGGAATGACGAAATACATATGGCGACCAGCAGCCCCACCAGCAGCCCGCCCGCCAAGCCCAACACCACCCGCTTCGCCACATCCCCGGCCAGTTCGTTATCGGGGTCGGCCAGGTGCGCCCCGCCGGATTTCAGGCGCGGGTAGCCGCGCGTAACCTTGCCATCCGGCGTTTCCATGCTTTCCATGGCATAGAGAGTCGCGGCCAGCGGAGCGGAATAGGTTTTTTCAGTGCGCGTGCGCACGCCGCCCATCAGCGCATCAAAGACACTCAGCACCTCGGGGGAATACACCGTCTGCCCGTTGTTGCTATCCGGCAGCGCCGGGCGGTAGTGCAGCGAGTCGAGCAGCCCCACCGCCAGGAACAGGGAGAGCGCCAGCAGCGAGACCATGGCCGTGCCGCTCTTCGCCACGCGCCGCCAAGGCAGCGCCAGGTGCGGGCGGCTGCGGATATACCATGCGCCCGCGATGCCGACGGCCATGAGCAGGAAGATCAGCGCATCGGTGGGAAGGATGTACGGCTGGAAACTCACGAAAGCCTCACCCTCGGATCAACCATCGTGTAGGAAATATCGGTCAGGATCAGCCCCGCGATATACAGCACCGAACCCAGGAACACCATGGCGCGCACCACGCTGAAATCCTGCATCTGGATGGCATCTATAGTGTAACTGCCCAGGCCGGGAATGCCGAAGAAGGATTCCAGCAGCAGGCTGCCCAGGAACAGTGCGGGAATGACCACCACCACGCCGGTGAGTATCGGGATCATCGCGTTCTTCAGCACATGGCGGAACATCACGCGCATTTCGGAAAGCCCCTTGGCGCGCGCGGTGCGCACGTAATCCTTGCCCGCCTCCTCCAGGAAAATGGTGCGGTACCAGCGGCTGCTGGCGCCTATGCCGCCTGCCACGCCGATGATGACGGGCAGCAGGATGAACCGGAAGCTGTCCAGCCCGCCCGCATAGCCGGAGATGGGCGCCCAGTGCCACAGCTTGCTCGCCACGTACTGGCCGCCGATGATATAGAACATCATGGAGACCGACATCAGGAACACGCACAAGGCCACGCCGGTGACATCCAGCGCCGTGGCGCGGAACAGCACCAGCAGCAGCGCAAAGCTGATGGCCACCAGCAGGCCGATGATGAAGGCGGGCAGCGCAATCGCAAGGCTGGGCCACATGCGCTCGTGAATTTCGCGGGATATGCTGCGCCCGTCATCCGAATAGCCGAAATCCAGTATGAACATGCTGGCCGATTTCTCGAAGAAGATGGTATCCGTCAGCATGGCAGTACCCGCCGCGTGGCCGTTGAACAGCAAAGGCTTGTCGTAACCGTGCTGTTGCTTCCACTTCTCGATGGCTTCCGGGGTGACGCGCTTCAAGCCCAACTGCATGCGCGCCATGTCGTCCGGCGTATTCACCACGAAAAACAGCGTGAAAGTGAGCAGATTCACCCCGATCAGGATCGGGATGGCATACAGGATGC
>JBGPSQ010000126.1:0-8547 GCA_041490205.1 Gallionellaceae bacterium
CGCGATGGTCACCAAGTATCTCGCAGAACACGGCGTGATCGTGGAAAAGTGCGGCCTGTACTCGTTCTTCATCATGTTCACCATCGGCATCACCAAGGGCCGCTGGAACACGCTGCTCACCGCGTTGCAGCAGTTCAAGGACGACTACGACAAGAACCAGCCGCTCTGGCGCATCCTGCCGGAATTCGCGGCGGCGCACCCGACATACGAGCGCGTCGGCCTGCGCGACCTGTGCCAGCAGATACACGACATGTATCGGGCGCACAACGTGGCGAAGATGACCACCGAGATGTACCTGTCCGACATGCAGCCCGCGATGAAGCCATCCGATGCGTTCGCACATATGGCGCACGACGAGATAGACCGCGTGCCGATAGACGAGCTGGAAGGGCGCGTGACCGCCGTGCTGCTGACGCCTTATCCGCCGGGCATCCCGCTGCTGATCCCGGGAGAGCGCTTCAATAAGGCGATCGTGGACTACCTCAAGTTTGCGCGCGATTTCAACAAGAAATTCCCCGGCTTCGAGACCGACATTCACGGTTTGGTCGCGGAAATGAACGGCGAGCGGCGCTACTACGTGGATTGCGTCAGCCTAAGCCAATCTTAAGTAAACAGGAGGCAGATCATGAAATTCCCGCTGGTTATCCTTTACAACATCATCGCGTTCAATATTACGGCGGTCGCGCTGTCCGTTCAAACCGATTTCCCGGTTCTATGGCATGCCTCCATACCCGTCAAGGTGATCGTCTGGGCAGTCGCCGTGCTGGCTTGGGCGTATTCATACAAGAATCGCCGCAAGGTGTTCGAGCTGAAATGACGAAGGGGCTCCGGCGAAGGGGGCCTCCGGCGGGGTCGTGATGCTAAGCAGGGTTTTGCGGGTTGTAAAAACGGACCCTGTTGCGCCCGTCTGCCTTGGCCTGATACATCGCGATGTCGGCCCACTTGAGAATTTCTTCCGCGCTGGCGGAATGCCCGGAAAATAGCACCACCCCGATGCTCGACGAGCATTCATGTTTCACCGTGGCGGCATGAGCATTGCCATGCGCAGGCTTGAGCACATAGGGTTCTGCGAGAACCGAGCGGATTTTTTCTGCGGCGATGCCAGCCTGCACGGCGGACTTTTCCCTGTCTGTGCCCAGATCGCCGAGCAATACCACGAATTCGTCCCCGCCAAAGCGTGCGACCGTATCCGACTCGCGTATGCAACCGGAAATGCGATGCGCCACTTCCACCAGCAGCATGTCCCCCATGCTGTGCCCATGCGTGTCGTTGAGCTGCTTGAATTTATCCATGTCCATGAACATCAGCGCGCCATAACGGCAATCGCGCTTGCTTGAGGCCATGGCATGCGCCAGGCGTTCATTGAGCAGACGACGGTTCGGCAACCCCGTGAGGGCGTCGAAGAAAGCGAGGTTGAGGATTTCCTGCTCGGTCGCCTTGCGCTGCGTGATGTCCGAAAAAATTCCTACGTAGCAGGCAAGTGTTCCGTCTTCTTCAAAGATGGGCGTGATGGCAAGCTGCTCGGGATATATCTCGCCGTTTTTGCGCCTGTTCCAGATTTCCCCGCTCCAGCTTTTCTCATGTGTGATCTTGTCCCACATGCGTGCTTAGAATTCCGCATCATGGCGCCCTGATGAAAGGAGGGAGGGGGTTTTGCCAATCACCTCTTCGCTGGAGTATCCGGTAATCTCGCTGAAAGCATGATTGACCTTCAGAATTTTCCCGATTGCGTCGGTAATAATGACGCCCTCGCGGGATTCGAACGTGGCGGCGGCGATGGCCTGGTCGCGATGGGTTTCGTGCTGAAGCGCCGCATTGCGCGCCATGGTGCGCAGCCAGAATAACATCAGGGCCACAATCAGCCCGGCCAGCCCCGCCAGGCCCAGCGGCTTCCATTGCGTCCACCAAGGGTCGCGCTTGTCCAGCAATACCAGTTTCCAGTCTCCTGCCGGGTCGCCCCATTCCAGCGGGTGGCCATGCGCGATGTAGCGCGTCCCGTCAATTTCGATTTCCGTGGCAGTCAGCGTGAAGGGCAATGGCTGGGGCGAGGACTGGTCGAATACCGCTCCAAACTGGCGTGAATCGCGGATTTGTCTGAGACGCTGCTCATCGACTTCGCCGGAAATGTGGAACAGCCAGTCCGCGCGGCTGGAGGAAAACACCACCCCATGCGGCGACAGCAGCACAGCCGGTCCCCCGGTCCATGTTTTGAGCAAGTTGTCCAGCTTGCTGGCGTTGACCCTGACCGACACAACGCCGATCGGCTTCGATGAGCTTTCCAGCCCGGCGCGAACCGGGGCAGCGAGATAGATGCCGCGCGTGGGGTTGATGATGCCCACCATGGGATATACGTTGGGAAGACCCTGCATGGCCAATTGCACGTAGGGACGGAAAGAAAGGTTGGTGCCGGTGCCATGAAAACTGTCCTGGCTGGTGTAAGCAACGATAACGCCATGCTGGTCGATCACCATCGCGACATCGTTAAAGAACATCGTGCGCAAGTTGGACAGCATGGGCAAGACTTGTGGCGCATCGGGCGGCAGTTTCCCGAGCGCCAGTTGTTTGGCCGCGGCATTTTCCTGTCCGAACAGGATTGCCGCGCCCATCGCTCGGCTGTTGACTGTGCCGTTTTCCAGTGTGGATGCGTAAGAAACCAGCATCTCGGCCAACTCCACATCCCGGTCCGCCTCGAAGCTGTGCTCGGCCTGATCCGCCACCAGGAAAAACGCCAGGATCACCAGCGTGGCGGAGTACAGGCCGTAGATTTCGGCGTATCGGTCAATCCAGTAAAAAAAACGCATTCAAACTCCAGGCATCGGACAGCTGCCGCAAGATTCGGAAGCGAAATGTGCGAATTGCCTAACGTTTTGATTTTAGCAGAAAATGTTTGCCGCCCATCTCCTAAATTGTGCCGTTTGTCGGCTTGCAGGTAACGCATTACCGATAAGCTAGTATCTTGCAATGCTGGGGGGAGCATGCCGATAAGTGCTGTAATAAAGTTCTTTGTCTTGCTGTGCGTGGCCGTATCGCTTGCTGCGCAACCCGCGCTGGCGGGTGGATTGCTGGTCGTGGTCGGAAGTAAAAGCACGGTGGGCAGCCTCGACAAGAACCAGGTTCGCAATATATTTCTTGGCAAGGTTTCTTCGTATCCGGATGGCCAGACGGCAGCCCCAGTCGATCTTCCGGAATCCAGTCCATTGCGTGAGGAGTTTTACCAAAGGGTCACGAATTCTTCAGCGGCCGAAGTCAAGGCGCGCAGGGCGCAACTCGCGTTCACCGGGCGCGGAGACCCTCCGCGCGTGGCCAATGGCAGCAGCGACATCAAGAAAATTCTCAATTCGACTCAGGGAGCGATCGGCTATATAGACAAAGCCGACCTCGACGGCAGCGTCAAAATTGTGTTTGCCGTGGAATAGCCTGGCAGGCTTGCATGCTTGAGGAGAGGACATGCGTTGCACTTCAAATTTGAACCCGCGTGGTGTTTTAACAGACGGCAGACTTTATTTCCGCTGGTAGGTGACAAAGTCATATTCCAGCGGCTGCGGCGTTTCCTGCCGGCGCTTCTCGCGCGAGGTTTCCTGCCACTGCGCCTTGTCGAATTCCGGAAAGTACGCATCTCCCTCCACCTCTTGCCGGATCTCGGTGATATACAGCGTGTCCGCCATGGGTAGCGCCTGCTTATACAGTTCAGCGCCGCCGACGACAAAAATTTCAGCATCGCCCCGGCAAGCTGCAAGAGCCTCCTCCAGAGAATGCAAGATGAGGCAGCCGTCAATTTTCAAATTTCGGTTGCGCGTCACCACCACCGTGGTGCGGCCCGGCAGCGGCTTGCCGATCGAATCGAAAGTCTTGCGGCCCATCACCATGTGATGCCCCATGGTTAGCGCTTTGAAGCGCTTGAGGTCTTCCGGGCAGCGCCACGGCAGGGTGTTGTTGATGCCGATGGTGCGGTTCTGCGCCATCGCCACCAAAATGGAAAGGCGGCTCACTCCCTCTCCCTCCGGGGGAGGGTTGGGGTGGGGGAACACACGGCAGAATTGTTGGCAGACATCATCAAGCTAAACCGCTACGGGTGCCTTGATGGCCGGATGCGGGTTGTAACCCTCAAGGGTGAAATCCTCGAACTTGAAGCTGAAGATGTCCTTCACGTCCGGGTTGATGCGCATGGCGGGCAGCGCGCGCGGCTCGCGCGAAAGCTGTAAATGCGTCTGCTCCATGTGGTTGGAATAGAGGTGTGCGTCACCGAAAGTGTGCACGAAATCGCCGGGTTTCAAGCCGCACACCTGTGCCACCATCAGCGTGAGCAGTGCATAGCTCGCGATGTTGAACGGCACGCCGAGGAAAATATCCGCGCTGCGCTGGTAAAGCTGGCACGACAACTTGCCGTCCGCCACGTAGAACTGGAAAAAAGCGTGGCAGGGCGCCAGCGCCATCCGGTCCAGCTCGCCCACGTTCCAGGCCGAGACGATCAGGCGGCGCGAATCCGGATTTTTCTTGATCTGCGCGATCACCTCGGAAATCTGGTCCACCACCCGGCCCTCCACCGTCGCCCACGAGCGCCACTGCTTGCCGTATACCGGGCCGAGATTGCCGTTTTCGTCTGCCCACTCGTCCCAGATGGAAACGCCGTTTTCCTTGAGATATTTGATGTTGGTGTCGCCCTGCAAAAACCACAGCAGCTCATGGATGATGGATTTAACGTGGCACTTCTTGGTGGTGACCAGAGGAAAACCCTGGGCCAGATCGAAGCGCATCTGGTAGCCGAACACACTCACCGTGCCGGTGCCGGTGCGATCGGATTTTTGGGTGCCGTGGTCCAGCACGTACTGCATGAGATTCAAATAGGTGCGCATAATTCCTGTGGTCGAATCGCCGTATAATGACGGCATTGAATGACTTTTTCGAGGCCGTAATGTTAGCACAGCTCACCCTATCCCAGACCCTGCCCGCCGCCTTGACTGCCACGCACCTGCTGGTGCTGCTGCCCAAGACCAAAGCGCTGCCCAAGGATGTCCCGCATGGCGATCTGCTCGCCGCCGTGCTCAAGCGGCGCGACATGAAGGCCGACGAACTGGCGAAATCGCCCGTCAGCGCCAATGCGCAAAACGGCGCGCTGGTCGCCTGGGCCATGCTGGATTTTGGCAAGGATGCGTTTACCCAACAGGTGCAAGTGCGCAAGGCCCTGCAACTGCTGCTGGCAGAAAGCCCCAAGGCACTGGGCATCGCCGTGCTGGGAGACGAGGCGCAGCGCCAGCGCGCCGCCGAGCTGGCGGTGTATGGCGCATGGGTGAATGGCGCGCTGATGCCCGTGCATAAGAAAAAAGACGAACGCAAGCCGCTCCAGAAAATCGAGTTATACGGCCACACCGATAAGAAAGCGTTCGATGTCCTCAAGGCGCAAGCCATGGGCAACCTGCTGTGCCGCGAACTCACCGTCCTGCCGCCCAACGAACTGACACCTGGCGCATACCGCGCGCGCGTGAAAAAGCTGGCGCAGGAACAAGGCTGGAAACACGAAGAATTCGACATGAAGGCATTGCGCAAAATGGGCGCGGGCGCATTCGTCGCCGTGGCCCAGGGCAGCGAAACGGAAGATGCCGCCATCGTCCACCTCAGCTACAAGCACCCCAAGGCCAAGCGAACCGTCGCCCTTGTCGGCAAGGGCATCTGCTTCGATACCGGCGGCCACAACCTCAAGCCCTCGCGCTACATGCACAACATGCACGAAGACATGAATGGCTCCGCCGTCGCGCTCGGCATCCTGCTCGCCGCCACCCAGCAAAAGCTGGCCGTGAACATCGATTGCTGGCTCGCCCTCGCGCAAAACCACATCAGCCCCAAGGCATACAAACAGAACGACATCGTCACCGCCCTCAACGGCACCACCATCGAAATCATGCACACCGACGCCGAAGGCCGCATGGTGCTGGCCGATACGCTCACCCTCGCCTCGCGCACCAAGCCCAGCCTCATCATCGACTTCGCCACCCTCACCGGCAGCATGGCCACCGCCCTGGGCGCGCGCTACTCCGGCATCTTCGGCACCAGTGAAGAGCTCGCGCAGCGCGCCGTGAACATGGGCCGCCAGACCGGCGAACGCCTGTGCGCCTTCCCGCAGGACGAAGATTACGAAGCCGACCTCGAATCGAAAGTCGCCGACATCAAGCAATGCACATTGGCAGGCGAAGCCGACCACATCCTCGCCACCCGCTTCCTCAAGCGCTTTGTGGAACACGATACGCCCTGGCTGCATATGGATTTATCGGCCAGTCGCTGCGAGGGCGGGCTGGGCATCGTGGCGGGCGAGGTCACGGGTTTTGGTGTGGCGTGGGGGCTGGGGATGCTGGCAGGCTAGCTGAGGGAGCTCCCTCACCCCAACCCCTCTCCCAAAGGGAGAGGGGCTTCGCACCCTTCCCCCTCCGGGCTGCGTGTGTTGTTGGGGCTTTAGCCCCTTACAACCACGGCGTACCCCTTGCGGGTGTGAAGGGCTGGGGATGAGGGAGCGCCCTATGATTAACGGCACTACTAACCAGGATTAAATGGCATAGAAGGGTGAAATAATGAAAAGAAAATTCTCCATCTTGGCGTTAATTGCATGCCTGTCACTCCTGTCCATTTGCCACGCCGCCAGCGCCGCCGAGGTATACGGCACGGTCGACGCGCTCACCGGCAGCGCCTCCGTGACAGGCCAAGACGGCCAATCCGCGCCCGTCACCGTCGGCCTGCATATCTACGAAGGCGACACCATCACCTCCGCGCACGACGGCGAAGTGCACATCGTCACCGAAGACGGCGGCATCATCGCCCTGCGCCCCGACACCGTATTCCGCGTGGATCAATACAAGGCCGAGGGCGGCGAAGAAGACAAAACCTTCGTGTCCCTGCTCACCGGGGCGATGCGCTCCATCACCGGCTGGATAGGCAAGCACAATAATGCCGCCTACCGCGTCACCACCCCCACCGCCACCATCGGCGTGCGCGGCACCGACCATGAAGTAACCGTGATCGACAAGGGCGATGGCGACGAGCCGGGCACTTACGACACCGTCAACGAAGGCGCCACCGTCATGAAAACCCCGCATGGCGAAGCCGAAGCCACCCCCGGTAAATTCGCCTTCGCCCCCAGGGGCCGGGCGGCAGCGCCCGCCATCATGGCCCAGCACCCGCGCTTCTGGGCGCGGCGCAGCCTGAGAATGGAAGGCCGCATCCAGCAGCGCAAGGAAGGCCTGCGCGGGCGCTTCGAGCAAATGCGCGAAGAGAGGGGGCGGAATTTCCGGCAAACGCGCGGCGAACAACCGCGCAGCGAGGCGCATGCGCAGCAGCATCCGCAGGAGCGGTCGCAGGAGCGGTCGCAGGCCAGGGAGAGGCGCAATGAATCCCGCGGGGAGCGGGCAGAGCGGGTTCAGCGCCGCCGCGCGGAAATCAGCGGGCAGCGAAGGGAAAAATTGCAAAGAGAGGGCAGGAAGGAAAGCGAAGGGCAACGCGAGCACAAGAAGCATGTCCGGCGCGAACGTGATTAGGTGGTGCTGGTTTTGGCTTGGGCTAAACAAAGTCAAAATTTGGCGATACCAAACAATCAATGGGGTTTTAAAGCAAGAACATGACTTACCTGCTAACAAACTATTTTTGGGCGTATGTCGCGGGGTATTCTATTGCGTGTTCATTGATCTTAATTTTGGCCTTAATTGAAATGAAAAGGCTGATTGGAGACGGGGCGCTCAGTGCGCCCCTTTTCTTTTCAGGCCAGCTAAGAGCTGCGGGCGTCAGCGTGAGGATATTGGCGCAGATTGTGGATGTGATGATCGCGATTTTCCTGGCGTGGTTTCTTGATGGGGTCTTGCTTGCCATACTGGAAAAGCTCGGCGTACTTAGCGTATCCATGAACAAATGGATTGAATTCAACTTTTGGTGGCTTTTTATTGCGTCTATTATTCCCATCCATTTCTTACACAGCACAATCGCAACGGCACTATATGGTAGAACACTTGGGAAGCTGTTGCTAAGAGTCGAAGTGCAATCTCTGGATGGGAGGTTGCTGAGACATCAAATGGCGGTGGGGCGCTACGTTTTGTATCTTCTATTCATTTCTTCTGCAGGATACGGCTTCATCGACTTGGCCCTCAACAAACAAAAACAAGGTTTTCACGACCGGATATGTAAAACGCGCGTCGTCTATACGGGCGTACCCAATCCTGGCGTTATGTTTAGTATTCTTTTCATCTTCTTCTTCTTTTTGACAGGAATGCTGCATTCTAAATGCGGTTGTTGACGAACTCGCACCATCGGGGGCAGGTCTTGCAATCCAACACTGCCGCCATGGCAGATTTCTTTTGTGGCCTATGCTATCGTGAGTAGGTCTGTGGAATGAAATGTATGATTGCAAGACCTGACCCCGGTTTTCGGTCTTTGAACTCATAACCAAGTATCAGCGATGAACGAACAAAGAGAAGACCCGTTATACATTGATGCGAGGGCGATCTTGGAAAGCAAGGTCGGATTCGTAGGTAAACGTATCGCACTGGACATAATTGGTTGTATCTGGTGGCC
>JBGPSQ010000127.1:0-8510 GCA_041490205.1 Gallionellaceae bacterium
CGCGGATCGAAATCGTAAAAATCTTCGTAGCCCGCCATCAGATCGGAGAACTGTCGCACCATGTCAGCGCGCTCGCCGGACAACAGCATCCACAGATCCTGTATCGCCGGCCCCATGCGGCTGTCGTCGAAATCGACGAAGTGCGGGCCGTCGTCCGTCCACAGCACGTTGCCCGCATGGCAATCGCCGTGCAGGCGGATATGTGAGAGATCCCCTGCGCGCGCAAAACAGTGGCGCACGCCATCCAGCGCCTGCTGCGACACGCTGCCGTACGCAGCGAGCAAATCCTGCGGGATGAAGCCATGCGCCAGCAGGTATTCGCGCGGCTGTATTCCGAAACTTTCGATATTCAGCGCGGGGCGGTGCCGGAACTTCTCGAGCGCGCCGATGGCATGGATGCGCCCCAGAAAGCGCCCCATCCATTCCAGGGTGTCGCGGTTTTCCAGTTCGGGCGCGCGCCCGCCGTGCTTGGGGAATACCGCAAAGCGGAATCCATCGAAGTGATGCAGCGTTTTTCCTTCAACCTCCAATGCCTGCACCACGGGGATTTCGCGCTCTGCGAGTTCGTGCACAAAGGCGTGCTCTTCGAGTATGGCGGCGTCAGTCCAACGCGCGGGGCGATAGAACTTGGCCACCAGCGGCGCACCGCCCTCCATGCCAACCTGGTACACGCGGTTTTCGTAGCTGTTGAGCGCCAGCAGGCGGCCATCGCACTGGAAGCCGAGGCTTTCCAGTGCGTTCAGAACGCAGTCCGGAGTGAGTTTGGAATATGAGCCTTCAGTGTTTGTATCCATGAAGAAACTATGCTCCGTCATTCCCGCGCAGGCGGGAATCCAGTATGACAAACAATCCGCGAAGCGGACAAGGCTTTTGTGGATGCGCTACGCGCACTTAATTTAATCACTGGATTCCCGCCTGCCCCCGCAAGGGGGACGCCGTGGTTGTAAGGGGCTAAAGCCCCAACAACACACGCAGCGCGGGAATGACAATCATATTTACCTGCCGCGTCCGCCGGAGCGGTGCAGCGCGGGCACGGCGCCCCGGCCCGCGCCTTGTCCACCTGCCGGTTTGCCGCCGCCGGGACGCGACTGTCCGCCGCCAGCCGGTTTGCCACTGCCTGGTTTGCCCCCACCGGCGCGAGGCGCCGATTGGCTGCGTCCCTGGCCCTGTCCGCGCCCGCCGCCTTGTCCACGTCCACCCTCGCGATTTTGGCCATTCAGAATCGGTTCGGCCTTGATGCTTGGGTCCGGCTCGAAACCGGGCACTTGCACCACCGGGATTTCGCGCTTGATCAGCCGCTCGATGTCATGCAGCAGTTTGTGTTCATCGATGCACACAAGCGAACTGGCCTCGCCTTCGCTGCCCGCGCGTCCGGTGCGCCCGATGCGGTGCACGTAGTCTTCCGGCACGTTGGGCAGCTCGAAGTTCACCACATGCGGCAGCTCGCTAATGTCTATGCCGCGCGCTGCAATGTCGGTGGCGACCAGCACCTGCAGCTTGCCGCTCTTGAATTCGGCCAGTGCGCGGGTGCGCGCCCCCTGGCTCTTGTTGCCGTGGATGGCCAGCGACGGGATGCCGTCCTTGTCGAGCTGTTCGGCGAGGCGGTTCGCGCCGTGCTTGGTGCGGGTGAACACCAGAACCTGGAACCAGTTGTGGTCCTTGATCAATTGGCTGAGCAGCGCGCGTTTCTTCTCGCGATCCACCGGATAGACTTTTTGCGTTATCAGCTCGGCGGTGGCGTTGCGGCGCGCGACCTCGATCAGCGCGGGCTTGTTGAGCAGCCCATCGGCCAGCGTCTTGATCTCGTCGGAGAAGGTCGCGGAGAACAGCAGGTTCTGGCGTTTCTTGGGCAGCAGCGCGAGTATTTTTTTGATGTCGCGGATGAAACCCATGTCCAGCATGCGGTCGGCTTCGTCCAGCACCAGGATTTCGACATGCGACAAGTCCACCGTCTTCTGCCCCACATGATCCAGCAGGCGCCCGGGCGTGGCCACCAGGATGTCCACCCCTTTCTGCAATTGGCTGATCTGCGGATTGATGCTGACGCCGCCGAACATCATCATGGATTTGAGCGGCAGGTATTTGCCGTACTCGCGCACGCTTTCTTCCACCTGCGCGGCAAGCTCGCGCGTGGGCACCAGCACCAGCACGCGGATGGGGGCCTTGCCCTTGGCCGGGGGGCTGGCCGAGAGCAATTGCAGGATGGGCAGCGTGAATCCGGCGGTCTTGCCGGTGCCGGTCTGCGCGCCTGCCAGCAAGTCGCCGCCCTGCAGCACGACCGGTATGGCCTGCGCCTGGATGGGCGTGGGTTGGGTATAACCGCGCTCGGAAACGGCGCGGAGGATAGCTTCGGACAGGCCGAGAGTTGAAAATGACATAAAAAACCTTTATTGGTTACATCGGCCTGCCGCCCAGTAGGGCGCCAGTCTTAGGCAGAATGAGGGGGAACTGCAAACCGGAATCGGTGGCGGCAACAAGACTGAAGCGATGCCGCAGCGCGCAGTGTAACAGAATATGCAGGGAGCCGCGCCGGTATCAAGGCCGCTGCCGAGGATGGCTGGGCGCCCGGCGTATTTCTTAAACGTCTTTTACAGCCTTCAGTTGCCAAACAAGGTTGCCCAGTGTTCCCTTGATGCTCAACCCGCCCCTGATATGGTGCTTGTGCCAGTTCTTCAATGCGATCTTCCAGTTGCGGGTCGCCTTTTGCGCGTAACTCGAATACATCCGCCTGATCTCGACAGCTTCGAATTCGCCCTTGAACCCGTAATTCCTGGCGTATCCGTCCTTGCCGCAAAAATACAGGTGGGTGATGTCGGTGATGAAATTGACGTGGGTCGGGTCCTGGAAGGCCTCCGGCGCGGGATAGGCGGGCGTAAAGGCATACAGCATCCCGTTCGGTTTCAACACCCGGTGTATCTCGTCCATCAATTCGATAAAGGGCAGGCGGGTAATCATCGCGCCATAATCGATGGACTGCCGGGGAATGTGCTCGATCACGTCGAAAGCCGAGATCGAATCGAAGAAGTTGTCCTCGAACGGCAGGGGCTCCATTGCCATGTTGCAGCACTTGAAATTGGCGCCCAGATCGACGACTTCCGGGTATACATCCACCCCGTAAAGCTCGTCGGCGTCATAAGGGTTTCTGGGCTTGCGTCCGCAACCAATATCGAGATGTCTCATGGCAGAACCAATAATAAAGTTTACACGTTGAACAGGAAGTTCATCACGTCGCCGTCCTGCACGATGTAATCTTTGCCTTCCACGCGCATCTTGCCCTTTTCCTTCGCGCCCGCCTCGCCGCCGCAGGCGATGAAATCCTGAAAGGCGATGGTCTGGGCGCGGATGAAGCCCTTCTCGAAGTCGGTATGGATCACGCCCGCCGCCTGGGGTGCGGTGTCGCCCTTGTGTATGGTCCAGGCGCGCACTTCCTTTACGCCTGCGGTGAAATAAGTTTGCAGGCCGAGCAGCTCATACCCGGTGCGGATCAGGCGATTGAGTCCCGGCTCGTCCAGGCCCAGGTCGGCGAGGAATTCCTTCTTGTCGGCGTCGTCCAGGTCGGCCAGCTCCGCCTCGATCTTGGCGCACAGGGCAACCACCGGCGCGCCTTCTTTTGCCGCATATTCGCGCAGGCGGTCCAGGTGCGGGTTGTTCTCGAAACCGTCTTCCAGCACGTTGCCCACATACATCGCGGGTTTGATGGTGAGCAGGCACAGCGGCTTGATGATTTCCTTTTCTTCGTCAGTCAGCTTGAGCGTCCTTGCGGGCTGGCCCTGGTTGAGGTGCGGCACGAGTTTTTCCAGTATGGCGACGAGCTTGATCGCGTCCTTGTCGCCGGACTTGGCCTTCTTGCCGTCGCGCTGGATGGCCTTTTCCACGGTAGCAAGGTCGGCCAGCGCCAGCTCGGTGAGAATGACTTCGACGTCGGCCAGCGGATCCACCTTGCCCGCGACGTGCACCACGTTGGGATCGTCGAAGCAGCGCACCACGTTGACGATCGCATCGGTCTCGCGGATGTTGGCCAGGAACTGGTTGCCCAGCCCCTCGCCCTTGGAAGCGCCCGCCACCAGGCCGGCAATATCCACGAATTCGACGATGGCGGGCTGCATGCGCTGCGGGTTGACGATCTTCGCCAGTTCCGCCATGCGCGGATCGGGCACCTCGACGATGCCGACATTCGGCTCGATGGTGCAGAACGGATAGTTTTCAGCCGCAATGCCCGCCTTGGTAAGCGCATTGAACAGGGTGGATTTGCCCACATTGGGCAGGCCGACGATACCGCATTTAAGACTCATTATTGATTCCTTGGTTAATTGGTATGCAGCTTGAGCATTGCAGCTTCCAGCTTGCCTTCCACGATCAGGGGCGCCACGTCCTGAGCGCGCGCCATTGCCTCATCGATCAAGACCTGTTCTTCTTTGCGCGCCGCATTCAAGACGTAATTGCTCACCTCGCCACGTTCGCCCGGGTGTCCGATGCCGATGCGCAGCCGCCAGAATTCCTTCGTGCCGAGGTGCGCGATGATGTCCTTGAGGCCGTTGTGGCCACCGTGCCCGCCGCCCAGCTTCAGCTTGGCGCTGCCTGGCGGCAAGTCCAGCTCGTCATGCACAACCAGCATTTGCGCTGGCTCTATCTTGTAAAACTGCGCCATGGCCCCCACCGCGCGGCCGCTGACATTCATGAAAGTCTGCGGCTTGAGCAGGTGAACTTCATGCCCGTGCAGCGCGGCGCGCGCAACCAGGCCGTGAAACTTGCCGTCCACCCTGAAGCTTGCGCCTTGCACGCGCGCGAACTCCTCCACCCACCAAAATCCGGCGTTGTGGCGCGTCGCCTCGTATTCACGTCCCGGGTTGCCCAGCCCGACAATTAATTTTATTTCGCTCATAATGAAAAAGCCCGCCATGGATTGTTGATCGCACGGCGGGCTTGGCAGGCAAAAGCCCTGCTTACTTCTTGGCTTCTGCTGGCTTGGCTGCCGCTGCTGCCGGTTTCGCTTCGCCCGCAGCCGGAGCCGCTGCCTCGGTGGTGGTGGCTTCGGCTGCCGCTTCAACCGCGCCGCGCGGGATTTGCACCGTCGCCACGGCATCGCCGCCGTGATGGTGTCCGGCTACATCCACGCCCTTGGGCATCTTGATGTCGGAGATGTGGATCGAATGGCCCAGGTCCAGGGTGGACAGATCCACTTCGATGGCTGCGGGCAGGTCTGCGGGCAGGCAGGAAACTTCCATGTCATTCAGAACGTGGCTGATGATACCGCCGCCGACTTTCACGCCGGGCGCGATGTCGGCATTGATGAAGTGCAGCGGCACCTTCATGTGGATCTTCTTGTCAGCTTGCACGCGCTGGAAGTCGATGTGCAGCACTTGCTGGCGGAAGGGATGCATCTGGAAATCGCGCAGCAGCACTTGTTCCTTCTTCCCGCCCAGGTCGAGCGCCAGGATGGAGGCGTGGAAAGCCTCGTTGCGCAGGGCGTGGTAGAGATTGTTGTGGTCCACGTCTATCAGCATGGGTTCCTTGCCGCCATAGACGATGCCAGGCACGCGGCCTGTCTTGCGCAGACGGCGGCTCGCACCCGTTCCTTGCGCCTTGCGTATAGTTGCGCTTACTTCGATTGCCATTTTACTTCTCCAGTCAATTGGAACCGCCCGCGACCAGGCGTTTCCGGGTTATGCGGCAACCGGTATGGTTGCCGCCCAAAAAACCAATTATACAATCGCTTATTCCACGAACAGCGAGCTGACCGACTCTTCCGCATTGATGCGGCGCATGGTCTCGGCCAGCAACTCCGCCGCGCTCAGTTGCCGGATGCGCTTGCAGTTGCGCGCTTCCTCGCGCAACGGAATGGTGTCAGTCACCACCAGTTCGTCCAGCGCGGAATTGCTGATGCGCTCGATGGCCGGGCCGGACAGCACCGGGTGCGTACAGTAAGCGATCACCCGCTTCGCGCCCTTTTCTTTGAGCGCATTGGCGGCCTCGCACAGCGTGTTGGCGGTGTCCACCATGTCGTCCATGATCAAGCAAGTGCGCCCGACCACGTCGCCGATGATGTTCATCACCTTCGCCACGTTCGGCTTGGGGCGGCGCTTGTCTATGATCGCCAGGTCCGCGTCCAGCTGCTTGGCCAGCGCACGGGCGCGCACCACGCCGCCCACGTCCGGCGACACCACGATCAGGTCGGGGTAATTGTTCTTCCACACGTCCGACAGCAGGATGGGGCTGGCGTAGATGTTGTCCACCGGGATGTCGAAAAACCCCTGTATCTGGTCGGAGTGCAAGTCCATGGTCAGCAGGCGGTTCACACCGGCGCTGGAGAGCATGTCCGCCACCACCTTGGCGGTGATCGCCACGCGCGCCGAACGCGGGCGGCGATCCTGCCGTGCATAGCCGAAATACGGCATTGCCGCGGTGATGCGTCCGGCTGAGGCGCGCTTGAGCGCATCCACCATGACCATCACCTCCATCAGGCTGTCGTTGGTCGGTGCGCAGGTGGATTGCAGCACGAACACGTCCTTGCCGCGCACGTTCTCCAGGATTTCCACCATCACTTCGCCGTCGGAAAAACGCCCCACGGTCGCACGCCCCAGATGGATGTCCAGGTGCTTGGCAACATCGCTTGCAAGCTTGGGATTGGCATTCCCGGTGAATACCATCAGGCTGTCGTAGGACACGTTCACCCCTCGAATCGTAATGGGCGCTTGCGCCCGCTAAACCGCATATATTCCCGGAAACTGGCTGGGGAGGTAGGGATCGAACCTACGAATGCCGGAATCAAAATCCGGTGCCTTACCACTTGGCGACTCCCCAAAACTTTAACATCGCGCCATCAATTTGGCGCTATCCGCATGAAATCCGTACAAAAATCTTGAAATCATGCACAAAAATCCTTGAGCGGGTGGCGTGGCAATCCCCGCGCCACAGTACCCTGCATATCTTTCGGCAACTGCTGCAATACCGCCTTTGCTCCGGCCTCGTCGCCGAACCCGGCAAACACACAAGCCCCGGAGCCCGTCATCATCGCCGGGCCGAATTGCCCCAGCCAGGCCAAGTGCCGCTCCACCTCGGGATACAGCTTGCATACCACCGGTTGCAGGTCATTTTGCAGCCGATGCGTCGAAAGGTCGCGGATTTTGAGGGAAATCGTGTCCCGTGTCAATTCTGGCCGTGAAAAAACCGCTGCCGTCGGCACGTGGACGGGCGGAAAAAGCACCACATACCACGCCTCGGGCAGCGGATAAGCCTGCAATTGTTCGCCTATTCCTTCGGCGAAGGCGTTTTCGCCGAAAATGAACACCGGCACGTCCGCGCCCAGTTGCACGCCCAGTTGCATCAGCCGCTCGCGCGAGACGCCCAAGCTCCACAGCTTGTTCAGCGCCAAAAGCGTGGTGGCTGCGTCCGAACTGCCCCCACCCAGGCCGCCGCCCATGGGAATGCGCTTCTCCACGGCAATATCCACTCCAAGACGGCAACCGCATTCTTTTTGCAGCAGCAATGCAGCGCGCACGCATAAATCGTGCTCTTCTGCCACGCCCTCGATTGGGGTGGTGCGGCGAACCAAGCCGTCCTCGCGCAGGGTGAAATGCAGCGTGTCGCTAAGATCGATGAAGCGGAACAGTGTCTGCAGTAGATGGTAGCCGTCCGCGCGGCGGCCAACGACGTGCAAAAACAGGTTCAGCTTGGCCGGGGCCAGACAAGTCAAGGTCATGGTTCGTATTTGAAAATCCAGGTTGCTCATTTTAAACCACAGAGGCGGTGTAAGCCCAATATACGGCTGCGACGCTAGTTTTGCTTCACACGTGCAAGCGTTGCACTTAGAATCATGGGCAACCTTGAACAAAATACAGCGCTAATGAATAAAAATAATTTTGACGGTGTAAGAATAGGGCTCGCGTTGATTGTTGTCTTTGCACACCTTTCGGTGCTGACGCAACTGCAAGACTTCAAGATATTTGAAAAAATATTTGATGCAAACTTTGCCGTAAAAGGCTTTTTTGCCATCAGCGGTTTTTTGGTAATGAAAAGCTATCTTTCAAGTAAAAGCCTGTACGACTATACCGAAAAAAGATTTCGACGAATATATCCAGCTTACATAACGGCAGTTTTATTGTGCTTGCTTATCGGGATTTTTACGACTCGACTCGATGTGTTCGATTTCTTGCGGTCCGGCCAGACAGTTGGATACATCGCATCTAACGCTTTTTTCCTGAACTTTCTTCAACCTGAGCTACCCTCGACTTTCACTGAAAATCCCGTACAAACGCTGAATGGTTCGCTATGGACGATCAAGATAGAAGTAATGCTTTATTTTTGCATACCGCCGATATTTTTTCTGTTTAACAAGGCCGGCTCAGCGAAAACAACCTTGGCACTGTTGTGTTTAAGTATTTTATGGGTATATTTTTTTACTTCGGTTTATGCGGGAAACAAGGGGGGCGAAATAGCTCGCCAGTTTCCTGGGCAACTTTCCTATTTTGTCATAGGCGCTTTGCTGGCAGTGAATGAAAGAATATCGTCAC